>NZ_BAABBA010000003.1:0-331154 GCF_039537705.1 Georgenia daeguensis
AGTTACGGCGGTCATAGCGAGGGGGAAACGCCCGGTCCCATTCCGAACCCGGAAGCTAAGCCCCTCAGCGCCGATGGTACTGCACGGGAGACTGTGTGGGAGAGTAGGACACCGCCGAACACCCATTCCAAGGAGGCCGCAACTTCATAGTTGCGGCCTTCTTGCGTTGTGCGCAGGTTGCTGCGTCAATTCATTTGTAGTTTCGAGCGCAGACGAGGGAATTCATGTCGACTTCAGATAACAACAGGGACGACGCGAAGCCTCCTCGTCGAAACGGGCCTAGCTCAGGGCGTGACTCTTCGGAGCAGCGTCGCTCTGGTACGTCGCGTCCGGGGGGAGCCGGCCGCGCTAGCAACGACCAGCCGGCTGCGGCTGCGTTCCGCGAGCGTTCGCAGAAGCGCGGCGGTCCGCGTGGCAACCGGCGTGGCGGTGAGGGTTACCAGGGTGGTGCGCGTCGTGAGGGCGAGCGCCGGGAAGGTGGCTTCCAGGGCGGGCCTCGTCGTGAGGGCGAGCGCCGGGAAGGTGGCTTCCAGGGCGGGCCTCGTCGTGAAGGTGAGCGCCGGGAAGGTGGCTTCCAGGGCGGTGCCCGTCGTGAGGGCGGGTTCGATCGTGGTCCCCGTCGTGAGGGCGGTTACCAGGGCGGTCCTCGTCGTGAGGGCGGTTACCAGGGCGGTCCTCGTCGTGAAGGCGGTTACCAGGGCGGTCCTCGTCGTGAGGGTGACCGTCGTGAGGGCGGCTTCGACCGCGGGCCTCGCCGTGACGGCCCTCGTCGTGAAGGCGGCTTTGACCGGAGTCCTGGGCGTGAGGGCGGTTACCAGGGCGGTCCTCGTCGTGAGGGCGAGCGCCGGGAAGGTGGCTTCCAGGGCGGTGCCCGTCGTGAGGGTGGGTACCAGGGCGGTCCCCGTGGTGAGGGTGAGCGTCGTCAGGGCGGGTTTGACCGTGGTCCCCGTCGTGAGGGCGGGTTCGACCGTGGTGCCCGTCGTGAGGGTGGGTACCAGGGCGGTCCCCGTGGTGAGGGTGAGCGTCGTCAGGGCGGGTTTGACCGTGGTCCCCGTCGTGAGGGCGGGTTTGACCGTGGTCCCCGTCGTGAGGGCGGGTTCGACCGTGGTGCCCGTCGTGAGGGGGAGCGCCGGGAAGGTGGCTTCCAGGGCGGTGCCCGTCGTGAGGGTGGGTACCAGGGCGGTCCCCGTGGTGAGGGTGAGCGTCGTCAGGGCGGGTTTGACCGTGGTGCCCGTCGTGAGGGCGAGCGCCGGGAAGGTGGCTTCCAGGGCGGTGCCCGTCGTCAGGGTGGGTACCAGGGCGGCGGTCCTCGTGAGGGCGAGCGCCGTCAGGGCGGGTTTGACCGTGGACCTCGCCGTGTGGGCGGGAATCAGGGCGGACCTCGCCGTGACGGCGGCTACGGCGCCGGCTCGCGACGGGACGACGACCAGCGCCAAGCACGCCCCGACCGCTTCGAGCGGGTGCAGGAACCACACATCCCGGACGACGTCGAGCCGCAGATGCTCGACCGCACGGCCCGCGCGCGTCTGCGAACGCTCAGCAAGAACAACGCCGATCTGGTCGCCCGCCACCTTGTGATGGCAGGTCGCCTCATAGACGGCGACCCTGCTACTGCGTACGAGCACGCCCAGGCGGCGATGCGTCGAGCGGGTCGCGTGGACGTCGTTCGCGAGGCTCTGGCTGTCACCGCCTATGCGACGGGCAACTACGCCGAGGCGCTTCGTGAGCTGCGGACGGTTCGCCGTCTCTCGGGTATTGACGCGCACCGTCCGATGGAGGCTGACTGCGAGCGTGGGCTCGGCCGGCCGGAACGCGCCCTCACGGTCGTCGCCGAGACTGATCCTGCATCGTTGTCGGAGCACGACCGGGTCGAGCTGGCGATCGTGGCGAGCGGGGCGCGTGCCGACCTTGGCGAGACAGAAGCGGGGCTGCTCGTTCTCGAGTCCGCGCTCGTCGGCAAGGTGACCCGGCCTGAGCTGAGGCGACGGCTCGACCTCGTCAAGGCAGAGCGACTCGAGGAGCTTGGCAAATCTGAGGAAGCGCGCGTCCTGCGGGATGCGGCCGGGCCTGAGCCCGAACCTGCTGAGGAAATCGTCGTCCTGGACCTCGCCGACGACTTCCCGCAGGGCGAGCGCCGCCCGGTCGAAGCTGAGTACAGCCCTGAGGGAGAGGACTCTTCCGCGGATACCGAGCAGGTCGCCGAGCAG
The DNA here is from genome assembly GCF_039537705.1 of Georgenia daeguensis. Taxonomy (NCBI): domain Bacteria; kingdom Bacillati; phylum Actinomycetota; class Actinomycetes; order Allobogoriellales; family Allobogoriellaceae; genus Georgenia; species Georgenia daeguensis. The sequence continues at coordinate 2,208 of NZ_BAABBA010000003.1, forward strand.
GTCGCCGAGCCGGACGCCGATGCAGAGTCTCCCGAGCAGGCAGATGGCGCTGAGGGGGCCGAGGCCGTTGCGCAGACTGACAGCGCCATCGACGAGGCAGGCTCGGCGGACGAGGTCGTGGACGTTCGCGACCCCAGCACCGCATCGGCCGACGTGGCCAGCGAGGAGGACTCGGAGGAGTTCGAGCAGGCGGAGCTCGACCTCGACGTGAGCGACAAGGAGCGAGAGTGACGGCGGTGTCTGCGGGGCTGCTGGAGAGCGTGCAGCCGCTGGCGAGCGTCTACGACGTGGCGCTGATGGACCTGGACGGCGTGTGCTACCGCGGTGCGGAGCCGGTCGACCACGCGGACGAGGGCGTGGCGAGCGCTCGGGCGCTCGGCCAGCGGATGATGTTCGTGACGAACAACGCTGCCCGGGAGCCGCAGACGGTCGCCGACCAGCTCACGAGCCTCGGCATCCCCACGCTCGCGCACGAGATCATGACCTCCTCGCAGGCGGCCGCGGCCATCCTCGCCGCCGAGCTGCCGGAGGGCTCCCTCGTGCTGCCCGTCGGCGGCGCGGGCCTGCGGGCTGCTCTGCTCGAGCGGGGGTTCCGGCTCGCCGGGAGCGCAGCGGAGGGGCCCGTCGCCGTCGTCCAGGGGTTCTCGCCGGACCTGGGATGGCGCGAGCTGACCGAGGCGGCATTCGCCATCAGTGCCGGAGCGAGGTTCGTGGCCACGAACCTCGACGCGACGCTCCCGACCGAACGAGGAATGGCGGTCGGCAACGGCTCCCTCGTCGCGGCCGTCACGAACGCCACGGGCGTCGTCCCCGTCTCGGCAGGCAAGCCGCAGCCGGAGATCTTCCGGCAGGCCACCGCCAAGGCGGGCGGGACGCGACCGCTCGCCGTCGGCGACCGGCTCAACACCGACCTGGCCGGGGCGCGCGCGGCGGGCATCCCAGGCCTCCACGTCCTCACCGGGGTCAGCGACGCCCGGGACGTCATCCTCGCGGTGCCTGAGGAGCGGCCCAGCTACCTCGCGGTGGACCTGCGCGGCCTCAGCGAGCCGCACCCGGCGCCGTCCCCGGCCGCGGAGGGCTGGTGGCGCTGCGGCGCCGCGGCCGCACGCGTCGTGGGTCCGCAGCCCTCCTTCGAGCTGCGGGTGGGGAACCGGACCGTCGACCTGGACGTCGACGACGCACCGGTCGCCGTCTCGCTCGACGGGTGGCGGTGCCTGACGGCGGCCGCCTGGTCTGCGGTGGACAGCGGCACGGTACTCACAGACGAGCAGGTGCCTGTGCTCGAGGTCGTCGCGCCGCGATAACCTTCCCTGAGCCAGGGCCACAGCGAGGCAGGAGGAGCGGATGGGCGAGACACCCGCCGGTCAGGAGACTGACCCGCTGGCCCGGCTGGAGGACATCCAGGACGTCCCGCTGGCCGAGCAGGTCGCCGTGTTCGACGCCATCCACGCCCACCTGTCCGCGCGGCTGACGAGCGCCGAGAACTGATGGCGCGTCTGGTCCGCATCGACGCCGAGCTGGTCCGCCGGGGGCTGGCCCGGTCGCGCCAGCACGCCGCAGAACTCATCGCGGCGGGGCAGGTGCTGCTCGACGGCCAGGTCGTCACCAAGCCGGCGCGCCAGGTGAACCCGGCCCAGGCGGTCCGCGTGGACGTTCCCGCCGGCGACGAGTACGTCTCCCGCGGCGCGCACAAGCTCGCGGGCGCCCTCGACGCCCTGGGCGCCGACGCGCCGGTCGTTGCCGGCCGCCGCTGCCTCGACGCCGGAGCCTCCACGGGCGGGTTCACCGACGTGCTCCTGCGCCGGGGAGCCGCCCACGTGGTCGCCGTCGACGTCGGGTACGGCCAGCTGGCCTGGTCGCTCCAGTCGGACCCCCGCGTGACCGTCCTGGACCGCACGAACGTCCGCACGCTCACGCCCGAGCAGGTCGCGCCGGCGCCGGAGCTGGTGGTGGGCGACATGTCCTTCATCTCGCTGACGCTGGTGCTGCCGGCGCTCGCGCGCGCCGCCGCGCCCGACGCCGACCTGCTGCTGATGGTCAAGCCGCAGTTCGAGGTCGGCAAGGAACGGCTCGGCCACGGCGGCGTCGTGCGGGACACCGCCCAGCACGTCGAGTCCGTGCTCAAGGTCGCCGCCGCGGCTGCGGAGCTCGGGCTCGACACCTGGGCCGTGGTGCCGAGCCCGCTGCCGGGGCCCTCGGGCAACGTGGAGTACTTCGTCGCCCTGCGCCGCGCGCACCCCCGGGCGCTGCGCGGCGAGGCGCTGACCGCCGCGGCCGAGCGCGCCGTGCGCACCGGCCCGGCCGGCGAACCGCAGACATCGCAGGAGGCAACATGACCCGCCGCATCCTCGTCGTGACGCACGAGGGCAGGCCCGAGGCCGTCCGTGCGGCGGACCGGGTGTGCGAGGGGCTGCAGAGCCGAGGCATCGACGTCGTGCGCGACGGCAGCGCCGAGGGCGCCGAGCTCGCCATGGTGCTCGGCGGCGACGGGACGATCCTGCGGGCGGCCGAGGTCGCCCGCGAGCACGACGTGCCCCTGCTGGGCATCAACCTCGGCCACGTCGGCTTCCTCGCCGAGGCCGAGCCCGAGGCTCTCCCGGACGTGATGGACCGCGCGGTCGCAAAGGACTACCACGTCGAGGAGCGCATGACGATCGACGTCGTCGCCACCGCGCCCGACGGCAGCCAGCAGCACGGGTGGGCCATCAACGAGGCCGCCGTGGAGAAGGGCGAGCGGGCCCGGATGGTGGAGGCGACCATCGGCGTGGACGGGCGCGGCCTGTCCAGCTTCGGCTGCGACGGCATCGTGCTCGCCACCCCCACCGGCTCGACCGCCTACGCCTTCTCCGGCGGCGGCCCGGTCGTCTGGCCCGACGTCGAGGCGCTGCTGGTGGTGCCCATCGCCGCCCACGCCCTCTTCGCCCGTCCCATGGTGGTCGGGCCACGCTCGGTGCTCGAGGTCGAGATCATGCCCTACGAGGACAAGAACGCCGTGGTCTGGTGCGACGGACGCCGCCGGATGGACGTCGTGGCGGGCACGCGCATCACCGTGTGCCGCGGCGCCCAGCCCGTGCGGCTCGCCCGGCTGACGGAGGTTCCCTTCTCCGGCCGGCTCGTCGCGAAGTTCAACCTTCCGGTGCAGGGCTGGCGGGGGGTGCGCACGCGGCCGTGATCGAACAGGTCAGGATCGAGAACCTCGGAGTCATCGCCGGCGCCGAGCTGGACCTCGCGCCCACCTTCACCGTCATCACCGGCGAGACCGGTGCGGGCAAGACGATGGTGCTCACCAGCCTCGCGCTGCTCCTCGGCGGCAAGGCGGACCCGGTGCTGGTGCGCCGCGGCGCCGAGCGTGCCGTCGTCGAGGGCGCGTTCGCCGTCGCCCCGGACGGGCCCGCCGCCGCCCGCGCGGAGGAGGCCGGCGCCGCGGTGGAGGACGGCGAGCTCATCGCCGCCCGCACGGTCCTCGCCGCCGGGCGCTCCCGTGCGCACCTCGGCGGGCGCACCGTCCCCAACGCCGTGCTCGCCGAGATCGGCGAGCAGCTGGTCACCGTGCACGGACAGTCCGAGCAGCTGCGGCTGCGCGCGCCCGCCCAGCAACGGGCCGCGCTCGACGCCTTCGGGGGCGAGGAGCACGCCGCCCTGCTCGCCGCGTACCGGCGGGCCTGGGCCGGCGCCGTCGCCGCCCGGGAGGAGCTGGCCGCCTGGGAGGAGGCCGCGGGCGTGCGCGAGCAGGAGATCGCCCTCCTCCGCGCGGGCCTCGAGCAGATCGACCAGCTCGACCCGCAGCCCGGCGAGGACCACGCCCTGCGCGAGGAGGCCGGCCGCCTCGGCAACGTCGAGGGGCTGCGCGCCGCCGCCGGACGGGCCCACCAGGTGCTCCTCGGCGGCGACGACGCGGGCGCCCCGGACGGCGTCGACGCCACCACGCTCCTCGAGGACGCCCGGCGCAGCCTCGAGCAGGTAGCGCACGACGACCCGACCCTGGGCGGTTGGGCGGAACGCCTCGCGGAAGCGTCCTACCTGGTCTCCGACGTCGGCACCGAGCTCGCGTCCTACCTCTCCGGCCTCGACGCCGACCCCGAGCGGCTCGCGTGGGTCCACGAGCGCCGCGCCGCGCTCACCGAGCTCACCCGCGTCCACGGCCCCGACGTCGACGGCGCCCTCGCCTGGGCCGAGACCGCCCGGGAGCGGCTGGCCTACCTCGACGGCCCCGAGGACACTGCCGAGCGGCTGCGTGAGCGGCTGGCCGCCGCGGAGGAGGAGCTCGGCCAGGCCGCCGCCGCCCTGACCGCCTCGCGCGGGGAGGTGGGGGAGCGCCTCGCCTCCGCCGTCGACGCCGAGCTGGCGGGCCTGGCCATGGCCGGGGCCCACCTCACCGCCCGGCTCACCCCGCTCGACGCTCCCGGGCCGTTCGGTGCGGAGACCGTCGAGCTGCTGCTCGCCGCCCACCCGGGGGCCCCGGCGCGTCCCCTCGGCCAGGGCGCCTCCGGCGGCGAGCTCTCCCGGGTGATGCTCGCGATCGAGGTTGCCCTCGCCGCGGCCCCGGGCGCCGAGCCGGAGTCGCGCACGTTCGTCTTCGACGAGGTCGACGCCGGCGTGGGCGGCAAGGCCGCCGTCGAGGTCGGGCGGCGCCTCGCCCGGCTGGCCCACGGCGCCCAGGTGGTGGTCGTCACCCACCTCGCCCAGGTCGCCGCCTTCGCCGACCGCCACCTCGTGGTGAGCAAGCACACACCGGGGTCCGACGGCGCCATCACGGCCACCGACGTGACCAGCGTCGAGGGCGAGGATCGCCTGCGAGAGCTCGCCCGGATGCTCTCCGGGCAGGAGGAGTCGGAGACCGCCCTCCGGCATGCCGCTGAGCTTCTGGAGCGGGCGACCGTGCAACGATGAGGCGGTGAGTGCTCTCTTCCGGCGTCGTCGTGATGCCGTCGTCAACGGCTCCGGGGCGACCGGGCCGGCTCGCGTCGACGCACGCACGAAGAACCTGACCAAGCGCCTCCAGCCGGGCGACGTCGCCGTCATCGACCACGAGGACATCGACCGGGTCTCTGCCGAGGCCCTCGTCGCGTGCCGGCCGGCCGCGGTGCTCAACGCCGCCCGCTCGACGTCGGGCCGCTACCCGAACCTCGGCCCGGAGATCCTCCTCGAGGCCGGCATCCCGCTCGTCGACGACCTCGGGCCCGCCGTGATGTCGCTGCGCGACGGCCAGCCGGTGATCGTCGAGGGAGCCGAGGTGCGCGTCTCCGACGCCCTGGTGGCCGAGGGCACCGTGCAGGACGCCGCCACGATCGAGGCGAACATGGCCGCCGCCCGCGAGGGCCTCTCGGCCCAGCTCGAGGCGTTCGCGGCGAACACCATGGACTACGTCCAGCGCGAGAAGGACGTCCTCCTCGACGGCATCGGCGCCCCCAAGCTGCGCACGAAGCTCGAGGGCCGCCACGTCCTGGTGGTGGTCCGCGGCTACCACTACAAGGAGGACCTCGCCATGCTGAGGTCCTACATCCGCGAGTACCGCCCGCTCCTGCTCGGCGTCGACGGCGGCGCGGACGCGATCGTCGAGGCCGGCTACAAGCCGGACCTCATCGTCGGGGACATGGACTCCGTCTCGGACCAGACCCTGCGCTCGGGCGCCGAGATCGTGGTCCACGCCTACCGCAACGGCCGTGCCCCCGGGCAGAAGCGGGTCGAGGACCTCGGCGTCGAGCACGTCGTCTTCCCCGCCACCGGCACCAGCGAGGACGTGGCGATGCTGATCGCCGACGACTCCGGCGCCGAGCTGATCGTCGCGGTGGGCACCCACAACACCCTCATCGAGTTCCTCGACAAGGGCCGCTCGGGCATGGCCTCGACCTTCCTCACCCGGCTTCGCGTGGGCAGCAAGCTCATCGACGCCAAGGGCGTCTCGCAGCTGTACCGGACCCGGATCTCCACCTGGCAGCTGGTGCTGCTGGCCCTGGCGGGCCTGCTCGCGCTGTTCGTCGCCCTCGCCGCGACGAACGTGGGGCAGACGATCTTCGGGCTCTCCGGCGCGTGGCTCGACGACCTCGTGAACTTCTTCCGGTCGCTGGTGGGGCTGGCCCCGTCGGCGCCGACGACCTGAGCAGCTGGAGAGAAGAGCTTTCATGATCGACTTCCGCTACCACCTGGTCTCCCTGATCGCGGTGTTCCTGGCGCTGGCCGTGGGCATCGTGCTGGGCGCCGGGCCGTTGCGCGACACCATCGGCGAGACCCTCACCGGCCAGGTCCAGGACCTGCGAGAGGACCGCGAGCGGCTCCGCGCCGACCTCGAGACCGCGCAGACGGACGTCAACGAGCGCAACGTCTACCTCGAGGAGTCGGCCCCCGTCCTCCTCGCGGACGCGCTGAGGGACCAGCGGGTCGCCGTCGTCACCGTCCCGGGCACCCAGGACGACGACGTGGAGGCCGTGCGTGAGCGGCTCACCCAGGCGGGCGCCCAGGTGGTGAGCCAGGTCGCCGTGACGGAGGCCTGGACCGACCCGGACACCCAGTCCTTCCGGCAGACCTTCGCGGGACAGCTCGCTGGCTACCTGGACCCGGCCCCGGCGGACGACGCCTCCACCGAGACGGTGATGGGGCTCGCCCTCGGCACCGCGCTCACCGGCGCCGACGGCGAGGCGTTCAGCGAGGACGCCACCACGCTGATGGACCTCCTCACCTCCGCGGACGCCCCGCTCGTGGCCGTCCGGGGCGACCTGACCGACCCCGCCGACGCCACCGTGCTCGTGGGCCCCCGCGCCGCCGAGCCGCCCGCCGCCGACGCCGACCCGGAGGCCGCCGACGCCGCCGCCCAGGTCCTCGCCGCCCACGTCGACCTCGCCGAGGGGCTCGCCGGCTCCGGCCGCGGGTCCGTCACGGTGGGGTCCGCCGCGAGCGACCTCGACCTCGTCGCGGCGGTGCGCGGCGACGACGCGGCCGCCGGGACGGTCACCACGGTCGACTCGATCGGCGAGGTCACCGCCAACATCTCCACCCCGCTCGCCCTGGCCGTCTCCATCGCCGGCAGCACCGACGCCTACGGCTACCAGAACGGCGCCGAGCAGCCCGTCCCGCCGCGCGTGGAGCTGCCCGCCGCGGAACCGTCGCCCGCCCCGAGCGCCCCGGCGGGGCAGCCCACCGAGGAGTCGACGGACGCATGAGCCGGCTCGTCGACCTCGCCCTCCCGGCCGCGCTGGGCGCGGCCGCCACGACCGTGGCGACCGCTGCCCTGGAGGCCCGCCCGCCCGGTGGCCGGGGCCGGTGGGAGCGGACCAACTACGCCGGCCGCACCGTCAGCCTGCTCGGCGGTGCCGCCGTCGCGGCGGGCACGACGGTCGCGTCCCTCGCGACGACGGCGACCGCGCCGGGCGCCGCTCGCGCCGCCGTCGCCGGTGCCGTGGCGGCCGGCGCCGGGGCCGCGATGGGGCTGGTCGACGACCTGCGGGAGGACACCGCGGAGCCGGCCAAGGGCCTGCGCGGCCACCTCGGCGCGCTCGCCCGCGGCCGCGTGACCACGGGCGCCCTGAAGATCGCGGGGATCGGTGCGGGCGCGCTGGCCGCGTCCGTGCTGGTCACGCCCCGACGCGGCACCCCGGCCGTCCGCGCCGCGGAGACGCTCGGCGGCGCCGCCCTGGTCGCCGCGACCGCCAACCTTCACAACCTCTTCGACCTGCGCCCCGGCCGCACCCTCAAGGTCGCGGCGCTCCTGTCGGCGCCGCTTGCGGTGGCCGCGCCCGGCACGCCCCGCGGCGCGCTGGCCGCCGGCGCCCTGGGCGTCGCCGGCGCCGCGATGGCGGACGACCTGCACGAGACCACCATGCTCGGCGACACCGGCGCGAACGCGCTGGGCGGGCTGGTCGGCGTCGCCCTCGCCGCCCACCCGTCCCGCACGGTGCGCGGTGGCGCGCTCGCCGTCGCCGTCGCGCTGACGCTGCTCAGCGAGCGGGTCAGCTTCTCCAGCGTGATCGAGAGCACCGCCCCGCTGCGCCGCCTCGACGCGCTGGGCCGCCGGGCCCGCTGACGCGATGACCTCCCGCAGGCTGGCCGGCGGTGTCCTCGGCGCCGCCGGGCTGATCACCGTCCTGACGCTGCTCTCCCGGGCGGTCGGCTTCGTCCGGTGGCTGGTGCAGTCCTGGACGCTCGGCTCCTCCGCCACGGCGCAGGCCTACGAGACCGCGAACCGCATCCCCAACGTGCTGTTCGAGGTCGCCGCCGGCGGGGCGCTGGCCGGCGCCGTCGTGCCGCTGCTGGCCGTCCCGCTCGTGAAGCACCTGCGCGCGGAGGTCGATCGCACCGCCTCCGCGCTGCTCGGCTGGACGCTGACCGCACTCGTGCCGCTGGCCGTGGTCGTCGCCCTCCTGGCCCGGCCGGTCGCCGGCCTGCTCCTGGGGGACGGCGCCGGAGCGGGGACCGAGGACCTCACCGTCACCTTCCTGCGAATCTTCGCGATCCAGATCCCCCTGTACGGGATCGGGGTCGTCCTGTCGGGGGTGCTGCAGGCCCAGAAACGGTTCTTCTGGCCCGCGTTCGCCCCCCTGCTGTCCTCGGTGGTCGTGATCACCACCTACGTCGTCTTCGGGGCGCTCTCGGCCGGCCGCCAGGACGACCCCGCCGCCCTGCCCGGCTCCGCCGTCGCCTGGCTCGCCTGGGGCACCACCGCCGGGGTGGCGGCGATGAGCCTGTGCCAGCTCGTCCCCGTCCTGCGCACCGGCGTGCGGTTCCGGCCGGCGCTGCGGTTCCCGCCCGGCGTGGGGCGGCGCGCCCGCCACCTGGCCGCGGCGGGGCTCGGCGCGCTCCTCGCCCAGCAGGTCAGCGTGCTCGTGGTGCTCTACCTGGCGAACACCCACGGCGAGACGGGCACGATCAACGTGTACGGGTACGCCCAGGCGGTCTACTTCCTGCCCTACGCGGTGCTGGCGGTGCCCCTGTCCACCGCGGTCTTCCCCCGCCTCTCCGAGCGTGCGGGCACGGGGGACCGCGAGGGCTTCGCCACGCTGGCCGGCGGGTCCACACGGCTCGTGGTGGCCGCCTCGCTCACGGGCCTCGCCCTGCTGGTGGCCGTGGCGCCGGCGGCGACGGCGGTGTTCTCGCTGCGGGACGACATGGCCGGCATGACGGCGGCGATCACGTGGTTCGCGCCGGGCCTGCTCGGGTACGCCCTGATCTTCCACGTCTCCCGCGCGCTGTACGCGCTGGACCGCGGCCGCGCCGCCGTCGTGGCGACAGCCACCGGGTGGGTCGTCGTCTCCCTCGCGTCCTGGGCGCTGGTGCGCGCGCTCGCCCCCGGCGGCGACGACGGTCCCGCCACCCTCGTCGCGCTGGCCTCGGGGTCGAGCCTGGGGATGACGGTGGCGGGTGCCCTGCTGCTGGCGGCGCTGCGCCGGGCCGCCGGCCCCGGGGTGCTCGCCGGGCTCGGCCGGACACTGCTCGTGGGCGCCGGAGGGGCCGCGGCCGGTGCCGTGGCGGGCCGTCTGGTCGTCGACGCGGTGCTCGGCGCGGCCGGTGAGGGCCTGGTCGGTGCGGTGCTCGCCGCCGTGGCCGGTGCCGTCGTCGCCGCGGCGGTGCCCGCCGGCGCGATCGTGGCCCTCGACCGCGGCGCGCTGCGGGTGGGGCGCTGGGCCCGGCCCTCCTGAGGCGATCCGCCGGGCCTCGACGCCGCGACCTCCCGGTGCGCGCGGGGCGCTGGGCGATACTGGGAGGCCGAGCGAGGAGAAGAGGACGAGCATGCGGGTGCTGCAGGTGACCGGGTCGAGCGCCGGCGGGGTGGGCCGGCACGCCCGCGAGATCAGCGCCCTGCTCGCGGCGGGGGAGCGGCCGCTGGGCGCCCTCCCGGACCCGGGCGAGAGTCCGGACACCGTGGTGCTCGCCGGCCCGGCCGACGTCGTCGAGCCGCTCGCCGGAGAGCCGTTCCGCGGCGCGGACCGGGTGCGCACCGCCGTCGTCGACATCGCGGACCGTCCCCGCCCGCGGGACGCGGTCGCCGTCGCCCGCCTGCGGGACCTCGCCTCCGGCGCCGACGTCGTCCACGCCCACGGGCTCCGCGCCGGCGCCCTGACCGTCATGGCCCTCGCCACCCTCCGCCGCCGCCCGAGGCTGGTGGTCACCCTGCACAACCTCCCGGTCGGCGGGCCACGCGTGAAGGCGGTCGCGGCGGTGCTCGAACGCATCGTCGCCCGCGGCGCGGACGTCGTGCTCGGGGTCAGCGGCGACATCGTCGTGCGCATGCGCCGGCGGGGCGCCCGCACGGTGGACCGGGCGCTCGTGCCCGCGCCCGTGCGCCGCCCCACCGGCGCCGACCCGTCGGAGGTGCGCACGTCGCTCGGCCTGGCGGACGGCGAGCAGCTCGTCCTGACGGTCGCCCGCCTGGCCCCGCAGAAGGGCCTGGACCTGCTGCTCGACGCCGCCGCCCTGGTGGACGGCCCGGGGGAGAGCGGCCGGCCGGGCCGTCACGCCGCGGCCTCGCCGGGCTGGCGGTGGGTGGTCGCGGGGGACGGGCCGCTGCGCGCGGAGCTGGCGAAGCGCGTCCGGGCCGAGGACCTTCCCGTCCTGCTCGTCGGGCGGCGCGACGACGTCCCCGACCTGCTCGGTGCCGCGGACGTCGTCGTGTCCACGGCCACCTGGGAGGGGCAGCCGATCGCCGTCCAGGAGGCGCTGCGCGGCGGGGCCGCGGTCGTGGCCACGGACGTCGGCGGCACTCGCGAGGTGACCGGGGACGCCGCGGTCCTCGTCCCCGGCGGCGACGCGGCGGCGCTGGCGGACGCGGTGCGCGCCGTGCTCGCGGACCCGGCGCGGCAGCAGGAGCTGAGGGAGCGGGCGACTGCCCGGGCGGAGCAGCTGCCGGGCCCCGCCGACGTCCTCGCGCAGCTGCGGCAGGTGTACCGGGCGTAGCCGCCGCCCTCCCGAGTGGGCGAGTCCACACCGCGGCGCGCGGCGGAGGCGGGCGTGTCGCCGGGCCGGATGCTAGCGTTGAAGTCCGTGGTCAACCATTCCACCCGGCTCCCCGGGAACCAGGCCAGCATCCCCCGCCAGATCTTCGTGACGGGTGGGGTCGCCAGCTCGCTGGGGAAGGGACTGACGGCCTCCAGCCTCGGTCACCTGCTCCGCGCCCGAGGGCTGCGGGTGGTGATGCAGAAGCTCGACCCGTACATCAACGTCGACCCCGGGACGATGAACCCGTTCCAGCACGGCGAGGTGTTCGTCACCGACGACGGCACCGAGACCGACCTGGACATCGGCCACTACGAGCGCTTCCTCGACGTCGAGCTCTCCGGCAAGGCCAACGCCACCACCGGCCAGGTGTACTCCACCGTCATCGCCAAGGAGCGGCGCGGGGAGTACCTCGGCGACACCGTGCAGGTGATCCCGCACATCACCGACGAGATCAAGGCCCGCATGCGCGCCCAGGCCGAGCCGGCCGACGGCGAGGAGCCCCCGGACGTCATCATCACCGAGATCGGCGGCACGGTCGGCGACATCGAGTCCCTGCCGTTCCTCGAGGCCGCCCGCCAGGTGCGTCAGGACATCGGCCGCGACAACGTCTTCTTCCTCCACGTCTCGCTGGTGCCCTACCTCGCCGCGTCCGGCGAGCTGAAGACCAAGCCGACCCAGCACTCCGTGGCCGAGCTGCGCTCGATCGGCATCCAGCCCGACGCCGTCGTCTGCCGCTCGGACCGGGACCTGCCCGAGGGCGTCAAGACGAAGATCGCGGCGATGTGCGACGTCGACCGCGAGGCCGTCGTCACCTGCCCGGACGCGCCGAGCATCTACGAGATCCCCGCCGTGCTGCACCGCGAGGGCCTGGACGCCTACGTGGTGCGCCGCCTGGGCATGAGCTTCCGCGACGTCGACTGGTCCGTGTGGGACCTGCTCCTCGAGCGGGTGCGCCACCCCAAGGACGAGGTCGAGATCGCCCTGGTCGGCAAGTACATCGACCTGCCCGACGCCTACCTCTCCGTCACCGAGGCCCTGCGCGCCGGTGGCTTCCACCACCGGGCGCGGGTGAACCTGCGCTGGGTCGCCTCCGACACGTGCGACACCCCGGAGGGCGCCCGCAAGGCGCTCGAGGGCGTCGACGGCGTCCTCGTGCCCGGCGGGTTCGGCGTGCGCGGCATCGAGGGCAAGCTCGGGGCGCTGCGCCACGCCCGCGAGAACCAGATCCCCACGCTCGGCATCTGCCTCGGCCTGCAGTGCATGGTCATCGAGGCGGCCCGCAACCTGCTGGGCCTGCCCGAGGCCAGCTCGACCGAGTTCGACCCGGGCACCCCGGACCCGGTCGTCGCGACGATGGAGGAGCAGCTGGCCATCGTCGGCGGCGAGGGCGACCTGGGCGGCACCATGCGCCTGGGCCGCTACGAGGCCGTCCTCGAGCCCGGCTCGCTGGCGGCGGAGGTCTACGGCTCCGAGCGGGTCACCGAGCGGCACCGGCACCGCTACGAGGTCAACAACACCTACCGCGACGCCCTCGACGGCGTGGGCCTGAAGATCTCCGGCCGTTCGCCCGACTCCTCCCTCGTGGAGTTCGTGGAGCTGGACCGCTCGCTGCACCCGTACTACATCGCCACCCAGGCCCACCCGGAGTTCAAGTCCCGCCCGACGCGCGCCCACCCGCTCTTCGCCGGGCTGGTCGGCGCGGCCCTGGAGCGCCAGCGCGCCGGCCGCCTGCTCGAGGTCGACGAGCCCGAGGTGATCGGCCAGGAGCACGAGCGGGTCGGCCAGGAGCACGAGGCCGCCCTCGCCGTCGCCGCCGAGCGGGACGAGGCGTGAGCCGTCCCGACGGCGAGGACCACCTCGCGGACGTCAAGGACGAGGGGCGGGAGGTCGTCGGGCGCACCCGGCTGCACGAGGGCAAGGTCTTCGACCTGGTCGCCGACGAGGTCCGGCTCGACCCGGACGACGGCGACCCGGTGGTGCGCGAGTACCTCGACCACCCCGGCGCCGTCGCGATCGTCGCGCTGCGCGGCGAGCCCGGCGCCGAGGAGGTCCTGCTCATCCAGCAGTACCGGCACCCGGTGCGCGCGCTGCTGTGGGAGATCCCGGCCGGGCTGCTCGACGTCGACGGCGAGGACTACGTCGTCGCCGCCGCGCGGGAGCTCCACGAGGAGGCGGACCTGCGCGCCGAGCGGTGGGACGTCCTGGTGGACTACTTCACCTCCCCGGGCGGCTCGGACGAGTCGCTGCGCGTGTACCTCGCCCGCGACCTCACCGAGGTCCACGAGGACGACCGGCACGCTCGGGAGGACGAGGAGCGGGACATGCCCACGCGGTGGGTGTCCCTCGACGACGCCGTCGCGGCGGTCCACTCGGGCCGGGTGCACAACCCGAGCGCCGTCGTCGGGATCCTCGCCACGGCCAGCGCTCGCGCCCAGGGCTGGGCCGCCCTCCGGCCCGCCGACGCGCCCTGGATGCGCTGAGCGCCTGCTTGGCGACGTGCCCGCACCGACGCCGGAGCGGGACGAAGTTGCAGATCTGGTCGTGATTCGCGGCCAGAACGGCAATCTCGTGCGCCCACATCGGCAACGTGGTGCCGACGGTGAGCTCGGAGGAGTCAGCCCACGGAAGGAGCGGTCGCGGGCGGCTCGCCGGTGCCGAGCTCTGAGGGGCCGAGTGCTGAGGTGCCGAGCTCTGAGGTGGCGACCTCGCGCCTGGAGTACAGCGCGCTGCACGCGAACGTGGCGGCCACGACCACGAGGGCGGCGCCGAGCATGTGCAGCCCCACGAGCAGCTCGGGGAGGCCGTTGAAGTACTGGGTGTAGCCGATCACGGCCTCGAGGACGGTCACGGCGAGCAGTCCCCGCCAGGCCCGGCGGGCGGGCGCGAGGGCGACGTCGTCGCGGCGGCGCACCAGCAGCACGGCGCCGACGGCGATGACCCCGACGAACAGCCACACCGACGCGGAGTGGGCGCGCGTTACCAGCAGCGGGTCGAGGGCGTAGCGGAAGGCCTCGTCCTCGTCGCCGGAGTGCGGGCCGGTCCCGGTCACCACGGTGCCGAGGACCACGACGGCCGCGGCGGCCGCCGCGAGCACCCAGGGGAGCGGCCGCCAGGACGACGGCGTCACCGCCGCCGCGGGGCAGTCCGCCGACCGCAGCCGCACCAGCAGGTAGGCCGAGATCGCCACCAGGGCCAGCGAGATGAGCATGTGCGAGCCGACGATCGCCGGGTGCAGGTCGTACCAGACGGTGATGCCGCCGATGACGGCCTGCAGGGCGATACCCGCCAGCGGCAGCCACGCGAGGCGGCGCAGCGAGGCCGGCCGCGACGCCGTCGGCTCCCGGCGGTAGACCGCCCAGAGCAGCGCGACGGCGATGACGCTCAGCACGCCGGTCAGGGTGCGGTTGCCGAACTCGATGTACGGGTGGATCGACGTCGCCTCGTGGAAGACGGGGGTGAAGGAGCCGGGCTCGCACATCGGCCACTGCGAGCAGCCGAGCCCGGACCCGGTCAGGCGCACGGCGCCGCCGGTGACGATGATGCCGATCTGCGCGACCAGGTTCGCGACCGCCAGCACCCAGGTGAGGCGGTCGACCCTGGACCGGTCGACCGTGGACCGGTCGACCGGTGCGGTCGGGTCGGCGGGCCGCCCGGTGCGGCGGGTGGGATCGGTCGCGGTGCTCACCGCACCAGGGTACGTGGGCACCCGCGGGCGTACGGGGCGCGGCGGCGTGGTCCGCGCCACCCGGCGCTCACTCCCAGCGGAAGGTGCGGATGGCCACCCAGGCGGCCACGGCCGCCCACAGCGCCAGCACGACGGCGGCCCCGACGTCGAACGTGCCGGCCGTCGCCAGGGTGCGCAGCCCCTCGCCGAGGGCGCCCGACGGGAGCAGCCGCACCACGGCGGCGAGGGGGCCGGGCAGCGAGTCCACCGGCACGAGCAGGCCGCCCCCGGCGGCCATGAGCACCCACAGCAGGTTGGCGACGGCGAGCACCGCCTCCGGCCGGAGGGTCCCGCCGACGATCATCGCGAGGCCCACGAACGCGGCCGTGCCGAGCAGCATCAGGGCCGCCGCACCGAGGAACGACCCGACGCCCAGGCCCTGCGCCCGCCAGCCCAGCAGCGCGGCGACGGCCGCCAGGACCGCAGTCTGGACCACCACCACGCACAGCACCGCTCCTAGCCGACCGGCGAGCAGCCCGCCGCGGCCGAGCGGGGTGGTGGCGAGCATCCGCAGCACGCCCCAGCGCCGGTCGAACGCGACGGCGATGGCCTGCGAGGTGAAGGTGGAGGCGACGGCGAGAGCCAGCACCCCGGCGAGCGCGGGGGTCGTGCGCTCCCCGCCGGGCAGCGGGACGACGTCGGTGCGCACGAGGACCACGAGGGCGATGACCGGCAGCACGAACGTGAGCAGCAGCTGCTCGCCGTTGCGCAGGATCGCGGCGGTCTCGAACCGCGTCTGGGCCAGCACCCGGCGCGCGGCGCCGCCGGAGGTGGAGGCGCCGGAGGCCGGGCCGCCGGGTGCGGCGGCGCCGGGGCCGCTGGTGGTCGCGGGGGTGGTCATCGCTGCTCCTCCTCGCCGCGCAGCTCGCGGCCGGTCAGGTCCAGGAACGTGTCCTCCAGGGTGCGCCGGTGCGGGGCCACACCGGCGTCCGCGAGCCCGGCGGCGGCGAGGGCGGTGGCGACGCGCGCCAGCGTGCCGGCGTCGACGGCGCCACGTGCCGCAGCGCCGGCGTCGCCCGGGCCGGCCGGGCCCGCCGCGTCCATGCGGGCGGCTGAGACCACGACCCAGCTCTCGCCGGACCGCACGCTCAGGTGGTCGTCGCCGGACAGGGCGGACGTCAGGACGTCGGCGACGACGCCCGGCGGGGTGCCGGGCGGGGGAGCGACCCGCACCTCGGGCGGGCCGGTGAGCTCGGCCGGGGTGCCCGCGGCGACCACCTGTCCGGCGTCGATGATGACGACGTGGTCGGCGAGCTCCTCGGCCTCGGTCATCAGGTGCGTCGTCAGCACGAGCGAGGTGCCGCCGTCGCGGAGCTCGCGCAGCAGGTCCCACACCGCCAGGCGCGACTGGGGGTCCAGGCCCGCCGAGGGCTCGTCGAGGAAGACCAGCTCGGGGCGGCCCACCAGCGCGACGGCGAGGGCCAGGCGCTGGCGCTGTCCGCCGGAGAGCCGCCGGACGGGCGTCGCGGCGACGTCGGTCAGGCCGAGCCGCGTGAGGAGCCGGTCGGGGTCGAGCGGGTGGTCGTGGAGGCGGGCGACGTGCGCCAGCACGGCCCGGGCCCGCGGCGCCAGCGGCAGGCCGCCGTCCTGCAGCATGACGCCGACCCGCGCGCGCAGCGCCGCGTCGGAGGCGCGGGACGCGCGGTCGAGCCCGAGGACCTCGATGGAGCCGCCGTCGGGACGGCGCAGTCCCTCGCAGCACTCCACGGTCGTCGTCTTCCCCGCCCCGTTGGGCCCCAGGACGGCCGTGAGCTCGCCGCGTCCCGCGGTGAAGGTCAGGCCCCGCACCACCTCGCGGGAGCCGTAGGTCTTGCGCAGCCCGGTCACGCGCAGCGCGGGGGCGGTCGGGGCGTCCGGGCGTGCGCCCGTGGGAGCGTCGAGCGGGAGTGGCACGCGGCCAAGCGTAGGCGGCGCCCGGCGGTCGGACGCCGCGCCGGACGGCCGGGTGCGGAGCCTCACAGCGCGGGTGAGGTTGACCTTCCTTGCGGGGAACGATTTAAGGAAGGAGACTGTTACCTAAAGTGTCAGGGGTGTGTACGCCCCGGTGGACCGCCGGTCGGCGGGCCGCGCAGCACGACCAGGGGAACGAGGGGAGGACCACGCCATGAGCACGGCCGAGCGCCACGTCCCGGAGACCGAGGCCTCCACGCGCGAGCGGGTCCTCGAGCTCGTCGTCGAGCAGGGCCCGGTGTCCGCCGCGACCCTGGCGCACGTCCTCGAGCTCACCCCGGCCGCCGTCCGCCGCCACATCGGCCACCTCGAGGACGCCGGCCAGATCGTCGTGCACGAGCCGAGCGGGCCCGGCGTGCGCCGTCGGGGACGCCCCGCGCGGCACTACGTGGCCACCGACGCCGGCCGCGCCGTGCTCAGCGACGCCTACTCGGACCTGGCCACGCACGCCCTGGACTTCCTCGTGCAGGTGGCCGGCCCGGACGCCCTCGACGCCTTCGCCGAGGCCCGCGTGACCGAGCTCGAGCGCCGGTACCGCCCGCTGGTCGAGCAGGCGGGCAGGTCCCTCCCGGACCGCGTCCACGCCCTCGCCGGCGCGCTCACCGCCGACGGCTACGCGGCGACCACCCGGACCGTGGGTGCCCAGGGCCTGGCGCTGCAGCTGTGCCAGGGGCACTGCCCCGTCCAGGACGTGGCGGAGGGCTTCCCCCAGCTGTGCGAGGCCGAGACGCAGGCGTTCTCCCGGCTGCTCGGCGTCCACGTCCAGCGGCTCGCGACCCTCGCGGCCGGCGGCCACGTCTGCACCACGCACGTCCCGCTCGCCGTCGCCCCCGCCCGGATCCCCGTGCGCAGCGGCTCGCACGCCGCCGGCACCGGCCCCCTCACCCCGTCCGACTCTTCCCAGACCACCACGTCGCCGGCCGGCGGCGTCACGGAAGGAAACTGATGACAAGTCCCACCCAGCAGGAGGTCAAGGCGCCCGACGCGCCGATGACCCAGGACGAGACGATCGCCTCGATCGGCAACTACAACTACGGCTGGCACGACGCCGACGACGCCGGCGCCAACGCCCGTCGTGGTGTCGACGCCGACGTGGTGCGCAACATCTCGGCCCTGAAGAACGAGCCCGAGTGGATGCTCAAGCGTCGGCTCAAGGGCCTGAACCTCTTCGACAAGAAGCCCATGCCCAGCTGGGGCGCGGACCTGTCGGACATCGACTTCGACAACATCAAGTACTTCGTGCGGTCCACGGAGAAGCAGGCCACCAGCTGGGAGGACCTGCCCGAGGACATCAAGAACACCTACGACCGCCTGGGCATCCCGGAGGCCGAGAAGCAGCGCCTCGTCGCGGGCGTCGCCGCCCAGTACGAGTCCGAGGTGGTCTACCACCAGATCCGCGAGGACCTCGAGGCGCAGGGCGTCATCTTCCTCGACACCGACACGGGTCTGAAGGAGCACCCGGAGATCTTCGAGGAGTACTTCGGCTCCGTCATCCCGGCCGGTGACAACAAGTTCGCCTCGCTCAACACCGCCGTGTGGTCCGGCGGCTCGTTCGTGTACGTCCCCAAGGGCGTCCACGTGGAGATCCCGCTGCAGGCCTACTTCCGGATCAACACCGAGAACATGGGTCAGTTCGAGCGGACGCTGATCATCGCCGACGAGGGCTCCTACGTGCACTACGTCGAGGGCTGCACCGCCCCGATCTACCAGTCCGACTCGCTGCACTCGGCGGTCGTGGAGATCATCGTGAAGAAGGACGCCCGCGTCCGGTACACGACGATCCAGAACTGGTCGAACAACGTGTACAACCTCGTCACCAAGCGCGCCACGGTCGAGGCCGGCGGCACGATGGAGTGGATCGACGGCAACATCGGCTCCAAGGTGACCATGAAGTACCCGGCCGTCTACCTCATGGGTGAGCACGCCCGCGGGGAGACGCTGTCCATCGCCTTCGCCGGCGAGGGCCAGCACCAGGACACCGGCTCGAAGATGGTCCACCTCGCGCCGAACACGTCCTCCTCGATCGTGTCCAAGTCCGTCGCCCGCGGCGGCGGCCGCGCCTCCTACCGCGGCCTCGTGCAGGTCCTCGAGGGCGCCACGCACTCCAAGTCCAACGTGCTGTGCGACGCGCTGCTCGTGGACCAGATCTCCCGCTCCGACACCTACCCGTACGTCGACGTCCGCGTCGACGACGTCGAGATGGGCCACGAGGCCACCGTCTCCAAGGTGAGCGAGGACCAGCTGTTCTACCTCATGTCCCGGGGCATGGCGGAGACGGAGGCCATGGCGATGATCGTCCGTGGCTTCGTCGAGCCCATCGCCCGTGAGCTGCCGATGGAGTACGCCCTCGAGCTCAACCGCCTGATCGAGCTGCAGATGGAAGGGGCCGTCGGCTGATGACCGCCGCCACCACACAGAACCTGTCCACCGACCACTCCCGCGCCACCGCGGACGCCGCCCACACCCACGGCGACAGCCACGGCGGAGGCACCGCCCCCGAGGCCTCGCGCGCCGACCGTGCGACGTCCTTCGTGCTGGCCGACTTCCCCGTGCCCACCGGGCGCGAGGAGGACTGGCGCTTCTCCCCGGTCGACCGCCTGCAGAAGATCTTCGCCGGCGAGCTCCACGGGACCGGCCCGGTCGTGACCGTCGAGGCCGACGACGACGTGCGCGTCGAGCGGGTGGGCCGCGACGACGAGCGGCTCGGCAAGGTCGGGGCGCCCGGCGACCGCGCGGCGGCCGCTGCCTGGGAGTCGTTCGGCGAGGCCCTCGTCGTCACCGCGCCGAAGAACCACGTCGACGTCCGTCACACGATGATCTCGGTCAACGGGGACGCGGCCGCCGCGGAGGAGCCTTCGGCGCAGCACATCCTCCTCGTCGCCGAGCAGTTCAGCGAGTCCCTCGTGGTCCTCGACCACCGGGGCGCCGCGCAGCTCTCGCAGACCGTCGAGATCGACGTGCGCGACGGCGCCAGCCTCACCGTGGTCTCGGTCCAGGACTGGGCGGACGGTGCCGTGCACCTGTCCTCCCACCGGGCCAAGGTGGGCCGCGACGCGCGCCTCAAGCACATCGTGGTCACCTTCGGCGGCGACGTCGTGCGCATCACCCCCGACGCGGCCTTCACCGCGCCTGGCGGGGACGTCGAGCTGCTCGGCCTGTACTTCACCGACGCCGGCCAGCACCAGGAGCACCGCCTCTTCGTGGACCACGCGGTCGAGAAGTGCAAGTCCCGCGCCACCTACAAGGGCGCGCTGCAGGGCGAGGGCGCGCACTCGGTCTGGGTCGGCGACGTGCTGATCCGCAAGGAGGCCGAGGGCACCGACACCTACGAGCTCAACCGCAACCTCGTGCTCACCGAGGGCGCCCGGGCGGACTCCGTGCCGAACCTGGAGATCGAGACCGGCGAGATCGAGGGGGCCGGGCACGCCTCGGCCACCGGCCGGTTCGACGACGAGCAGCTGTTCTACCTGCGCTCGCGCGGCATCCCGGAGGCCGACGCCCGCCGCCTGGTGGTCCGCGGCTTCTTCGCCGAGCTCATCAACCAGATCGGCGTCCCGCTGGTCCAGGAGCGGCTCATGGCGGCCATCGAGGCCGAGCTGGACCGCACCATGGAGGCCGCTCGCTGATGACCGCCGAGCACGTCGCCGACGTCACGGACCTCGAGCCCGGGGAGGCCATGCGCCTCGAGCTGGACGGTCCGGACGGCTCGCCGCTGCCCGTCGCGCTGGTGCGCGACGAGGCGGGGGAGTTCCACGCCCTGTCGGACATCTGCTCGCACGGGCAGGTGAACCTCTCCGACGGCGAGGTCGAGGGCTCGACCATCGAGTGCTGGCTGCACGGGTCGACCTTCGACCTGCGCACCGGCCGACCGCTCAGCCTGCCCGCCACCCAGCCCGTACCCGTCTACCTCGTGACGGTGGACGGCGAGCGCGTCCTGATCGACGTCGACGCCACCGCCGACGTCGTCGGCTGACCGCCGCCCCCGCCCCCAGACCCCAGGAAGAGAAGAAACCCACAGATGTCCACCCTTGAGATCAAGAACCTCCACGTCTCGGTCGAGACCAACGACGGCCCGAAGCAGATCCTGCGCGGCGTCGACCTGACCATCCGCTCCGGCGAGATCCACGCCATCATGGGCCCGAACGGCTCCGGCAAGTCGACGCTGGCGTACTCCATCGCCGGGCACCCCAAGTACACCGTCACCGACGGCGAGGTGCTCCTCGACGGCGAGAACGTCCTGGAGATGAGCGTCGACGAGCGCGCCCGCGCCGGCGTCTTCCTCGCCATGCAGTACCCGGTCGAGGTCCCCGGCGTGACCGTGTCGAACTTCCTGCGCACGGCCAAGACCGCCATCACCGGCGAGGCCCCCGCCCTGCGCCAGTGGGTCGGTGACGTCAAGGACGCCATGACCAAGCTGCGCATGGACACCGACTTCGCCCAGCGCGACGTCAACCACGGCTTCTCCGGCGGCGAGAAGAAGCGGCACGAGATCCTCCAGATGGAGCTCCTGCAGCCGAAGTTCGCGGTGCTCGACGAGACCGACTCCGGCCTCGACGTCGACGCCCTGCGCATCGTCTCCGAGGGCGTCAACCGCGTGCACGAGTCCACCGGCCTCGGCGTCATGCTCATCACCCACTACACGCGCATCCTCAACTACATCAAGCCCGACTTCGTCCACGTCTTCGTCGAGGGCAAGGTCGCCGAGCAGGGTGGCCCCGAGCTCGCGGACCAGCTCGAGAACGAGGGCTACGACAAGTACCTGACCACCACGGTCTGAGAGGCACCCGCATGAACGCTGCCGGAAGCCCGGTGGCCGGCCAGCTTGCCGTGCCGGCCGTCAGCCCCTCCCGCTCGCTGAGCGCGGAGGAGCTGGCGGCCGTGCGCGCGGACTTTCCCCTGCTGGGGCGGACCGTGCGCGACGGCCGGCCGCTGGTCTACCTCGACTCCGCCGCCACCTCCCAGAAGCCGCAGTGCGTCCTCGACGCCGAGCAGGACTTCTACGAGCGGCGCAACGCCGCCGTGCACCGCGGCGCCCACCAGCTGGCGGAGGAGGCGACCGAGGCCTACGAGGCTGCCCGTGCCGCCGTCGCCGCCTTCGTGGGCGTGAGCATCGACGAGATCGTCTGGACCAAGAACGCGACCGAGGGCATCAACCTCGTCGCGTACGCGATGTCCAACGCCTCGCTCGGGCGCGGCGGGGACCGGGCGCGGGGGCTGTTCGGCGTCGGCCCCGGCGACGAGATCGTCGTCACCGAGGCCGAGCACCACGCCAACCTGGTGCCGTGGCAGGAGCTGTGGGCGCGCACCGGCGCCACGTTGCGCTGGATCTCGCTGACGGAGGACGGGCGCCTGGACCCGGAGAGCTTCGGCGTCATCACGGAGCGGACGAAGGTCGTGTCCCTGACCCACGCGTCCAACGTCACCGGCGCGGTCAGCCCCGTGGCGGACGTCGTCGCGCTGGCGCGCCGCGCCGGTGCGCTGGTCGTGCTGGACGCCTGCCAGTCCGTGCCGCACCTGCCGGTGGACCTCAAGGCGCTCGACGTCGACTTCGCGGTGTTCTCCGGCCACAAGATGCTCGGCCCCACCGGCGTCGGCGTCCTCTACGGGCGGCGCGAGCTGCTCGCCGAGATGCCACCGTTCCTCACGGGCGGCTCCATGGTGCAGGTGGTCACCATGACGGCGACCACCTACGCCGACCCGCCGGCCCGGTTCGAGGCCGGCACGCAGATGGTCGCCCAGACCGTCGGGCTGCACGCCGCCGTCGGCTACCTCGCCGAGCTGGGGATGGACGCCCTGGCCGCCCACGAGGCCGAGCTGACCCGGCTGCTGCTCGACGGCGTCGCCTCGGTGCCCGGGGTGCGCGTGCTCGGGCCCACCGACCCGGCGGACCGCCTCGCCGTCGTCGCCTTCGAGGTCGACGGGGTGCACCCGCACGACGTCGGCCAGGTGCTGGACGACGCCGGCATCGCCGTGCGCGTCGGCCACCACTGCGCGCAGCCCGTCCACCGTCACCTCGGCGTCAACGCCTCCGCACGCGCCTCGGCGGGCGTGTACACGACGGCGGAGGAGATCGAGGCGTTCGTCGACCAGCTCGGCCGCGTGCGCCACTTCTTCGGGGTGGACCATGGCTGACGCGATGGAGCAGCTGTACCAGCAGGTCATCCTGGACCACTCGCGCGAGCGGCACGGCGCGGGGGAGATCGACCCCTTCGACGGGGAGTCCTTCCAGGTCAACCCCACGTGCGGGGACGAGGTGCGGCTCCGCGTCCGCCTCGACCACGCCGACGGCCCGCCCCGGATCGCCGCGATCGGCTGGGTGGGCCAGGGGTGCTCGATCTCCCAGGCGTCGCTGTCGGTGCTCAACGACCTGGTCACCGGCCAGGACATCCAGGCCGTGGACCGGCTCAACGAGACGTTCCGCGAGCTCATGCACAACCGGGGCCACGACCTCGACGCCCCCAAGCAGGAGTCACTGGAGGACGCCGCCGCGTTCGTCGGCGTCGCCCGCTACCCTGCCCGCATCAAGTGCGCCCTGCTCGGCTGGATGGCCCTGCGCGACGCCCTCGCCCACGCCCTGACGGCAGAGCCGTCCCAGAAGGAGGATTCATGAGCGAGACCACCAACCCGGCCACCGCGACCAACCCCTCGCCGACCACGGCGGCCGACGTCGAGGAGGCCATGCGCGACGTCATCGACCCCGAGCTCGGGATCAACGTCGTCGACCTCGGTCTGGTCTACGGCATCACGGTGGACCAGAACAACCAGGCCGTCATCGACATGACGCTGACCTCGGCCGCCTGCCCGCTGACCGACGTCATCGAGGACCAGGCCGCCCAGGCGCTCGAGGGCCTCGTCGCCGGACAGCGCATCAACTGGGTCTGGATGCCGCCGTGGGGCCCGGAGAAGATCACGCCCATCGGCCGCGAGCAGCTTCGCGCCATCGGCTTCAACGTCTGACCCACGCACAGCACGCTCGGCCCGGTCGCCCCCTGCGGAGGCGACCGGGCCGTCGTCGTCCACGACCGACTTTCACCATCCGAAAATTCTTCCGGGATCCGAAAACAAATATCCACGTAGGGGTTACGTCCGGCTCTTTCGTGCCCTAGCCTGTGCCGAACGGTCCAACGACGGACTCAACAGGAGGTCACGTGTCCCGCACCGTCACGGCGTCGGCAAAGCACCCGGTCGACGAGATCCCACGGCTCGACAAGCTCTTCCCCCTGGGGCTGCAGCACGTGCTGGCGATGTACGCCGGCGCCATCGCAGTCCCGCTCATCGTCGGCGGCGCGCTGGGCTACTCCTCCGCCGACATCGCCTTCCTCATCAGCGCCGACCTGTTCGTGGCCGGCGTCGCCACCCTGATCCAGTCCATCGGGTTCTGGCGCTTCGGCGTGCGCCTGCCTCTGATGCAGGGCGTGACGTTCGCCGCCGTCGGCCCCATGATCGCCATCGGCAACCAGTACGACATCACCGCCATCTTCGGCGCCACGATCGCGTGCGGCCTCTTCATGATCGCGCTGGCACCGGTGTTCAGCTCGATCCTGCGCTTCTTCCCGCCGCTCGTCACGGGTACGGTCATCATGATCATCGGGCTCTCGCTCATGGGGGTCGCGGCCGGCTGGATCACCAACAACGAGCCCTCGGCGCAGCCGCGCGACCTCGCGTTCGCCGCGGGGACGCTCATCTTCATCATCCTGCTCGAGAAGTTCGCGCCGCCGTCCGTAGCCCGTGTCTCGGTGCTGCTCGGCCTGGTCGTCGGCACGATCGTCGCGATCCCCTTCGACATGGTCGACTGGTCCGGCGTGGGCGAGGCCGGATGGTTCGCGGTCATCACGCCCCTGCACTTCGGGTTCCCCACCTTCCCGATCGCCGCCGTCATCTCGATGCTCGTCGTGGGGCTGGTCATCATGACCGAGACGACGGGCGACATGCTCGCGGTGGGCGAGATCGTCGACAAGCCCGT
The DNA here is from genome assembly GCF_039537705.1 of Georgenia daeguensis. Classification (NCBI taxonomy): domain Bacteria; kingdom Bacillati; phylum Actinomycetota; class Actinomycetes; order Allobogoriellales; family Allobogoriellaceae; genus Georgenia; species Georgenia daeguensis. The sequence continues at coordinate 26,771 of NZ_BAABBA010000003.1, forward strand.
CGGCAGGCGCCAGCTCGGTGACGGTCTGCGCGCCGACGGACTGTCCACCGTGCTCGGCGGCCTCTTCAACACCTTCCCCTACACCGCGTTCGCGCAGAACGTCGGCCTGGTGAGCCTGACCCAGGTGAAGTCACGGTGGGTCACCGCCATGTCCGGCCTCATCCTCATCGCCCTGGGCCTGGTACCCAAGGTCGCCGCCATCGTCGAGGGCGTGCCGCGCGCCGTGCTCGGGGGAGCGGGCATCGCCCTCTTCGGCATGGTCGTCGCCGCGGGCGTGCGGACGCTGGTGAAGGTGCACTTCACCAACACCAACGTCCTCGTCGTCGCGATCTCGGTCGGTATTGCGCTCCTGCCGACGGTGCAGCCCGAGATCTACGCCAACTTCCCGAGCTGGTTCCAGCTCATCTTCCACTCGGGCATCAGCGCCGGCGCGCTGGCCGCCATCCTGCTGAACCTGCTGCTCAACCGCGACCAGATGAACGAGGACCACGTGGCGGCCGCGCACGAGACCCGCGCGATCCCCAAGAGCCTCAACCGCCCCGACGTGGTGCGCCAGGCGGAGGCCAGGGAGGCCAGCCGGGAGGCGGAGCTGGCCCACGGTAGTTCTGCCGAGAGCACGGAGGGCGACCCCCGGCGCTGACAGCGCCCTCCCGCCGCACTCCTGTCGCGCGCACCGCGCGACCGCCCCACGACACGCCGACCGCTACCGGGACTCCGGTTGCGGTCGGCGTTCTCGTGCGGCGGTGGGTCCGCCTGCCGCCGCGGGTGGCAGCCGGCCTACAGCTGACCTGCGGAGAAGGTGTCGCAGGCGGCCATGGTGCCCTGCTCGTAGCCGGTGGTGAACCAGCGCATGCGCTGCTCGGCGGAGCCGTGGGTCCATGCCTCCGGGTTGACCTCCTGGCCCGCCCCCTTCTGAATGCGGTCGTCGCCGACGGCGGCGGCGGCGTCGAGGGCGTCGGTGAGCTCCTCCTGCGTGGGGGCCTTCAGGAGCGGGGCGTTGTCCGGCGAGTTGGGGTCCGGCGTGTTGGCCGCGTGGGAGAGCCACATGCCGGCGTAGCAGTCGGCCTGCAGCTCCAGGCGCACGCCGTCGGACTCCGGGCCGGTGTCCTGCCGGTCCATCTGGTCCATGATCCCCTGCTGGTTGGAGATGTGGTGCCCCCACTCGTGGCCCACGATGTACAGCTGCGCCAGCGGTGCGTTCTCCGCGCCGAGCTGGGTCTCGAGCTGGTCGAAGAAGCCGGTGTCGAGGTAGACGCTCTCGTCCGGCGGGCAGTAGAACGGGCCGACGGCGGAGGTGGCGTCGCCGCACCCCGTCGCCACGGAGCCCTCGAACACCTCGAAGCCGGGCTGCCGGTACTCGATGTCCGCCTGCTCCGGCAGCGCCGCCTGCCAGAACGCGTCGAGCGACTCGGCGCCCGCCACCATGCGGCACTCCACGTACTCGTTGGCGTCGGCGCCGGTCTGGCAGTGCTCCAGGCTGATCCCGCTCTCCTGCTGCGACGGCTCACCGCCGCCGAACATGCCGGAGAGGTCCTGCCCGGTGAACAGGTAGACGAGCAGGACGAGGATGCCGGCACCGCCGCCGATCGCGGCCCCCTTGCCACCGCGGGACGAACGCACGCGGCCCGAGTCGATCCGGCCACCCTCGTTGAAAGTCATGGGCACAAAGTAGTGCGGCAGCGTCGCGACGGCGCGTCGGGCCGGGGCGGGTGTGGCGGTGAGCAAATTCTCTCGGTGCCGCCGGGAGTCCCACGTAGACTGGGCAGCGCACCACGTCGGTGCTCCCACCCCAGTCTGTGTCTAGAGGTCTGCCCCTGTGATCACCGCCCACGACGTCTCCATGCGCATCGGCGCCCGCGAGCTGCTCCACGAGGCGAGCTTTCGCGTCGACGCCGGCATGCGCATCGGGCTCGTCGGCCGCAACGGCGCGGGAAAGACCACGCTGACCAAGCTGCTCTCGGGCCAGGACGAGACGGCCTCGGTGGTCCAGCACACCGGCCAGATCGTGCGTACCGGCGAGATCGGCTACCTGCCTCAGGACCCACGCACCGGCGACATGCAGGTCCTCGCCCGCGACCGCGTGCTCTCCGCCCGCGGGCTGGACGAGATCGTCCGGCGCATCCGCCGCGCCGAGCACACCATGAGCACCGCCGAGGGCGCCGCCCAGCAGAAGGCCATGGAGAAGTACGTCCGGCTGGATGCCGAGTTCGCCGCGCAGGGCGGCTGGGCCGCCGAGTCCGAGGCGGCCCGGATCACGTCCAACCTCGGTCTGCCCACCCGCGTCCTGGAGCAGCCGCTCGAGACGCTCTCCGGCGGCCAGCGCCGCCGGGTCGAGCTCGCCCGCATCCTCTTCTCCGGCGTCGACACCCTGCTCCTCGACGAGCCGACGAACCACCTCGACCACGACTCCATCGTCTGGCTACGGGACTACCTGAAGAGCTACACCGGCGGCTTCGTCGTCATCTCCCACGACGTCGAGCTGCTCCGCGAGACGGTCAACCACGTCTGGTACCTCGACGCCAACCGCGGCGTGCTGGACGTGTACAACATGGGCTGGGACGCCTACGTCAAGCAGCGCGAGGCCGACGAGCGCCGCCGCCACCGCGAGCGCGCCAACGCCGAGAAGAAGGCCGGCCAGCTCATGGCCCAGGCGGACAAGATGCGGGCCAAGGCCACCAAGACCGTCGCCGCGCAGAACATGGCGCGCCGCGCCGAGCGGCTGCTCTCCGGGCTGGACGACGTGCGCCGTGCCGACAAGGTCGCGCACCTGCGCTTCCCCGACCCAGCCCCGTGCGGCAAGACCCCGCTCACCGCCGAGGGGCTGAGCAAGTCCTACGGCTCCCTCGAGGTCTTCACCGACGTCAACCTCGCCATCGACCGTGGCTCCAAGGTCGTCATCCTCGGCCTGAACGGCGCGGGCAAGACGACGCTGCTGCGCATCCTCGGCGGGGTCGAGGAGCCGGACACCGGCGAGGTGATCCCCGGCCACGGCCTGAAGGTGGGCTACTACGCGCAGGAGCACGAGACCCTGGACGTCGAGCGCACCGTGGTGGAGAACCTCCGTTCGGCCGCCCCGGACCTCGACGACACCGGCGTGCGCAGCGTGCTCGGCTCGTTCCTCTTCTCCGGCGAGGACGCCGACAAGCCGGCCAAGGTGCTCTCCGGCGGGGAGAAGACCCGCCTCGCCCTCGCGGTCCTGGTGGTCTCCTCGGCCAACGTCCTGCTCCTGGACGAGCCGACGAACAACCTCGACCCCGCCAGCCGCGAGGAGATCCTCGGGGCGCTGCGCTCCTTCACCGGCGCCGTCGTCCTCGTCACCCACGACGAGGGGGCCGTCGAGGCGCTCAACCCCGAGCGGGTGCTCCTGCTGCCCGACGCGGACGAGGACCTGTGGAGCGATCAGTACCTCGAGCTCGTCACGCTCGCCTGAGTCGCGGGCGGCCCCGCCGATCTGTCAACGGTGAGGATCCGGTGCCCCGGAGGCGTCGGATCCTCACCGTTGTCCGTGCAGACCGGACCGGGACGACGGCGGTGCCGGGGGCTCGCTGCCCGGTCAGCGCTCGAGGTGCCGGGACGACGGCGGAGCCTGCGGAGACCGGGTGGCACGATCCTCGGCGCCGGGATCGGCCCCGAAGCCGGGGCTGACTGCCCCGGAGCCGGGGTTGAGGGCCTCGATGACGCGCGGCCCACGGGATGCGTCGTCGCGTGCGTCCGTCTCGAGGCCCGCCGCACCATGGGTGCCGGTCGGCAGCTGGGCACGGGCCTGCAGCTGGGTGTAGACCTCGAGGTCCTCGTCGAACTCGGCCCGGCTGACGCGGCGCACCGGGCCGTGACCGGACCGCTCGGCGGCCTCACGTCGGGCGAGGACCACCAGCGCCACCAGCATCCCGGCCGAGAAGACCCACCACTGGAACGCGTAGGAGATGTTCATGGCGTGCTTGGAGCCCGGGCGTCCGTAGCGGCCCACCGCCTCTGCGGCCTCAGGGCTCTCGGCCGCGGCGACCACGTACCCGTCGAGCACGGGCACGTCCGCGACGGCGCCGAGGTCGCTCACGCCCCCGACGGCGTCGAGCACCTGGGACGGGGCGAGAGTGTAGACCTGCCCGGCGGGCGGGACGCGCTCGTGCGCGGCCTCGGCGTCGCGGAGCCGGGCCGTGAGCGTCACGTCGCCGGGCGGGGGCTGCGGGACGGCGCCCCCGCCGTCGGCCACCTCGGCCGGCACCCACCCGCGGTCGACGACGACGAGCACCTCGCCATCGCCGGTCCGGGCGACGAACGGGGCCACCACGTGCACCGCCGGGGTGCCCTCGACCGGGCGGTTGCGCAGCAGCACCGTGCCGCCGTCGAGGTAGCGACCGCGCAGCTCCACCGGCTGCCACTCCTCGTCGGGCCGGACGGGGCCGGTGACGGAGCGCAGCGCCTCCTCGAGCGGCACCGGAGCGGCGTCGTAGACGGCGGAGACCTGCTCGGCCTCGGCGTGGCGGACCGCGTACCGGCCCCACTGCCACACGCCCAGCAGGGCGCACGCGACCGAGGCGGCGACCAGCAGCGCGATGAGACCCACCCAGCGCCGCGTCCGCAGGAACGCGTACCGCCCGCGCCGGCCGGCCGCGTCGCCCACGGCGCTCACCCGTGCGACTCGTCCAGCTCGCCCACGCCGACGACGTCGCGCAGGAACGACCGGTCGGCGAGGAACCGGCTCAGGTGCTCACGGTGCGCGTCGCAGGCCAGCCACACCTTCCGGCGGCCGGTGGTGTGCAGGCGCGGGTTGTTCCACAGCAGGGCGTGGGCGGCCTCGGCGCCGCAGCCCTTGGCGCTGCAGCGCAGAACCTCCTCGGTCATCGCAGGTACTCCGTCGTGGGGTCGTAGGGCAGCTGGCGCGGGGGCGGTGCCCCCGGCGGGCCGATGAGCGTGGTCGGGGCCTGCGGGCGTTCCCGGCCGGCGTTCGCGAAGAGGACCGCCACGGCCGGCAGGAGCACGGCCCCCGCCACGCAGACCCACTTCCACGGCCCCGGCACCACCAGCAGGAGCAGGAAGCAACCGGTGCGGATGCCCATCGAGATCAGGTACCGCACGGTGCGGTCGTGCACGTCGTCGGCCAGGGCGCGCGGTGCCGAGGTGATCGCCTGCACCTGCGACCCCTGCCGACGACGACCGGGCATCCTCACCTCTCAAGGCTACGCCGCGCGGCGGCGGGCGGCTCTGCCCGGTGGCCCGTCGACGGGGCCTGTGGGATGCCCCACCCCGCCCGCCGCGGACGGCCTTCGCCCCCGCGGGCGCGCGTCGGCTACGGTTTCCCCGCAGCGACCGGTGGATGAAGAGGAGATGTCCGTGGCGGAGAACGTCGGACGCAGTGTGCTGGTGACCGGGGCGAACCGGGGCATCGGCCGCGCCATCGCCGAGCGGTTCGTCGCCGCGGGCGACAGGGTCGCCACGATCTACCGCTCCGGGGACCTGCCCGCGGGCGTGCTCGGCGTCGTCGGCGACGTGCGCGACACCGCCTCGGTCGACGCGGCCTTCACCCGCGTGGAGGAGGAGCACGGGCCGGTCGAGGTCGTCGTCGCCAACGCCGGCGTCACGCGCGACCAGCTGCTCATGCGCATGAGCGACGAGGACTTCGACACGGTCCTCGACACCAACCTCGCCGGAGCCTTCCGGGTGGCGCGCCGCGCCTCCAAGGCCATGATCCGCGCCCGATCCGGCCGGATCGTGCTCATCTCCTCCGTCGTCGCCCTCTACGGCGGCCCGGGCCAGGTGAACTACTCCGCCTCCAAGGCCGGGCTCGTCGGGATGGCCCGCTCCATCACCCGCGAGCTGGGCGGGCGGGGCATCACGGCCAACGTCGTCGCCCCCGGCTTCATCGACACGGCCATGACGCAGGCGCTGCCCGAGAAGCAGCAGCAGGCCTACCTCGGCGCCATCCCGGCCGGCAGGTTCGGCCAGGTCGACGACGTCGCCGCGGCCGTCCAGTTCCTCGCCTCGCCCGAGGCCGCCTACATCTCCGGGGCCGTGATCCCCGTCGACGGCGGTCTGGGCATGGGCCACTGACCACCGCACCGACAACGCCGACGTCGATCTGATGTCAACCACCGGCGCTCGCGGCGCCACCGAAAGGAGACCCATGGGACTGCTCGAGGGCAAGACGATCCTGGTGACCGGGGTGCTGAAGGACAACTCGATCGCCTTCCACGTGGCCCGGCTGGCTCAGGAGCAGGGCGCGAAGGTCGTCCTGACCTCCTTCGGCCGCCAGTTCCGCCTCACCGAGATCACCGCCCGGCGCCTGCCCGCGCCCGCTCCGGTCGTCCAGCTGGACGTGCAGAACCAGGAGGATCTCGACAACCTCGCCGATGCCGTGCGCGAGCACGTGGACCACCTCGACGCCGTCGTCCACTCCATCGGGTTCGCCCCGCAGTCGGTCATGGGCGGGAACTTCCTCGCCGGGCAGTGGGAGGACGTCGCCACCGCCGTGCACGTCTCCGCGTTCTCGCTCAAGGCGCTCGCCGTGGCGGCCCAGCCGCTCATGGTCCCGGGCTCGGCGCTGGTCGGCCTGACCTTCGACGCCAGCTTCGCCTGGCCGGTCTACGACTGGATGGGCGTGGCCAAGGCCGCGTTCGAGTCCACCGCGCGCTATCTGGCCCGCGACCTCGGGCCCTCCGGCATCCGGGTCAACCTCGTCTCGGCGGGCCCGGTGCGCACCACCGCGGCGACGTCGATCCCGGGCTTCGACCAGGTCGAGGGCGGCTGGGACGAGCGCGCCCCGCTGGGCTGGGACGTCTCCGACGCCGAGCCCACCGCGCGCACCGTGATCGGCCTGTGCTCCGAGTGGTTCCCGAAGACGACGGGGGAGATCGTCCACGTCGACGGCGGTGTCCACGCGATGGGGGTGTGATGTCCCGGACGCTCGTCCTGCTGCGGCACGCCAAGGCCGAGCCGGAGGGTGACCTCGGTGACGCCCTGCGGCCGCTTGCGGCCAAGGGGCGGAAGCAGGCCGGGAAGCTGGGGCCGCGGCTGGCCGAGGTGACGGGCGCCGTCGACCTGGCGCTGGTCTCCACAGCGCTGCGCACCACCGAGACGTTCAAGCTTGTCAGCCAGCACCTGAGCGTGCGCGAGCACCGGGTCAGCGAGGAGCTGTACAAGGCGGGCCCGCGCCAGCTCCTCGGCATGCTGCGGGAGGTCGACGCCGACGCGGCCACGGTGCTCGTCGTCGGTCACGAGCCGACCATGTCAGGTCTGGCGTACCTGCTGCACGACACCCGTGACGACCTCGCCCAGCAGGTCAGCCTCGGCATTCCGACGGCGGCCGCGTGCGTCATCGACGTCACCACGCCGTGGGCGGAGCTGGACCGGTCGACGGCCCACCTGTCCCAGCTGGTGCGTCCGCAGGACTGAGGTCCACCCGGGCCGGCGCCCGCCGCGCCGGCCGGTGCCGCCGTCGGCGGCGAGCCGGCATTCCCCCTCGGCGGCGAGCCGGCACCGTCGTCGGCAAAGGCATGGACGACGGCGTCCCGGCCCGGCACGCTGGGCGGCATGGAGAACCAGCCGTCGCCGTCGTCCCTCCGACGGCCCGGGGGGCGACCCCGGGTCGTGTACTACACCGCGTCGACCCTGAACGGGTTCCTCGCCGACGAGGAGAACTCGCTGGCGTGGCTCTTCGCCGTCGAGAGCGACGGGACGCCGGAGCTGTCGACGCAGCTCGGCGACGTGGGGGCCGACGTCATGGGCTCGACCACCTACGAGTGGGTGCTGCGGGAGGAGCGGCTCCTCGAGCAGCCCGGCCGCTGGCAGGAGCTCGAGTACCTCGGCGACCGGCCGACATTCGTGTTCACCTCGCGCGACCTCCCGCGGCCCGACGGCGCCGACGTGCGGTTCCTCCGCGGTCCGGTGGCCGCCGCGCTGCCGGAGATCGCCGCGGCCGCGGGCGGCAGGGACGTCTGGCTGCTCGGCGGCGGGGACCTGGCCGGTCAGTTCTGGGAGGCGGGGGCGCTGGACGAAATCCAGGTGTCGATCGCCCCGGCGACGCTGCCCGGCGGTGCCCCGCTGCTCCCGCGGCGTATCGGGCCGGACGCGCTTCGGCTGCGCCGGGCGGAGCGGTTCGGGCAGTTCGCGCACCTGACCTACGACGTCGTGCGCTGACGGCGATCGCCACCGCCGCTGCGACCGCCGCTGCCGGCGTGCGCCGCTGCCCTGGTGCACCTCGCACCACGGGGGCACAATCGAAGGTGCCCCGCAGCAGGAAGGAGTCCGCGATGTGCTACGACCGGTACTACACCGAACGCTGGGCAGAGAGGGAGCGGGAACGCCGCGCCCGTGAGAGCGGACCGGCCGAGAGGCCGGCGGAGGGAACCACCGAGGTTCCGTCCGAGGTCCCGACCGAGATGGTCGAGGAGCAGCTCGAGAAGACGCGCTGAGAAGCGCCACCGACGCCGGACCGGCCGCTGACCGGTCCGGCGTTCCACGTCCGGGCAGGCTGCTGGCCGGCGTTCCACGTCCGGGCCGGTGACACCGCGCGCCAGCGGGGTTGCCGATGTGGTCGCTGCGGACGACCACATCCGCAACCTGGTCAGCGGCCGAGCAGGCCGAGCACCGCGTCGAGCCGGGGGAAGCCGACGGCCGCGTCCGCCTGCTCCTGCACGACAGGCTTCGCGCAGAACGCGACCCCCAGGCCTGCGGCACCGAGCATGTCGAGGTCGTTGGCGCCGTCACCGACCGCCACCACCCGCTCCAGCGGCACGCCGTCGGCCTCGGCCCACGCGCGCAGGTGACGCTCCTTGGCGGCGCGGTCCACCACCGGGCCGCTGGTGCGGCCGGTGAGGCGGCCGTCGGCCACCTCGAGCGTGTTCGCCACCACGTGCTCGATGCCGAGCGACGCGGCCAGCGGGGCGACGATCTCCCCGAAACCGCCGGAGACGAGCCCGACGGTCCCGCCGGCCTCGTGCACGGCCTCGACCAGCTCGCGGGCGCCCGGCGTGAGCGAGACCCGCGCGCGCACCTCCTCGAGCACACCGACGTCCAGGCCGGCCAGCGTGGCCACGCGCTCGCGCAGGCTCGCGGCGAAGTCGAGCTCCCCGCGCATCGCGCGCTCGGTCACCGCGGCCACCTGCTCGCGCGTGCCCGCGTGCTCGGCGAGCAGCTCGATGACCTCGGCCGTGATCAGCGTGGAGTCCACGTCGGTGACCAGCAGCCCGACCCCGTCGGCGGCGAGGGGGCCGGCGGTCACGGCGACGTCCACGCCCAGCGCCGTCGCCGGGCCGCGCAGCTCGGCGGCCGTGCCCTCCGCGCTCGTCCCGGGGCGCAGCGCCCCGGCGAGGGCGAGGCCGAACCACCCGTCGCGGGAGGTGTCGACGACCGTCACGCCGTCGGCCACCCGGGCGAGGACGGCGGCCGCGTGGGTCACCAGGGACTCGGGAACGGGGCGGGGGGAGACCAGGCCGGCGCGGACCGTGGAGGGGACGGGATCGCTCACGGGCGGCAGCCTACGGGCGGGCGCACCCCTCAGCGCTCGACCGTCCACCCCTTCGGCACCACCGTGATGCCGGACTCGGTGACGGTGAAGCCACGGGCGCGGTCGTGCTCGTGGTCCAGGCCCACGCGGGCGCCGGGCGCCACCTTGACGTTCTTGTCCAGGATCGTGCGGTTCACGGTGGCGTTGCGTCCCACGTCCACGCCGTCGAAGAGGACGGAGTCACGGACCGAGGACCAGGAGTTCACCCGCGTGCCTGGGGAGAGGACGGAGCCGATGACCTCACCGCCGGAGACGATCACCCCGGGGGAGACCAGCGAGTCCAGGGCGTGCCCGAGCCGCTCCCGGTGCGCGTAGACGAACTTCGCGGGCGGCAGCCCGGTGTAGCCGGTGAACAGCGGCCAGTCGTCGTTGTAGAGGTTGAACACCGGGTAGACCGAGATGAGGTCCTGGTTGGCCTCGTAGTAGGCGTCCACCGTGCCGACGTCGCGCCAGTAGTTGCGGTCCCGGTCGGTCGAGCCCGGGACGTCGTTGAACGTGAAGTCGTACAGGCCGGCGGCGCCGTCGGCCACGAACGCCGGGACGATCGAGCCGCCCATGTCGTGCTTGGAGGAGTCGTCCTTCGCGTCCGAGGTGACGGCCTCGACGAGGGCGTCGGCGTCGAAGACGTAGTTGCCCATGGAGGCGAGAATCTCGTCGGGGGAGTCCGCGAGCCCGACGGCGTCCGTCGGCTTCTCCAGGAACTCGCCGATCTTGTGGGGGTTGTCCCGGTCGGCCTGGATGACGCCGAACTGGTCCGCCATCGATAGCGGCTGCCGGATGCCGGCCACCGTCAGGGGGAAGCCGGAGTCGATGTGCTGCTCCACCATCTGGGAGAAGTCCATGCGGTAGATGTTGTCGGCGCCCACGATCACGACGATGTCGGGCCGCTCGTCGTCGATGAGGTTGAGCGACTGGTACACCGCGTCGGCGCTGCCGAGGAACCAGTGCTTGCCCACTCGCTGCTGGGCGGGGACCGGGGCGACGTAGTTGCCGAGCAGGTTCGACATCCGCCACGTCTTGGCGATGTGCCGGTCCAGGCTGTGCGACTTGTACTGCGTCAGCACGACGATCCGCAAGTAGCCGGAGTTGACGATGTTGGACAGGGCGAAGTCGATGAGCCGGTAGATCCCCCCGAACGGCACCGCGGGCTTCGCCCGGTCCACGGTGAGCGGCATCAGCCGCTTACCCTCACCACCGGCCAGGACGATCGCAAGTACGCGTGGGGCTGCCATGCCCCGACCATATTGCCGAGAGCCGTCACCCGTCGCGACATGGCAACAACTTGCACCGTGTTGCGTGGATCACCCTGGTTACGGGCATGCTGTGCTGGCCGCATCGTGCTCGGGGCCGCCGGAGGCCCGTCCGACGAAGGAAGCGATAGAACATGAGGGTCGACCTCCTTACCCGCGAGTACCCGCCCCACGTCTACGGCGGGGCCGGGGTCCACGTCACCGAGCTGGCGCGGGTCCTGCGCCGCAGCGTCGACGTCCGCGTCCACGCCTTCGACGGCCCGCGCCTGGCGGGGGACACCGAGAACGACGTCGAGGTGCCGGTCACCGGCTACGACGACCTCCCGGAGCTCCAGCACGCCAACGCCGCGCTGCGCACGTTCGGCACGGACCTGACGATCGCGGCGAACCTCGTCGGCACCGACCTCGTGCACTCCCACACCTGGTACGCCAACCTCGCGGGGACCCTGGGCGCGCTGCTCAACGACGTCCCCCACGTGCTGACGGCGCACTCCCTCGAGCCGCTGCGCCCGTGGAAGGCCGAGCAGCTCGGCGGCGGGTACGCGCTGTCGAGCTGGGCCGAGCGCACCGCGTACGAGGGGGCGGACGCCGTCATCGCCGTCTCCGGCGGCATGCGCGCGGACATCCTGCGCGCCTACCCGCAGATCGACCCCGAGAAGGTCCACGTGGTCCACAACGGCATCGACCTGGAGGGCTGGCGCCGGCCGTCCACCCCGGAGGAGGAGGCGGCGGCTGCGGCGACGCTCGCGCGGCTGGGCATCGACCCCGGGCGCCCCACCGTCGTCTTCGTCGGCCGCATCACCCGCCAGAAGGGCCTGCCGTACCTGCTCCGCGCCGTCGAGCAGCTGCCCGCCGAGGTCCAGCTCGTGCTCTGCGCGGGGGCGCCGGACACCCCGGAGATCGCCGCCGAGGTCACGGCCCTCGTGGAGAACCTCCAGGACCGGCGCCAGGGCGTGATCTGGATCGAGGAGATGCTCCCGCGGCCCGAGCTCGTCGCCGTCCTGGCCGCCGGCACCGTCTTCGTGTGCCCCTCGGTGTACGAGCCGCTCGGCATCGTCAACCTCGAGGCCATGGCGGTCGGGCTGCCGGTGGTCGGCTCGGCCACCGGCGGGATTCCCGAGGTCATCGACGACGGCGTCACGGGCACCCTCGTCCCGATCGAGCAGGCCGACGACGGGACCGGCACGCCGATCGACCCCGCCCGGTTCGAGAGCGACCTGGCAGAGGCGCTCACCGCGCTGGTCACCGACCCCGAGGCAGCCGGCCGCATGGGTGCCGCGGCCCGGCGCCGCGTCGAGGACCACTTCGCGTGGGAGGCCATCGCCGACCGCACGATCGAGGTCTACGAGCAGGTGCTGCGCCGCCGGTAGTCCGCCGACGCCTTCGTGAGGACCTCCGTCTGCGCCGGGGACCACCGTCTGGACATCGGTCCCCAGCACGATTGGCGGTCCTCACGGGCGAGCGCGGCTGAGCTCGACTGCTCAGCTCGCCCGGCGGGTCAGCTCGCTCGACTGCTGAGCTCGCCCGGCGGGTCAGCTCGTTCACCGGGTCAGCTCGCCCGGCGGGTCGCGCTCGCGGCGGCGAGCGCGTGGCGTGCCGATCGGGCCACGTGCGCGAGGGCGGCCGCCCGGGCGCCGGCCTGGCCCGCGGTGACCGCCGCACCGTCGTCGCCCGTGGCGAGGTCCAGGATGGCCGTCAGCCTCGCCGCCCGCTCGAGCACGTCGAGGCGGCGCGGGTCCAGGCGTGGCGGCAGCAGCTCGTCCGGAAGAGTGGCGAGGGAGAGGTCGAGCAGCTCGTCCGCGAGGTCGGGCCGGTCGCGGGCGACGTCCAGCGCCTCGAGCGCGTCGACCGCGTCGGAGAGGGCGAGCTGGATGTCCCGGCGCGCCTGCGAGAGCGGCTCGACGCCCGCGAGCAGCAGGCTCGGAGCGGGCAGGTGCTCGCTCAGATCATGGTCGACGACCCACGTGACGAGCTCACCCCGCTCCAGGACGCTGCCGTAGACCTCCCGCTCGGGCACGATGACGGCGCAGCGCTCGGTGGGGTTGCCCGGGCGGCGCAGCAGCAGGCCCTCCCCGGCGTCGAGGAGGTCCGCCGAGCGCACCGCGGGCGCGCCCATGGGGTCGCCCGGGCGCGGCAGGATCGCGGCGACCTCGCCGGCGGGAACCAGCTGGAGCAGCAGGTCGGCGAGGGACGTCGTCCCGGTCAGGAGGGCGCCGCGCTCGCGCACGTGGTGGACCTCGTCCTGCCCGGTCACCGCACGGGCGGCGCGCCGGGCGGTCTCCGGGCCGTCGACGACCGGCAGCCACAGCGCCAGGACCACGGACGCGGGCAGGGTGAGGATCGCCGGACCGGACATGGGGACCAGCCTAGTTCTGCGGGCTGTGTGCCCCGTAGCGCCGCCGTCCACGCCTCGGCGCGCGCGCACGGTCAGGGGTCCGAGGTGTTCTAGGGTCGGGGTCATGGGTGATGTGCTGGAGCTGAACGACGTCTCCGTCCGCCGCGGGAGCAGGATGATCCTCGACGGCGTGGACTGGTCCGTGAACGAGGGCGAGCGCTGGGTGGTGCTCGGGCCGAACGGGGCGGGCAAGACGACGGTCATCCAGCTCGTCTCCGGACGGCTGCACCCGACCAGCGGCACCGTGACGATCATCGGCGAGGAGGTCGGCAAGACCGACCTGGCGGAGCTGCGGCCCCTGGTCGGGCTCGCCTCGGCCGCGCTGGACCAGCGGCTCCCGGCGGGAGAGCGGGCCATCGACGTCGTCGTCACCGCGTCCTACGGCATCACCGGGCGCTGGCGCGAGGAGTACGACACGCTCGACCTCGACCGGGCCCAGACCCTCCTCGACGTCTTCGGGGTCGGCCACCTCGCGGAGCGCACCTACGGCACGCTCAGCTCGGGCGAGCGCAAGCGCGTCCAGATCGCCCGCGCCCTCATGCCCGACCCGGAGGTGCTTCTCCTCGACGAGCCGGCGGCCGGTCTCGACCTGGGCGGGCGCGAGGAGCTCCTGGCGGCCCTGTCGGAGCTCGCCGGTGACGGCCGTTCCCCGGTCATGGTGCTGGTCACGCACCATGTGGAGGAGATCCCGTCCGGCTTCACCCACGCCCTCCTGCTGCGCGAGGGCGTCGTCGAGGCCGCTGGCCCGATCGAGGACGTCCTGACCCCTCAGCACCTCTCGGCCGCGTTCGGGCTCGAGCTCGAGGTGGAGCGGCACCGGGACCGCTACAGCGCCCGGGCGGCCGGCACCGCGCGCTGACGCGCGTGGCGGGCTGACTGCATGTCGCGCTGACGCCCGCGGCGCCCGCGGCGCTCGCGGCGCGCGTGGAGCTCGTGGCGCGCGTGGCGCGCGTGGCGCCCATCCTCGCCGGCCGCGCCTGCGTCGGAACGGCCCCGCGCGTTGGTGGGCCGCGGTGTCGGTGGCTCCCGATAGGATCTCCCTCACACGACGGCATCATCGACGCAGGTCAGCCGCGCGAGGGTGCGCGTCAGCCTGGGGAACGAGGGGACATGGGCTGGCTCTGGTGGCTGGGGGCGGCGCTCGTCCTGGGTGTCGTCGAGATGCTCACCGTGGACCTGATCTTCCTCATGTTCGCCGGCGGCGCGCTCGCGGCCATGCTCGTCGCGCTGGTGGGTGCCCCGTTCTGGGTGCAGATCCTCGTCTTCGCGATCGTCTCTGCCGCCCTGCTCTTCGTGGTGCGGCCGTGGGCCAAGAGGTTCCTCGACCGCTCGACGCCGGACACCGCCACGAACATCGCGGCGCACGTCGGGCGTGAGGCGACCGTGCTCATCGACGTCACCGAGCACGCCGGCCGGGTCAAGCTCGCGGGCGAGGTCTGGACCGCCCGCGCCGCCCGGCACGGCAGCGTGCTGCCCACCGGCACCACCGTGCGCGTGGTGCGCATCGACGGCGCGACCGCCGTCGTCGACGCCACCGCCGACGACCAGCTGTACCAGTTCTGAACCACCGCAGCGCAACACAACCCGAGGAGCAGCATGGCCGAGAGCGTCGGCGGCATCATCCTGATCATCGTCCTGATCCTGGTCGGCATCTTCGTCGTCGTCGCGATCACGCGCGCGGTGCGGATCGTCCCCCAGGCCGTCGCCCTGATCGTGGAGCGCCTGGGCAAGTACCAGACCACCATGTACGCCGGGCTGCACTTCCTCATCCCGTTCGTGGACAAGGTGCGTGCCGGCGTCGACCTGCGCGAGCAGGTGGTCTCCTTCCCGCCGCAGCCGGTCATCACCTCGGACAACCTCGTGGTCAGCATCGACACCGTCATCTACTTCCAGGTGACCGACCCGAAGTCCGCGACCTACGAGATCGCCAACTACATCACCGGCATCGAGCAGCTCACCGTCACCACGCTGCGCAACGTCATCGGCTCGATGGACCTCGAGCAGACGCTGACCAGCCGCGACCAGATCAACGGCCAGCTGCGCGGCGTGCTCGACGAGGCCACCGGCCGCTGGGGCATCCGCGTCAACCGCGTCGAGCTCAAGGCGATCGACCCGCCGGCCTCGGTGCAGGGCTCCATGGAGCAGCAGATGCGCGCCGAGCGTGACCGTCGCGCCGCGATCCTGACGGCCGAGGGTGTCAAGCAGTCGCAGATCCTCACGGCCGAGGGTGAGAAGCAGGCCGCCATCCTGCGCGCGGAGGGCCAGGCGCAGTCCGCGATCCTCAAGGCCCAGGGTGAGTCCCGCGCGATCCTGCAGGTCTTCGACGCCATCCACCGCGGCAAGCCCGACAGCCGCCTGCTCGCGTACCAGTACCTGCAGATGCTGCCGGAGATCGCGAACGGCAGCTCCTCCAAGCTCTGGGTGATCCCCACGGAGTTCACCACCGCCCTCAACGGCATCTCCAAGGGCTTCGGCGGTCTCGGGGCCTCGGGCGACGGCGGTGGGCCGGACCTCGACGCGGGCGAGCACCCCCAGGTCGACTTCGGCGACTACGGCCAGGGTCTGTCCAAGAACCTCCAGGAGACCACGCTGCAGGACCCGGACGAGGCGCTCGCCCAGGCCCGCGGGGAGGCCCAGCGGGCGACGTCGGAGGCGTCGTACGCGGGTGAGGGCTCGGGCATGCCGTTCTCCCGGGCCGCCGAGGCCGGGCAGCAGCCCGCCGAGTCGACGCAGACCCGCGCCCAGCGCCGGGCGGCCTCCGAGGCGCGCATCGAGGAGGCGCTGGAGGCCGGCGGTGACCGTGCCCGCCGCGAGGCTCAGCGCCAGGCCGAGGAGCTCAGCGAGCGCACGCGGACCAGTCCTGCCGGGCCGGGCCCCCAGGAGTGGGACGAGGCTCAGCAGGACGACACCTCCCGCTTCGCCCCGCCGCCGCGGCCGCAGGACGACCAGGGCGGCGAGCCCGGGCAGCGCTGAGGCTACTGGCCACCGGCGTCGGCGAGCTCGAGCGGCCCGCCGACGTCGCTGCTCTCGCCCGTCTCCCCGGTCAGCAGGGCGGTGGTCTGCAGGACGACGAAGTGCGAGCGCAGCAGCTGCGCGGCTCCCCCGTCCGGCGGGAGCTTGGCCGGAAAGACGTCGAGGCCGATGCCGCGGACGCGGCGGTGGTGCTCGAGAAGCTGCCCTGTCAGGGCGGCCTCCGAGGCGGCGCCGGTGCCCCGCTCGGCCTGGCGGACGACCCAGGCGCGCAGGTCGAGCAGCGCGGCAGGCACGCCGGCGAGACGGCCGCTGTCGGGCGCGACGTCGCGGCCTCGACCGTGGCCTGCCGTCCCGCCGACGCTGCCCCCGGTGGCGTCCTCGCCGCCCCGGACGCGGCGGCGCGGTGCGGGCGCCCCGGCGCTCGCGAAGTGCAGCGCCTCGACGGCCTCCCCGGCCGGTCGGTCGGGACGCACGAGGCTGAGCGGCTCGCCGGTGACCCCGGCTGACCCGGTGCGCAGGCGGCAGAC
The DNA here is from genome assembly GCF_039537705.1 of Georgenia daeguensis. Lineage (NCBI taxonomy): Bacteria > Bacillati > Actinomycetota > Actinomycetes > Allobogoriellales > Allobogoriellaceae > Georgenia > Georgenia daeguensis. Next base: position 43,418 of record NZ_BAABBA010000003.1, read on the forward strand.
GAGCAGCGCGCCCTCGGCCGAACCGTCCCGCGCGATCACCTCCACCCTCTCGACGAGGTGCGCCGCCTCGGGGGTGTAGGCCACCACGAGCGGCAGCGGTGTGCCGGCGCGGTCGAGCGCCACCCAGGTCAGGTTCTGGGACGTCGGGTCGAAGAAGGCCGGCCCGTACCGTGCGGGGCGGAGCACGGCCCAGTCGCGCAGCGGGTCCGGCTCGTCCAGCAGGCCGGCGGCGTCGCGGCGGAGCGCGTCCCACGAGTCGACGACGGGCAGCAGATCGGCGAGCTCTCCCCCCGGGAGCGGCTGCACAGCCGCCCGGGTCCGGTCGACGCCGGAGAGGCGGCCCCCGGCGCTCAGCTGCGCCTCGGTGAGCACCACCCGGGCCCCGGTCGTGGCGGAGGGGGACGACAGCCCGCTCCACGGGCCACTAGTGGTGTAGCGCGCGCGGGGGTCGAAGGCCAGCGTCTCGGGCCGAGCGTCGGTGAGGGAGACGAACCGGGCCTGCCCCGGCCACCAGAAGAGCGTGGTCAGCCCCCGGTAGCCGGAGGCCGCGCGCCAGGGCACGGCGCCGAGCCCGACGAGCTCCATCGTGCCCGCCGTGTCGTAGCGGTTCCTGGCCCGCCCGACCAGCCGGGCCGGGGCGCTCCCGGAGGCGGCCGCAGCATCGAGTGCGGACACGAGCGCGTAGGCGATCGCGGCCTCGTCGAGGAGCCGGTGCTCGTCGGCCCGGGCGGACCGCTCGAGCAACAGCTCCACGTGGTCGGCGAGACGGCGCAGCAGCAGCGCCAGGCGGTGGTACTCCGCCCCCTGCGCCCACACCGCCACCGTCTCGTACCGCTGGTGGACGCCGGGTGAGAGGTGGGACAGGCCGAGCGCCACGGTGTCGGTGAGCAGGCGGGCGGTGGCCGCCCGCAGGCGCGCACGGGTCTCGTCGACGTCGTCGCCGGTCCTCCCGGGTCGACGCGGCTGGACGCCGGGGAGGTCGGCGCCGTGCGCGCGCTGGTACGCCAGCACCGCCGCGACCTGGTACTTCTCGACGGCGGAGAGTCGTGTGTCGGGGACGAGGCCGGCCGCCCCGCCGCCCATGTACCGGAAGGTCAGGAACGGGTGGGAGAACGTCACCGCCACGTTCCGGCCGGCCTCGATCCGCACGTCGGCGGGCTCGAGATCGTCGACCAGCTGCCGTGCCCAGCGGTAGCCGGGCCGGCCCGCGTGGGCGAGGAGCGCGCCGGTGTCGAGGTCCATGAGCTCCCGGTGCAGCACGTCGGGCGCCGAGCCGCCGCGCTGCGCCGGGCCGAGGTCGAGTCCAGAGGTGGGGGCCGGACCATGGCCGGCACCGGATGCGACCTGCACCAGCCAGAGCCCGGCGGCGACCACGTGCTGGCACGTCGTCCCGCTCGGGCAGGAGCATGCCGCGTGGGCGGGACCACGCGCGTCGAAGGTCACCTCGTGCTGCCCGACCCGCAGACGCAGCACCTGGCCCTCGTCGGCGACGACGCCGACCTCGGCACCCGCGAGATCCTTCCGGGCCCGGCGCAGCAGCCCGCGGCTGGCGAGCGCCGCCCAGGCGTCGTCGTCGTACCGCTCGAGCTGGGCGACGACGGCGGCACGCACGCTCACGAGGTCACCTGGACCAGCCACTCGGCGAGCTTGCCCGGTGTCAGCGCGGCGATGCTCATCCCGCAGTCGGCGAGACGCCGGGCGATGTCCCGGTCGTAGTGCGGGTGGGCCTCGCCGTCGAGGGCGGCCAGGCCGATGAGCGTCACGCGCGACTCCGCCAGCCCCCGCACCGCACGGACGAGGTCGCCCGGCGGACCGCCCTCGCAGAAGTCGGTGACCAGCACGAGCACGGTGCGCTGCGGGTTCTCCACCAGCTGGGTGCAGTAGCGGACCGCCTGGGCGATGTCGGTCCCGCCACCGAGCTGGACCCGCATGAGGACCTCGACCGGGTCCTCCACCTGGTCCGTGAGGTCGACGACGGCGGTGTCGAAGACCACCAGCCGCACGCGGAACGCTGGCAGCCCGGAGAGGATCCCCGCCATGACGGCGCTGTGGATGACCGAGCCCACCATGGAGCCGCTCTGGTCGACGCACACGATGACGTCCCACGGCAGCCGGCGCGTGTTGCGCTCGAAGAAGAGCACCTCCTGCAGCACGAGCTGGCCACGGGCGGGGTCGAAGTGCTTAAGGTTGCGCCGGATCGTCCCGGCCGCGTCGAAGTTGGCGGCGATCTGCACGGGGGAGTGGCGGTCGCGGCTGAGCCTGCCGGTCATGGCGCGGCGGACGTCCGTCCGGAGCCGGCGGGTCAGCTCCTCGACCACCTGGCGGATGATCCGGCGCGCCACGACGAGGGCCTCCTGGCCGAGGTGTCCCTTGAGGGCGAGGAGCGTCCGGAGCAGCTGCTCGCTCGGCTCGAGCCGTTCGAGGGTTCGGGGGTCGGTGACGAGCGCGGTGAGCCCGTAGCGCTCGAGCGCGTGCCCCTCCACCACCTCGGCCGTCTCGCGGGGAAACAGCTCACGGACCTCGCCGAGCCAGGTCACGAGGCCCGGGGCGGACTCCTCCAGGGACCCGGGGGCCGTCTCCGCCGCGGGCCGTTCCTCGGGCCGCAGGTCACGCCCGTGGTACTCGCGCCCGTAGAGAAAGTCGAGCGCGGCGTCGAGGCGGGCCGAGGTCCCGCTGCACCCGCCGAGGGAGCTGGAGGCGTACCGGCCGAGGACGAGCCGCCACCGTTCCAGCGCGTCGCCGCTCATGCCCGGTCTCCCCACGCGGCCAGGCCGTCCCGCGCGAGCAGCCCGGCGGTGACCCGGGAGACCTCCAGGTGCCGGCGGACCGCGCCCTCGTCCACCTCCGGCCGCCGGAGCCCCCCGAGGTCCGTCGCGCCGTGCAGCCCGGCGACGGCCTCGGCGATCCGGTCGGTCTCCCGGGGCGTCATCCGGGCGAACGCGAGGCGCAGCTCGGGCAGGTGCTCGACGAAGGTCTCTCGCTCCCACGCGCGCAGGCGCCCGTCGAGCGCGGCGAGCAGCGCGGGCTCCTGCCAGGCGGCCTCCCGGGCCGTCCCGAGCAGCCCGCCGACGAAGCCGACGCCGTCCCCGGCGCTCACGGTGCCGGACAGGTGCCCGGCGATCGCCCGCGCGACCCCCTCGGCCTGCAGCCGGCCGGCGGAGTACTGCAGACCCGTGGCGCCGCCACGCACCAGCGGCGCCTCGTGCGTGGCGGCGAGACGGTCGACCATCTCCCAGTAGAGGTCGGCGTCGAGGCCGCTCCCGCTCTCGCCGACCAGGACCTCGCGCAGCTGCACGAGGGCGGCGACCGCGTCGCCCGGGGCGCACTCCTGCCCGGACAGCTCGCGGCCGAGGAAGATCGCGCGCTCGTACGCCGTGCGGAGCAGGGCGGGCAGCGGCTCCAGCGTGCGGGCCTCCAGCGGCTCGCGCGCCTCCTGCAGCAGCGCCAGCTGCGCCGTCGCCGCGGCCAGCGCGTCGAAGGCGACGTCGGCGCCGAGGGCCTCCCGGACAAGTCCCAGCGCCTCCGCCGAGTGGTGGTGGAGCCCGAGCACGCAGGCCCGGACGAGCAGCGAGGTCGCCACCGGGGCGCTGCGGGCACCCTCGGCCCGTTCGGCGTCGAGCAGCGCCCCGAAGCGGGTGGCGACGGCGGACGGCAGGGTCTCCCCGTGGACGGAGACCTCGGCGAGCGCGCCCTCGGTCGCGGGGCTCCACCGGTACTCCCAGCGCTCCTGCAGCCGGCCCAGGCCGTGGCCGTGGACGAAGTCGGGCCCGGCCGTGCGGGCCGCGAAGGGGACGCCGAGCAGGGCGAGGCCGTGCAGCAGGCGGCTGGTCTCGCGGTGGGCGGGCCGGCGGTACAGGTCGAGGGCGGCCGTCCTGGGCTCGCCGTCCACGTGCAGCTTCTGGCGGCGGAGCCGCTCGAGGGTGTCGGCGACCAGGGGCGGTGTGCCCGCGCCGGGCGGGACGGTGCCCACGGCCGTGCCCGTCAGGACGTGCCGGGTGACCGCGCCGACCAGGGCTCCCTCGACGTCGGCGTCGCCCTTGACGAAGCAGCTCGTGACCGCGTCGACCAGGTCGCTGCGCAGCGGCGCCGGCCGGTCCCGCAGCGCCGCCAGGCGCAGCGCCTGCTCGAACGCGGCGGAGACGGCGGGCATCGGGACGGGGGCCTGGTGGCGCCGGCGGAGCTCGTCGGCGACGTCGAGGATCGCGGACAGGGCCGCGAGGGCCCGCGGGGCGTCGGCTTCCTCGCTCATGAGCTCCCAGAGGCGCTGGTGCCACGCCGGCGAGGTCATCCCGGCGGCGTAGCCGTTCAGGCGCTCCAGCCGCTCGAAGGTGTAGCGCACGATCGCGGCCCCGTCGCTCACCCCGTCGAGACGGATCTCGGGCCGGGCGGGCGGCTCGGCGAGCAATGCGGGGAGCGCCACCGCGTGGAAGCCGCCGACGACGGCGAGCACCGGCCCGTCGTCCGGGTCCCGTCCCGCCAGGGCCTGGGTCACGTGCCAGGCCATCTCCGCCTCGCGCGCGGTGGTGCCGTCCCGGTCGAGCTCGGCCCGCGGGTGGTCCTGCCGGGAGAGCTGGCACCACGCCGCGACGCGGGCCGTGTGCTCGGCGGACGTGACCTCGGCCCCGTCGGCCTCGATCAGGCGCTCCCACAGGTCCTCGGGGTCACGGCAGCCCACCTTCTCGGCCAGCGCCTGCAGACGGGCGCTGGTGCGGTAGTGGTGCTCGTCCTGCAGCGCCTCTTCGGCGTCCGGGGCGAACTCGCGGGTGCCGACGAGGGACTGCTCGGCGAGGTCGAGGTCGATGAATCGTGCCGGGATGCCGCGCGACGCGGCCTCCCGCAGGGCGACGAGCTCGGGGGAGTAGTCGCAGAAGGGCAGGTGCGCGCTCCACCGCTCGACGGCGGCGCCCTTCCCGCGCACCGCCCAGGTGTAGACCGACAGGGGCATGCGTGCCTCGGCGTGCGTGAGCAGCGGGACGAGCGGAGTCAGCGAGCGCGGGCCCTCCACCAGGACCACCGACGGGCGGTGCTCCTCGACGGCCCGGCGCACCTGCCACGCGCACGCCGGGCTGTGGTGCCGGACCGGCACGACCACCAGCGCGTCGCTGACGAGGGAGGCCGCGAGCTCGCGCACGCCGGCGGTACTGAGCATCCGCTCACCGGTCCAGCTCGCGCCGCGCGTCGAGGGCGCGCCGCCACCGCCGGTCCCGCCGGGCCCGCTCCTTGACGACGACGTCGAAGTAGTGCCGCAGCTTGGTGCCGTCCTGCGGCTCGTCCTTGAGCACGGTGCCGATGAGCTGGCGGACCACGTGCTCCCCGCCGACCTCGCCGTCGCCGAAGTAGTGGGCGTCGAGGCCTGCGGCGTAGCCGACCGCGACGGCCTCGGCGGAGGACATCACCGCGGTGGGTCGCTCGACCACGGTCCCCTCTGCCGTCACGCCGTCGCGCAGGTCGTGGAAGGCGGTGACGAGCAGGTCGACCACGTCCTCGCTGATCCGGGTGGAGACGTCCGCCTGCCGCAGCAGGGCGTCGGTCTGCTCGCGCACCAGGCGCGCCTCGAGGCGCCGGTCGCCGATGGGGCGGACGGTCTCGAAGTTGAACCGGCGCTTCAGCGCGCTGGACATCTCGTGGACGCCCCGGTCGCGCAGGTTGGCGGTGGCGATGACGTTGAAACCCGGCCGGGCGAAGACCGTCGCCGCTCCGCCGTCGAGCTCGGGGACGTGGAGCACCTTGTCCGAGAGCAGCCCGATGAGCACGTCCTGGATCTCCGGCTGGACGCGCGTGACCTCCTCGAACCGGCACAGCGCACCGCGCTCCATCGCCTGGTACATCGGGCCCCGGACGAGGGCCCGCTCGCTGGGCCCCTCGGCGAGCAGCAGGGCGTAGTTCCACGAGTAGGTGATCTGGTCGCCGGTGGTGCCCGAGGTGCCCTGCACGGTGCAGGTGGAGTCCCCGGAGATCGCGGACGCGAGCAGCTCGGAGAGCATGGACTTCGCGGTGCCCGGCTCGCCGACCAGCAGGAGCCCGCGGTTGCTCATGAGCGTGACGATGCACCGGTCGATCAGGGCGTCGTCGCCGTAGAACTTCCGGCTGACGCCGAGCGCCGCGTCACCGACCACGAATGCGCGCACCGCGCGCGGGGAGAGCCGCCAGCCGGCCGGGCGGGGGCCGGTGTCCGCCCGGGCGAGCGCGGCGAGCTCGGCCGCGTGGACCTGCTCGGCCGGGGCGCGGAGGATCGCGGACGGGGGCACGCTCACCGGCCCACCACCTTCTCCCAGTCGGGGTCGAACCCGGTGCCGTCGGCGGCCATGAGGCGCATGTCGCCGTAGGCCTCCGAGAGTAGAACGGCGGGGACGTCACCGAGAAGGAGCCTGGTCGCCTCGTGCCCCCACTCACCACCGCCACCGCCACCGGTACCGGGACTCCCGCCGTCCGCCTGCCGCACGAACCGCAGGACCGTGAGCGCCACCGTGGTGTTCTCCTCCGGGAGGCCGTTCCCGGAGAACTCGACCACGCTGGTCACGCCCACCGTGGGGAACCGCTTCTCGTAGGTGTAGAACCACCCACCGTCCCCGGTCTGGCCACGGGTGTAGCCGAGCTTTCCCGCCCGGCCGCGCAGGGCGAACGCCTCGAGCACGTGCCCGCGGAAGTCGGTGATCTCCGCCTGGCTGGCGCCGACGTCGGGAAGGACGTAGGTGCCCTTCCCGAGCTGGACGAAGAGCGGGACGACCTCGTAGTCCACCAGGTGCTCGATCCACCTCGCGGCGGTCTGGGGGTCGAGGTTGGTGTCGTGCGCCAGGCTGACCCGGGCGCCGGGCGAGAGGGTGACGGGCTCGTCGTCGACGTCGGTCAGCGAGCCGTCCTCGAGCGGACGGAAGACGACGACGGAGCCCTCCGGGGTGGTCGCGGTCCAGACGAGCCGGCGCACCAGGTGCCGCATCACCGGGTGCCCCGCGAGGTAGCGGTGCCAGTCCTCGGACGGCCAGGTGCGCTCCGTGCAGAGCGCCTCGTAGAGCCGCTGGGTCTGCAGCTGGACCACGGCCTTGAGCTCCTTGCGAGCCGCTGCGAGCGCCTTCCTGGCCTCCGCCGCGCGGTCCGGGTCGTCGGTGCGGCGCGGGGCCGGCAGCGAGGCGATCTTGGTGTCCTCCGGCGAGCGCAGCTCGAGGGTCAGGTCCGGCCGCAGCACGGCGGAGAACGAGCGGTCGCCGTAGCTGAGCTCGAGGCGGCCGGACCCGTCCAGACCAGCCGTGGGGACGGTGCGGTCGGCGAGCTCGTCCACGGTCCACCCCTTGCGCTCCGCCAGCGCCAGGGCCTGCCGGGTGGCCTCCTCCTGGATGCTCTTCGTGCGGAACCGGGAGCCCACCGAGAGCATGAGCTGGGTGGCGGACGGGTGCTCGATCCAGCCCAGCATGGCCACGAGCGCCTTAGACTGGGAGGCGCGCTTGCCGTACCAGTCCTTGAGGTACCGGGCGACGGGCGCGGCGGCACGCTCGCCCGCGCAGGCGGCGACGACGGCGAGCAGCCCCTTGGACGCGGCGGCCGAGCCGACCGGTTCGCGCAGGAACCGGGGCAGGTACGCGGCGGTGATCTCCTCGACGGAGGAGCCCAGGAGCGGGTTGTTCTGGTATCCCTGCGGGTACCGGGTCATGGACTGGTGCGTCCAGCCGGCCTCCTGGGCGGCCCGCCGTTGGGCCTCGTCGGCGTCGATCGGCCGGGTGTCCTCCGCCAGCCAGGTCTCGAGGACGAACTGCCCGAGTCTTTCCCGGTCCTCCGGGGCGATCATGGCGCAGTACTTGCGCAGCATCGCGCCCGGCTCCGGGCTCTTCGCCCGCACGGCCTGGGCGAGCAGCCACTGCAGCGTCTCGGTGCCGACCGGCTCGCCGGTGTCGGCCCAGCGCACCTCGGACAGGCCCGCCCAGGGGAACCACGCCAGTTCCTTGGGCAGACCCTTGGCGACGGCGGCGACTGCCTTCCTCCGCAGGTCGGCCCGGTCGACGTACCGCTCGACCGGACGGCCCATCGCCTCCAGCGCGTCGAGCATCGCGCCCTTCGCGAGGTCGTGCTTCTCCCTGCCGACGGCCGTCTCCAGGGCCGGCACGGCGGACTCGGCGCGCAGGCGGCGCAGCCAGCCGGCCGCCTCGGTGCGCACGTCGTACTTCCCGTCCTGCAGCGCGGCGACGACGCGGGCCGGGGTGGCCGGAAGCTGGTCGAGGGCGTCCTGGGCGGGGCGCCGGTCCACCCGGTTCCCGGACAGTGCCGTGTCGAAGAGCGCGTCGACGGCTCGGCGGGGCAGCGTCGGCAGGGTTGCCAGCGCCCGGTAGGGGGCCTCGGCGGCCATCGACCAGTCGCGGTCCGTGCTGGACAGGGTCCGCACGACGAGGTCGAGATGGGTCAGGACGAACGGGGCCACGTGCTCGTCCGGCCACCCGCCGCCGAGGTGCGGCCCCCAGGGGGCGGCGAAGCGCCGGTAGACCGAGCGGCCGCCGTCGAGGCCGAGCTCGTCGAGCATGGTGGCGACCTCGAGCAGCGTGGGGCGTCCGGTGCGGGCGTGCTCGATCTCGAGGAGGTTCGCCGCGGGACGCGAGAGCGCGCCGCCGTGCTCGACGAGGTGACCGAGGTGATGGAGGAGGGAGACGATGCCGGCCGGCCCCAGCCGCATGGCGTGCGCGTGGCGCTCGAACAGATGCAGCACGTGGTGCGGCGCGTCGACGTTCGGGGTCGCGGGGGGAGTGCCGCGCTCGAGCGAGGCGAGCAGCCGCCTGAGGGACTCGCGGTCCAGCGGCGGCGTGCGGAACGCGGGCACCCCGTAGCCGGGGTTCTGCGCCCGCATCCGGGCGGCGGCCTCCTCGGCCAGGCGGTTCGAGCGCTCGATCTCCCGGTCGGTCGCAGCCCAGAGGTTCTCGAGCTGCGAGCGCAGCTCGGCCGTGACCGGGACCCGCCAGTCGACGACGGGCAGGGCGGGGGGCGCGGGCTCGCTCCCCGCCGGGGCGGCCGGGTCGGCAAGGTCGGCCGTCCACTCCGCGGCGAGCGCCCGGACGCTCGCCGCCCGGTCGGCCGAGGCGCGCTCGAGCGCCCAGGCGCGTGCGCCGTCGTCCGCCGCGCCGAGTGCCCGCAGGGCGTGCAGACGGGTCTCCGGCGTGCCCGAGACCGCCAGCTCCTTGAGCGGGTCCACCAGCAGGGCCCCGCAGCGGGCCGCGAGCGGGGCCACCGCGGTTCGCACCTGCTTGCCGGGGGAGGCGAGCATGCTCGCGATCTCCGGCGCGAAGAGACGAAGGCCGTCGTCGCGCAGGGGCACCAGCATCTCGAGAGCGACGAGCTGGCCGCGCGCGCCCTGGCCTGCTAGAACAGGACGGAGCACGTCGGCGTCGCGGGCGACGGCCGCGGCGTAGCCGCCCAGGGCGCGAAGACCCCGCCGGGGTCCGCCGTAGTGGTCAGGCTTCCCCGAGTCGCGGAACGCGGCCGCCATGAGGTCGTGACGCTCGGCGCCCGCTGCCACCAGGGCGTCCTCGACCACGGCGATCTCCACCGGGACGGTCATGGAGCCGCGTCGGCGGTCCCCCAGGAAGTCGGTCAGGTGGACCACGAGGGCCTCGGCCCAGTGGCCGCCCGCCACCGGGTCGAGCCTCACCGGCCACGACCCCGCGGACACCTCCAGGACACGCGCCCACCGCAGGACGACCTCCGGGGGGACGTCGCCGAGGCCGACGCAGAGCTCCTGCATCGCGTCACGGTCGCCGCCGAAGCCCACGCTCCCGGCCCCGAGAGTGACGCGACCCGTGTTCGTCCGCAGCACCGGGTGCGTCAGCACGCTCGCCGGACCGCCCGTGAGGACGTAGTCGCGTAGCTCGCCGGGGAGGCCGGGGTAGTCGGTGGCGAACGGCGCGAGCACGCGTTCCAGGGCGGAGCGCCACCGGCGGGGGACTGTGGCGACCGGGTCGCGCCGACCGGTCAGCATCTGCCACAGCGCCATGTCGCACCCCTTTTTCGTGCGGTCGCCGCCCGGGTGCGCGCCCGCCGAGCCGAAACTAACGGAGGACCGGACGGCGGGGGACGGTTTTGCTGCCTGATCCTCACTCCTGGCCGGTGGCGACGAAGGTGTAGGAGGCGTCGCCCTCCTCGCCCCGGCCCGTGAGGTCCACCGCGAACGGCCCTCCCGGCGGGACGGCGAGGCGGAGCTGGCGCCCGTCGTCGGAATGCTCCGCGGTCAGCTCGTCGCCGGTGCCCGGGCTCGAGGACGGCGTGCGCGCGAGGGCCTGCCAGTGCCAGCCGGTGAGCTCGGTGACGATCTCGACCTCACCCGTCACCACACCGACGTCGACGGGGTCCTCCGGCGGCGTGCCGTCCCAGCAGAGACCGCTGGAAGACCCCGAGATGCACCCCGACCAAGCGTCGAGCTCGAAGCGGGACCCGCCGTTGATCACCTCGATGACGGGTGCCTCGGGATCGTCCCCGGACAGCCACGCCGCGCTGCAGCCGGACAGGACCAGCACCAGGACAGCAGCGGCACCGCGCAGGCCGGTCGACATGCACCCAACCTAGAGCCACGGGGTCCCCAGAGGCAGGCAGCTGGGCAGGTTCGTCAGGTCGGTGAGCGGTCGGCAGAACCGTGGAAAGCTTCAGAACCGTGGAAAAGCGGTTGTCGGCAAGCGCCGTCCGGCCTACCGTCCCCGCAGGCCCCGCACACCCGCGGGGCCGACCGCGGCTGTCCGTTCGCCCACGGCCGAGGAGCGCCGAGCGTCCGGCCGTCCGGACGTAGGCTGGGCCGCGCCCCACCGAGCGCGGCGCGGCATCCGAGAAGTCCGACAAGAGGTCCGATGCTGCTGAGAGTCCTCCGGCGCTTCCTGCGCCCGTACCGGCGTGACGTCGCTGTCATCGTGGTGCTGCAGGTCGTGCAGACCGTCGCGGCGCTGTCCCTGCCCACCCTCAACGCCGACATCATCAACGACGGCGTGGTCCGGGGCGACACCGCGTACATCCTCCGCATCGGCGGGCTGATGCTCGGCATCAGCGCGGTGCAGGTGATCTGCGCCGTCGCCGCCGTCCGCCTCGGCGCACGGACGGCCATGGCCGCGGGCCGGGACATGCGCGCCGCCGTCTTCCACCGCGTCCAGCGCTTCTCGGCCGCCGAGATGGGCCGGTTCGGCGCGCCGAGCCTCATCACCCGCAGCACCAACGACGTCCAGCAGATCCAGATGGTCACGGTGCTGACGTTCACCATCATGGTGATGGCGCCGATCATGATGGTCGGCGGCGTGTTCATGGCCATGCGGCAGGACGTCGGGCTCTCCGCGCTGCTCCTCGTCGTCGTCCCGGTCCTCGGGGCGGTGATGGGACTGGCCATCTGGCGGATGGCCCCGCTCTTCAAGGTGATGCAGAAGCGGATCGACCGCATCAACCTGGTCCTGCGCGAGCAGATCTCGGGCGTGCGCGTGGTGCGGGCGTTCAACCGCCAGCCCACCGAGCGCGCCCGCTTCGACGGCGCCAGCACGGAGCTGATGGCCACCGCGCTCGGCGTCGGCAAGATCATGGCCCTCGTCTTCCCGGCGGTGCAGCTGATCATCGGTGCGTCGTCGGTCGGGGTCATCTGGTTCGGTGCCGCCCGCATCGACGCCGGCGCGATGGAGGTCGGCTCGCTCGTCGCGTTCCTCAACTACCTCATGCAGATCCTCATGTCCGTGCTCATGGCGGTCATGATGTTCGTGATGGTGCCGCGCGCCGAGGTGAGCTCCGAGCGCATCAAGGAGGTCCTCGACGTCGAGCCGGAGATCGTCGTCCCGGCCGCGCCGGTCCCGCTCCCCGTGCCGCCCGACGGCGGACGCGGCCTCGTCGTCGAGCTCGACGGCGCGAGCTTCGGCTACGCCGGGGCCGAGTCGCCCGTGCTGTGCGAGGTCGACCTGCGCCTGGAGCCGGGACGGACGACGGCGGTGATCGGCTCGACCGGCTCGGGCAAGACCTCGCTGGTGAACCTCATCCCGCGGCTGGTGGACGTGACCGCCGGCGCGGTGCGCGTGGCCGGCGTGGACGTGCGCGACCTGGACCCGGGCGCGCTGCGCGAGCGGGTCTCCCTGGTGCCGCAGAAGGCCTACCTGTTCTCCGGGACGATCGCCTCCACCCTGCGGCACGGGCGTCCGTCGGCCACGGACGCGGAGCTGTGGCGGGCCCTCGAGGCCGCCCAGGCGCGCGACTTCGTCGAGGCGCTGCCAGAGGGCCTCGACGCGCCGGTCGAGCAGGGCGGCGCCAACTTCTCCGGCGGGCAGCGCCAGCGGCTGGCGATCGCCCGCGCCCTGGTGCGCCGGGCGGACATCTACCTCTTCGACGACTCCTTCTCCGCCCTGGACTTCGCCACCGACGCGCGGCTGCGCGCCGCCCTGCCGTCGGCGACCGGCGGGGCGACCGTGCTCGTCGTCGGCCAGCGGGTCGCCTCCATCCGCGACGCGGACCAGATCGTCGTGCTCGACGACGGACGCGTGGTCGGCGTCGGGCGGCACCACGAGCTCATGGAGACCTCGCAGACGTACCGCGAGATCGTGCTGTCCCAGCTGAGCGTGGAGGAGGCGGCATGAGCGGGCACGGTCCGGGGCCTGGCCGCGGGCCGGGCATGGGGCCCGGGATGGCGCCCGTGCAGAAGTCGCAGCACTTCGGTGCCTCGCTGCGCCGGCTGATCGGTGAGCTGCGGCCCGAGCGGGCCTGGCTGGTCCTGACCGTGGTCCTCGGGGCCGGGTCGGTGTTCCTCCAGGTCCTCGGGCCCAAGCTGCTCGGCGACGCCACCAACATCGTCTTCGACGGCGTCGTCGGCAAGATGCTGCCGGCCGGGGTGAGCAAGGAGCAGGCGATCGCGGGCCTGCGGGCGGCGGGCCAGGACCAGGTGGCCGAGATGGTCTCCGGCATGAACGTCGTCCCAGGGCAGGGGATCGACTTCGACGCGCTCGGCCGCACCGTCCTCGTGGTGCTGGCCGTCTACGCGGTCGCCGCCGTGCTCGGCTGGGGCCAGGGTTTCATCCTCGCCCACGTCGTCCAGCGCACCGGGTACCGGCTGCGCCGCGACGTCCAGACGAAGATCGACCGGCTCTCCCTCTCGCACCTGGACTCCCAGGCGCGCGGGGACACGCTCTCGCGGGTCACGAACGACATCGACAACGTGACCCAGTCGTTGCAGCAGACGCTCTCCCAGCTGATCGTCTCGCTGCTGACGGTGCTCGGCGTGCTGGGCATGATGTTCTACCTGTCCTGGCAGCTGGCGCTCATCGCGCTGGTGACCGTGCCGGTCTCCGCGTGGCTGACGATGACGATCGCCAGGCGCGCCCAGCCGGAGTTCGTCGCCCAGTGGAAGTCCACCGGTGACCTCGGCGGCCTGGTCGAGGAGGCCTTCACCGGCCACGAGCTGGTCACGGCCTTCAACAGTCAGGGCGCGTTCACCGACTCGTTCTCCGAGGAGAACGAGCGCCTGTACCGGGCGAGCTTCCGGGCCCAGTTCATCTCCGGGACGATCATGCCGTCGATGGCGTTCGTCTCGAACCTCAACTACGTGCTGGTCGCCGTGGTCGGCGGGCTGCGGGTGGCGTCGGGCGCGCTGACACTGGGCGAGGTCCAGGCGTTCATCCAGTACTCGCGCCAGTTCAGCCAGCCCCTCGCCCAGCTCGCGTCGATGGCGAACCTGGTCCAGTCCGGCGTCGCCTCCGCGGAGCGGATCTTCGAGCTCATGGACGCCGAGGAGGAGGTGCCCGACCCGGTCCCGGGCGCCCGCCCCGCCGTGGTCCGCGGTCGCGTGGAGTTCCACGACGTCAGCTTCCGGTACGAGGCGGGCACCCCGTTGATCGAGCACCTCGACCTGGTGGTCGAGCCCGGCCAGACGGTCGCCGTCGTCGGTCCGACCGGCGCGGGCAAGACCACGCTGGTGAACCTGATCATGCGGTTCTACGAGATCGACTCCGGCCGGATCCTGCTCGACGGCGTCGACACCCGGACGATGACGCGCGCCGACCTCCGCGCCCAGATCGGCATGGTGCTGCAGGACACCTGGCTGTTCCAGGGCTCGATCGCGGAGAACATCGCGTTCGGCCGGGAGGGCGCCAGCGACGAGCAGGTGGAGCTGGCCGGGCGCGCGACGAGCGTGGAGCGGTTCGTCCACTCCCTGCCGGACGGGTACGGCACGGTCGTCGACGACGAGGGAGGCGGGGTCTCCACCGGTGAGAAGCAGCTCATCACCATCGCAAGGGCGTTCCTGTCCGACCCGCAGATCCTCATCCTCGACGAGGCCACCAGCTCGGTGGACACCCGCACCGAGGTGCTGGTCCAGCAGGCGATGAACGCGCTGCGGCAGGGCCGCACGAGCTTCGTCATCGCCCACCGCCTCTCCACCATCCGCGACGCCGACGTCATCCTCGTCATGGAGTCCGGCCGCATCGTGGAGAAGGGCACGCACGCCGAGCTGCTCGAGGCGGGCGGGGCGTACGCGCGGCTGTACGAGGCGCAGTTCGCGGCCCCGGCGGTGGAGGAGAGCACCGCCTGACGGTGCCGGCGCCGGGAGGACCTTCGTCCGGCGGAACGGCCGGGCGGAACGCCTAGCGTCACGTCCACGAGGCCCGGAGCGCCGGGCTGCCGAGATGAGGACGATCTCCATGGTCTTTCCAGTGCTCGAGGGCAAGGTCGCGGTGGTCACCGGCGCCGCGATGGGGATGGGTGAGGCGACCGCTCGCCTGTTCGCCCAGGCCGGTGCCAGGGTCGTGATCGCCGACATCAACGAGGAGGCCGGACGTGGCACGACGGACGCGCTGCGCGCGGACGGGCTCGAGGTCGCCTTCGTGCGCACGGACGTCTCCTCGGCGTCCAGCGTCGAGGCGATGGTGGCGTTCGCCGTGCAGACGTACGGGCGGCTCGACTGCGCGGTGAACAACGCCGCCATGACGCCGGACACCCACCCGGTCGCCGAGCTCGACGAGGGCGAGTTCGACCGGCTCATCGCCGTGGACCTCAAGGGCGTCGCGCTGTGCCTGAAGTACGAGATCCGCCAGATGCTCGCGCAGGGTGACGGCGGCGCGATCGTGAACATCTCCTCCGTCTCCGGCGTGCGGCCCCAGCCCAACAACCTGGCCTACGTCGCGGCGAAGCACGCCGTCATCGGGATGACCAAGGTGGCTTCCCTGGAGTACGCCCCGCAGGGCGTCCGCGTGAACAGCGTCGGGCCCGGCGCCATCGACACCCCGATGCTGCGCGGGGCGCTCGAGACGATCGGGGCGACGGAGAAGGAGTTCGCGCCCCAGCTGAGCCTCCTCGGGCGCTTCGCCCATCCCTCGGAGGTGGCGGAGGCGAGCATGTGGTTGTGCTCCGACCAGTCCTCCTACGTCACCGGTGCGCTGCTGATGGTCGACGCGGGTTACACCTCGCGCTGAAGGGAGCCGGCGGCACGGGATGATGGGTCCCGTGCCGCTGATCCGCATCACCGACCCCGCCGACGACCGGCTCGGGGACTACACCAACCTCACCGACGTCGGGCTGCGCTCCAAGCACGAGCCGGCCAAGGGCCTGTACATCGCCGAGAGCTCCAACGTCATCGCCCGCGCCGTGGAGGCGGGGCACCGGCCGCGGTCCTTCCTCATGGCCGAGAAGTGGCTGGAGTCCATGGCCGCTGTCATCACCGCGGCGACCGGCGCGGACGACGGCGGTGCCGACGTCCCGGTGTTCGTGGCCGAGGAGCCGGTGCTGCGCGCCATCACCGGCTTCCACCTGCATCGCGGGGCCCTCGCGGCCATGCACCGTCCGCCGCTGCTCGGGGTGCGCGAGCTGCTCGCCTCGGCACGCGGGGGAGCGGGTGCCCGGCGGGTCGCGATCCTGGAGGACATCGTGGACCACACGAACGTCGGCGCCATGTTCCGCTCGGCGGCCGGCCTGGGCGTCGATGCCGTGCTGGTGACCCCGCGCTGTGCCGACCCGCTCTACCGGCGCAGCGTGCGTGTCTCGATGGGCACGGTGTTCCAGGTGCCGTGGACGCGGCTGACTGTCTGGCCGGGCGCCGTGGAGAAGCTGCGCGGCGCCGGCTACACGGTGGCCGCGCTGGCGCTCTCGGACGACTCGGTCAGCCTCGACGACTTCGCCGTCTCCGACGCCGTGCGCGCGCCGGGGTCGAAGGTCGCGCTGGTGCTGGGCACCGAGGGGGACGGCCTGGCGCGGAGCACGGTCGAGGCCGCCGACGTCGTCGTGCGCATCCCCATGTCCGGAGGGGTGGACTCGCTCAATGTCGCCGCCGCCTCCGCCGTCGCCTTCTGGGCCACGCGACCGGGCGGCGGCCCGGCCGCCTGAGCGCCACCGTCCCGGCGGCGCCTCTTCCGGGCGGCGTCGCTCCGCGCCAGGATGGCTCCAGGCGAGTGGAGGGGGCAGGTGGCCGTGACGCACCCGATCATGTTCGACGACGACGATCCCTACCTCGCCCGTGTGCGCGACCTTGCCCTCGCGTTCCCCGACGCCGAGGAGCGGGTGGCCCACGGCCGGCCCAACTTCCGGGTGGGAAAGGTCTTCGCCGTGTACGGGTCGAGCACGAAGGGGGCCTCGGTACACGCACGGGCTGGTGGTGCTTCCCGACGAGTCCGACCGTGCCGCACTGAGCGAGGACCCGCGCACCTTCGTACCCGCCTACCTCGCGCCCTCCGGCTGGGTGGGTCTCGACCTTTCTGCCGGCGGCGCGGGTCCCGAGCAGGTGGACTGGCAGGAGGTCGCCGAGCTGCTCGACTGCTCCTACCGCCAGGTGGCGAGGGAGAGGCAGATCGAGCGGCTCGACGAGGAGGGCGGTCCGGCCGACCTGCGCACCAGTGATACGCCCGGCCGAGGTCGCGGTCCGCGCCCGTCACCGTTCCAGTCCCGGTCGTCGTAGCTCTCCGTCTCCACACGTCTGTCCTGGCTGGGGGCGGATGTCAGACCCGCGACCTACAGTGGACACATGTTCGAAGATGAGGTTCGCGGGCGCGGTGGCGAAGGTGCCGCCGGGGCCTCCGGCGCCTTCGTCTCCGTGCTGGAGCGCGAGGTCGCAGCAAGGGTGATGGCGCGCCCGTCGCTGGCCGCCTCTGATGCCGATGCCGCGGTCACCGGTGCAGATGCCGCGGTCACCGGTGCCGATGCCGCGGCCTCCGGGATGGCTTCCGCGAGCCGCCACCGGATGGCGGCCGTCGAGGGCTTCGGGGTCGTGCCCGTCACGGTGGAGGCGGCCGGGGCGTGGATCGAGCTGTACCCGCCCGCACGGGGATCGGTCCTCGTCCTCGACATCGACCTCGGAGTCTCCACGCTCTCCGGGGCCGCTTCTTCCTCCGACGCCGCTTCTTCCTCCGACGCCGCTTCTTCCTCCGACGCCGCTTCTTCCTCCGACGCCGCTTCTTCCTCCGACGCCGCCTCTTCCGCCGACTCTCACGACATCTGCTCCGCCGACTCCACAACCACCGCGGATGGAGCCGGGCCTGACGCTCGTCGTGCCGGTGCTGCTTGTGGGTCTGACACCAGCACGTCCCATGCCGCCGACCCCGCGGACGGTCGTCCGGTGCCGTGGTGGGCGGTGGTGCCCACAGGTGCGGCGCCGGCGCCAGCCTCGGGCAGGTTGCCCGCGCCGGGTGACCCGGCCCTGACTGACGCGTTCTCCCG
Source organism: Georgenia daeguensis (assembly GCF_039537705.1). NCBI lineage: Bacteria > Bacillati > Actinomycetota > Actinomycetes > Allobogoriellales > Allobogoriellaceae > Georgenia > Georgenia daeguensis. The sequence continues at coordinate 61,037 of NZ_BAABBA010000003.1, forward strand.
CGGCCTCGTGGACCGGGAGGCCGACGCGGTCGGGGCCTCGGTGCTCGAGGGGCTGCCTGGCGGCCCGGAACTCGCCGCCGTGCTGGCGCCGCTGGCACCCGGCCAGCTGGGGGAGGCGAGCCTGATCGAGTCGGTCGCAGGGTACGAGCGGGTGGCTTCCTGGGCGATGGCGATGCAGGCCGCCCATGTGCGGGAGCTGACCGACCGGCAGGGCCTGACGTCCAAGGCGGCGGATCAGGCGGCCGCCGAGGTCGCCGCTCGGCTGGGATCGACGAACGCGGTCGGGTCGGCCAAGGTCAACCTCGCTGCGGCCCTGGACACCTTCCCCGAGGTCGCCGACGCCCTGGGCACGGGGCGCATCGACGGCCGCAAGGCGAATGTGCTGACCTCCCGTGAGCCGGGCATGAGCACGGCCGAGCACCGGCGGGTGGTCACCGAGCTGCTCAAGGACGCAGACCGGCTCTCCGGGCCCAAGTTGCGCAACCGGCTGCGAGCGGCCGCCCTGAGTGTGAATCCCGAGGCCGGCGCCGAGCGGCGGGAGAAGGAGCATGCCGCCCGGAAGGTCACCGTCACCGCGGCGCCGGACGGGATGAGCTGGATCACCGCCTACGTGCGCGCCGACAAGGCGCACACCGTCAAGGTGGCGCTGGACGCCCTCGCCGACGCCGCCGTCGCCGACGCGGATCCCGGCGAGGACCCGCGCACCCGCGACCAGGTCCGCGCCGACGCCTTCGTCGATCTCTTCGCCGGCGTCCTCGACCGAGGGGTCGACCTCGCTGGCCACCCTTTGCCCTCAGGCCGGGCGGTCCGGGCGGGGGCGCAGATCACCGTCGGGGCCGGGACCTTGCTGGGGCTGGACGCGAACGCGGGGTACCTGGCCGGGTACGGCCCGATCCCGGCCGAGCTGGCACGGCAGATCGCGCAGGACGCCACCTGGCGGGCGCTGCTGACCGATCGCGACGGCCACTTCAAGGACCTGGGCACCCGGGCGTACCGGCCCGGGGCGGACCTGACGCGCACCGTCCAGGCCCGGGACGTCACGTGCACGTTCCCCGGGTGCGCGCGCCCGTCGATCGTGTGCGACATCGATCATCGCATCGAGTACGACCCGGCCATCGCTCACCTGGTCAAGCAGACCAGCGCCTGCAACCTCCACCCGCTTTGCCGGCGCCATCACAACCTCAAGACCACGAGGCGCTGGGACGTCATCCGTGAGAGGGACGGGACGCTGCTGTGGATCCCGGCTCGCACGGGCCACCGGTACCGGCACGTGCCGGACCCGCCCGCCGGGGCCCCGGCCACCGCGAACCGCTGGGCCGCCCTCTTCGCCGGCGGCGACCCACCATTCTGAGTCCGGAGCGTTCCGAGCGTCCTCATACCATCCCTGCAACCGCGGTCCTGTCCGCGCTCATGACCTCACACCATGGACCACCGACCACGGCGGTGACCGACGCACACCCGTGCGTCGGTCACCCGTGCGTGGGCCACTGACCACGTCGGGAAGATATCGAGGCCGTCGCCTCAGAGTTCATGCAATAAGTCGCCTCAGGATCCATGCAAGAACAGGACGTCCGGCGCGTGGATGAGGCCGAGGAGCTGTCGTACCGGCACCGGCGCCCAGGACCTCGCTGGATCGTGAACCAGCTGCGGTTCGCCGAGCTGGACCACGCGGCCACGCGTGAGGAGCGTGCAGCCGCCGGCGGCGAGGACGTTGCGCACCCACTCGGCGTCGCGGCCGTAGGTGAGCGCGACGCGGTAGCCGCCCTCGCCGTCGGGGAAGACGTTGATCGGGATGGTGTAGGCCCGCCCCGACCGGCGTCCGACGTGGGTGAGTAGCCCGAAGAGGGGCAGGCGGCCGGCCACCCGGCTCATCAGCGGGTTGAGCACGTGCCGGTTCGCGCGGGCGACGGCGTGGGGGATCGGGCTCACCTCGGACCTCCTCCGACGGATGGGCTCAAGGTAGCCCGCGGGGCGCGACCGTGATCGTGACTGGCACTCGAGGCCGAGCCCTCGTCAAGCGTCCCGCCCCGTGCGTGTGAAGTGGTCGTGGGTGGAGAGGAGATCGTCGAGAGTCCGCCGGTCCGCACCGGATCAAAAAGTTCGATCCGCAACGCGCGCGTCGGCCATGATGAATACGGCCGCTACAGCGCGAAGAAGGAGACGATTCGATGACGAAGTATCTGATCTCGTTCCCGAGCGGTGCCATGGTCGTTCCCGAGCATGATCTCCCAGCCGTCTCGGACGCGGCGCACGCCGTCGTGCAGGAGGCGAAGGATGCCGGGGTCTGGGTTTTCGGCGGCGGCATCGACGAGAGCGTGCCGCCCGTCATGGTCAACGCCGATGGAACCGTGACCGAGGGAACGTATCCGCAGACGAAGCAGATCGAAGGCGGCTATTCGGTGCTGGAACTGCCCTCCTACGAGTCGGCACTGGAATGGGCCGCGAAGATCGCGGACGCGTGCCGGTGCGCGCAGGAGGTTCGCGCTTTCCATTACGACCCCGCCAGCTGAAGGTGCGCCGCCCGGGCCCGTCAGCGCGCATCCCGAGGGGGCAGCGGCGTCCCCTTCTGCGGCCGGCGGGACCGTGGCACCCTGACGGTATGTGCCGAAACATCCACCAGCTGCACAACTTCGCCCCGCCAGCCACGACGGACGAGGTGCGCGCCGCCTCGCTGCAGTACGTCCGCAAGGTCGCCGGCATGACCAAGCCGTCGCAGGCGAACCAGGAGGCGTTCGACCACGCCGTCGAGCACATCGCGGCGATCACGCAGGAGCTGCTCGACTCCCTCGTGACCAGCGCGCCGCCCAAGGACCGCGAGACCGAGGCGGAGAAGGCGCGCGAGCGCAGCCGCCGCCGGTTCGCGCAGCAGCCCGCCTGACCGGACGGGCTGGACTCAGCGCACCGGCCGCAGGGCGCACTGGAGCGACCAGATGTCGGCGAGCTCGTAACGCACGTGGTTGCGGGCGTGCGCGACGGCCGCAGGCAGGTCCGTGAAGTAGTGGCCGGGGCTGCCGAGAGTGCTCAGCACGCCGAGCGCCTGCGCCATCCGCAGCTGCTCGGCGTCCAGGCCCTTGAGGAGCACCGTCACGCCGCGGCGCTGGAGGTCCGCGATGATCTCCTGCAGCGCGTTCGCGCCGGAGGTGTCCATCACTCTTACCTCCGTGAGCACGAGGACGATGACGTGGACGTCCTTGACGGTGGCGATCTCGTCGAGGAACTGCTTGGTCCCGGCGAAGAACAGGGCGCCGTGGAAGCGGTAGACGGCGATGTGCTCGTCGAGCAGGGCGTCCTCCTCGGCCGCGTCCAGCCCCTCGGACACCCGAACCCGGTCCAGGCCTGAGACTCGCGACATGGACCGCAGCGCGAGCAGGGCGGCGACGGCGACCCCCACCTGCACCGCCACGACCAGATCGAAGACGATCGTGACCGCGATCGTGACGAGGAAGACGGCGCCGTCGGAACGGGTGGCCCGAAGGATGGATCGGGCGGTCCCGAGGTCGATCATCCGCAGGGCGGTGACGATGAGGACGCCGGCGAGCGCGGACATCGGAATGAGCGCAACCACCGGCGTCGCCACCAGCACCACGAGCGTGAGGACGACGGCGTGGCTCGCCGACGCCAGACGCGTGCGCGCCCCGGCCCGCACGTTGACCGCGGTGCGGGCGATCGCCCCGGTGGCCGGCATGCCGCCGAACATGCCGCTGGCCACGTTCGCCAGTCCCTGACCGACGAGCTCCCGGTCGGCGTCGGTGTCCGGCACCCCCTCGACCATGCCGTCGGCCACGCGCGCCGAGAGGAGGCTCTCCAGGGCGGCAAGCGCGGCGATGGCCATGGCCGACGGCAGCATCTCTGCCAGGGCCGAGGTGTCCCAGGCGGGCAACGACGGCGTGGGCAGGGTCGCGGGCAGGGCGCCGATCCGGTCGACGTCGAGGTCGAGCAGCTCGGCGACGACGGTCGCGGCGAGCACCGCGACGAGCGAGGCGGGCAGCGAGCGGCGCACACGACCGAGCACGAGCATGAGCACGATGACGCCGGCGGTCAGCGCCAGCGGCAGGGCGGCCCGCGACCAGTCGGCCTGCTGAGCGGTACGCACGGCCACGAGGGCGGCGTTCTCGCCGTCGGCCTTGGGGGTGTCCAGGGCGAGCGGCACCTGCTGGAGGAAGATGATGACTCCGATGCCGAGGGTGAAGCCCTCGACCACCGGCCACGGGATGACCGAGACCAGCTTGCCCATCCCCATCAGGCCCATGAGGACGATAAGGAACCCGGCGAGGATCGACAGGGCGAACACGGCGTCGATCCCGTAGCGGGCGACGACGGGGACGAGCACGACCGTCATCGCACCGGTCGGGCCGGAGACCTGGAGGTGGGACCCTCCGAGGACCGCCGCGACGAATCCCGCGACGATCGCCGTGACCAGGCCCGCGGCGGCCCCGACGCCGGAGGCGACGCCGAAACCGAGCGCGAGGGGGAGCGCCACGATGCCGACCGTGACTCCGGCGACGAGGTCGTGCCGCCAGGAGCGGGGCAGCTCGGCGTAGTCGCCGCGGCGGGGGAGCGTGAGGGCGGCCAGCCGGCGCGCCGTCCCACGCCAGGTGAACCTTGCCTGCAGGGCAGGGATGGTGCTCATGCGCGGGGCGCGGCCGGGGCGCCGTCGGTCAGTCCGGAGAGGGCGCCGGTGGTGGCGTCGAGGCGCCGGAGCAGGAACGTCCGGGCCGCCCCGAGCATGTCCGCGACCGACGGGTCGGCCAGGGCGTAGGTGACCGTGTTGCCCTCGCGGACGGCCGTGACCACGCCGGCCCGGCGCAGCACCGCCAGGTGCTGGGAAAGGTGTGAGGCCTCGATGCCCATGTCCGCAAGGAGCGCGCTGACCGGTTGCTCGCGCTCCGCGAGCAGCTCGAGGGCCCGGACTCGCAGCGGGTGGGCGAGCGCCTTGAACAGGTCGGCCTTCATCTCGTGGATGGGAACGGTGGCGGCGCGGTGCGGCACGGTGGGCGGCTCTCTGGTCGGAGGTGAACGAGTTTGCTGGTGATGGCGGTGATGGCGACCGGGGGAGGCGACCAGGGCTGGTAGGAACGGCCGGGGACTGGGAGGAACGGCCGAGAACTGGCGGCAACCACCGGACTGCGTCGCGGGGCCGAGTCGGGAGGGCGTGGCTTGACGACTTGATGAATATATCAACTCGTGAGGTGTGCGCGAAGCCGTCACGTGCGAAGCCGCAGACGTCTACCGGCGCGAGGCACCGGAGTCGGGCACCGAGACAGGACCGAGACGACACGGGGACAGGCCGGTCGATGCCGACCGGCGATTCAGACGCCCCGCGCGTACCCGTGCTGGCGCCAGGCCTCGTAGACCGCGATGGCCGCCGAGTTGGACAGGTTGAGCGAGCGGACGCCCGGGATCATCGGGATGCGCAGCCGGTCGGTCAGGCGCGGGTCGGCGAGCACCTCGGCTGGCAGGCCGGTCGGTTCCGGGCCGAAGAGGAGAGCGTCGCCGGGGACGTACGCCACGTCGGCGAAGCTGCGGCTGGCGCCCCCCGTGAACGCGAAGACGCGGCCCGGGACCGCGGCCAGCGCGGCGTCGAGGTCGGGATGCACGACGACGTTGGCGAGGTCGTGGTAGTCGAGCCCGGCCCTCCGAAGATGCGCGTCCGTCAGCTCGAAGCCGAGGGGCTCCACCAGGTGGAGGGTGGCCCCGGTGCACGCCACCATCCTGATGGCGTTGCCGGTGTTGGGAGGGATGCGGGGCTCGTAGAAGACGACATGGAACACGCCGACCATCGTCCCAGGCGCCCGCGGGCCAGGACGAACGGGCTGAGGACTACAGCGCCCTGCCCGCGGCCGCCGGCGCGCCCGCCGACTCGCCGCTGTCGCCGATCTGCTCGCGGGCGACGTAGTTCTCCAGGTCGAACAGGTTGTTGCCGGCCCGTTCGGCCACGGTGAGCAACGTAGTCGCCGACGCGACCTCCTCCACCTGCTCCTTGAGGAACCACAGCATGAACTGCTCGCCGAGGGCGTCGTCCTCCGCGCGGGCCGCGCGGAAGATCGCCTCGATCTGTGCGGTGACCTGCTGCTCCTGGTCCAGCGCCAGCCGCAACGGGTCGGTGACCTCCCGGAAGTCGTTGCGCACCGGCGAGCCGGCGGGGATCTCGACCTCGAGGTTCCGGTCGAGCATGTACTGCACGAGCATCATCGCGTGGTTGCGCTCCTCGACCGACTGCCGGTAGTAGTGCCGGGCCAGCTGGGGCAGGTCGTGCGAGTCGAACCACACGGCGATGGCGATGTACTGCTGGTGTGCGTCGAACTCGTGGCCGATCTGCTCGCGGAGCAGCCGTAGGAACGTCGACGCCGTCGTCTCGGTCATGCAGGTCACCATATGCGCCGGTCCCTGCGCGGTCGATGGCTGTGCGCCGCCCGAGTGGCGACCGTGCTCCTCCTGACCGACGCTGGGGCATGGCTAAGCACACGCTGACGATCGAGCTCGAGGCCGAGATCGACGACGAGGCCGCCCTGGTGGACTTCGTGCGGTCGGAGACCCCCGAGGGCTCCCTCTCCCCGGACGACGTCCGGGAGGAGGACCGCGCGGCATCGTCCCTGGTCGCGGGCGTCTCCAAGGCGCTCAAGGACCTGTCGGTCCCGGGGCTGACCATTCGCGAGCCCAGGGTCACCGCCCGGGACGCCTGAGCCTGGCGGTCGGCGGCCGTCGAGCACGGCTCGTCCAGGATCGAAGACCCGTCACGGCCAGGTCCACGCGGGCCGATCCAGCAGGCCCTCCTGCCCGACGACGACCGTCTCGCCCGCCTCCTTCGCGAGCTCCAGCATGACGACGCGGTCCCGCCCCTCGGTGCCGCCGTCGGGGGAGTCCGGCACACCGGCGTCCGTGCCGCCTGCGGTGGCGAGCTCGGTGGCCAGCGCCGTGGAGTGCGTGACGACGACGACCTGGGTGTGCCGGGTGGCCCGCACCGTCATCCGGGCCAGTGCGGGCAGCAGATCCCGTCGTCGGCCAGGGCCGAGGTGCGCGAGCCGGGCCGCGGGGAGCGGGCCGGGGAGCCGGGGTCGGTGCGCAGGTGGTCGTAGAGGCGCCACGAGCGCAGCTTCTCGCGCAGCGTGACGAGCTCCGGCGCGCGGTTCGGGTCGGCGACGACGTCGAGCATCGACTCGTGGGGCCGGGCCGCCTTGGTCAGGGTCTCCCAGCCGTGGTCGCCCCGGGTGCGCACGTGCGGGCCGCGTCGCTCGGTGAGCACGGCTGACGGGCGCGCCACCGGGCCCGCCCACACCGTCTCCTGCTTGACCTCCGGGTCGCGCTCGAAGGGTCGGTCAGCCCCGTGGGCTGCGGCAGCCCGAGGGCGAGGGCGTACCCGGTGTCCTCGCCGGTGACGCCGAGCTCGACCCGCACCGGCCGACGGCGGACCGTGCCCTGGGTGCCGCCGCCCTGCTCGGGCCGGCCCACAGCGCCGACGGCAGGCCGCCCTCGCGAGCCGGCGCCGGCGGGCGCGCCCTCCCGGGCCGTGGCGGCGAGGAGGTGCAGGGCCCGGTAGACGTTGGCGACGGTGGTCAGCACCGCGCCAGGTCCGCGACCGCGGTGGCCGCCATGTCAGTCCGCCGGCTGGGCGAGGCCCTCGACGACCTCGGCGCCCGGCAGGGCCGTGAGGACCTCGCCGGGGACCAGCAGCTTGGACCGGCGCACCCCGGAGCCGACGATCGACTGGCCGTGCGCCACGCGGGTGTCGAGCAGCAGCCGCCACCCGGGCGGTAGCCCGAACGGGGTGATGCCGCCCAACTCCATCCCCGACGCCTCGACCGCCCGCTCGGTGGGCCAGAAGGACGCCTTGCGCACGTCGAGCAACTTGCGCACGGTCGTGTTGACGTCGGCGCGGGTGGTCGCGCGCACGACGCAGGCGGCCACCCGCTCCTCGCCGGCCCGCCTGCCGGCGACGAGGACGCAGTTCGACGAGACCTCCGCGGGCAGGTCGTAAGCCTGGGTCATCGCGGCCGTGTCCGCCAGCTCGGGGTCGATCTCGGCGACGAGCACCTGGGCCGCGGCGTCGGAGGGCAGCGCCGCGATCGCGGCGTGGACGGGCGGGGCGAGGAGGTCCGGGCGCTCACGGGCAGGCACCCACACCAGAGCGCCGAAGACGACGTCGTCGAGCTCGCCGAGCACCGCCGTCGGCTCCTCGGCGTCCATCGGTGGCGAGCCGAGGTCCGTGCCGGGCTCCGGCTTCGCGGGCTCGCGGCCCGCCCCCTCCGGCTGCGCCGTCGTCACGCCTGGAAGGTGGCCGTCAGCGTGGCCCGGGCGATGGTGTGGAACAGGGTCGTGATCGCCGCCTTGGTGGGCGTGACGTCCTCGTCCAGCTCCAGGGTCTCGGTGTCGAGGGCGTGCACCGCGAAGAAGTACCGGTGCGGGCGGTCCCCGGCGGGCGGGGCGGCGCCGGCGTACGCGTGCTCGCCGCCGTCGTTGCGCAGGTGGAAGGCGGCCCCGGGGAGCATGAGGTCGGACTCGCCCGCGCCCTGCTCGAGCTCGGTGATGTCGGTGCCCAGGTCGAGCACGTTCCAGTGCCACCAGCCCGACGGCGTCGGCGCGTCCGGGTCGAAGCAGCTGACGACGAACCCGCGCGTGGCCTCGGGGAACCCGGACCACGACAGCTGCGGGGAGACGTTTCCGCCGCGCTGGCTGTGCACCGGGTCCATCGGCGCGCCCTCGGTGAGGTCGCTCGAGGTCAGCGTGAACGACGGCACGGCGGGGAGCTTCTCGTAGGGGTCCTGGGCGAGCGGGCGGTCGAGATTCACAGCGGATCCTTCCGTCGGTCGGTGGTCGTGCTGGGACCAACCTAGGGCCTCGCCCGGCCCGGCGTCGTCCCGCGTCACCGGCGTGCCGGAGCGGCCGGCGGACCTAGGTCCCCGCCCCTGGGGTGATCCGCGTCATACAAATGAGGGTACGTGCGACGAGGAGGTCGGCAGTGTTCCAGGTCCGCATCCACGGGCGCGGCGGTCAGGGCGTGGTCACCGCCGCCGAGCTGCTCGCCGACGCCGCGTTCCGGCAGGGCCGGCACGCCCAGGCCTTCCCCAGCTTCGGCTCGGAGCGCACGGGCGCGCCCGTGGTCTCCTTCTGCCGGATCGCCGACCGGCCGATCCGGGTGCGCGAGCCCGTCCTCGTGCCCGACGCCGTCATCGTCCAGGACCCCACGCTGCTGCGCGCCGTCGACGTCTTCGACGGCCTGCGCCCGGAGGGCTACGCCCTGGTCAACTCCCGCCGCCGCCGCCTCGACGAGCTCGGGCTCGGCGAGCGGGTCGCTGCCCTGCCGCCCGGGCACGCGGTCACGGTGCCGGCCACCGAGATCGCCCTGGAGCACGTCGGGCGCCCGCTGCCCAACGCCGTCCTGCTGGGCGCCTTCGCCGCCCTGCACGCGGGGCTCGACCTCGACGCCGTCGTCGCCGCCCTGCGGGACCGGTTCCCCGGCGAGGTGGGGGAGAAGAACGTCGCCGCCGCGCTCGCGGCGCACGACGCCGTGGCCCGGCGCCTGGCGGAGAAGGAGGACGTTCGTGCGTGAGCAGATCGAGGGGTCGCGGGCCGTGGCCCGCGCGGTGGCCGGGGCGCGCCCGCAGGTCATCTGCGCCTACCCCATCTCCCCGCAGACCCACATCGTCGAGGAGCTCTCCCGCCTGGTGAAGGCGGAGGAGCTCGTCAGCGAGTACGTCAACGTCGAGTCCGAGTTCGCCGCGATGTCGGTGGCGATCGGGGCCTCGGCGACGGGCGCCCGCGCGTACACGGCCACCTCCAGCCAGGGGCTGCTCTACATGGTCGAGCCGATCTACAACGCCTCGGGCATGCGGCTGCCGATCGTGATGACGGTGGCCAACCGGGCGATCGGAGCCCCCATCAACATCTGGAACGACCACTCCGACGCCATGAGCCAGCGCGACTCCGGGTGGCTCCAGCTCTACGCCGAGGACAACCAGGAGGCCGCCGACCTCCACGTGCAGGCCTTCCGCATCGCCGAGCAGCTGTCCGTGCCGGTCATGGTGTGCATGGACGGGTTCGTCCTGACCCACGCCTTCGAGGAGGTCGACGTCCCCGAGCAGGAGCAGGTCGACGCCTTCCTGCCGCCGTTCAGCCCGCGCCAGCGCCTCGACCCCGACGAGCCCGTGACCATGGGCGCGATGGTCGGGCCCGAGACGTTCACCGAGGTGCGCTACCTCGCCCACCAGGTCCAGCTCGACGCCGTCGAGGTGATCGAACGCGTCAGCAACGAGTTCCGCTCGGTCTTCGGCCGCGAGTCCGGCGGGCTGGTGCGCCCCTACCGCACCGCGGGCGCGGAGACGGTCGTCATCGCCCTCGGGTCCGTGCTCGGCACCCTCAAGGACGCGGTCGACGACGCCCGGGCCGCCGGCGAGCACGTCGGCGTCCTGGGGATCACCTCGTTCCGCCCGTTCCCCTACGACGCCGTCCGCGAGGCCCTCGCCGAGGCGCGCCGGATCGTCGTGCTCGAGCGGGCCTTCGCCCCCGGCGTGGGCGGCATCGTCACCCAGGACGTGGCGACGGCGCTCGCGGGCTCCGGCGCCGAGGTCACCACCGTCGTGGCCGGGCTGGGCGGCCGGCCGATCACCCAGGGGTCGCTGCTCGGGATGCTCGACGACGCCCTCGCCGGGCGCCTGGGGCGACTGACGTTCCTCGACCTGGATCACGAGGTCGTCGAGCGCGAGATCGCCCGGGACCGGGCCGAGCGACTTGAGCGCGCCGACCGGCGCGGCCGGACCGACGCCGTCGGCGCGGCACGCTGAGGAGGAGAGATGACCACGACGCCCGTGCGCTTCTACCAGGTCGGCAGCTTCGCCGTCGGCAACCGCCTGCTCGACGCCGACCTCGCCAGCGTCCAGGCCGACCCGGACCGGGCCAACGCCCTGACGTCCGGGCACCGCGCCTGCCAGGGCTGCGGCGAGGCCCTCGGCGCGCGCTACGTCCTCGACGCCGCCATGGCCGCCGCCGGCGGCCGGATGGTCACCGTCAACGCGACCGGGTGCCTGGAGGTCTTCTCGACGCCGTACCCCGAGACCTCGTGGCGGGTGCCGTGGCTGCACTCCGTGTTCGGGAACGCCCCCGCCGTGGCCACCGGGGTAGCGGCCGCGCTGCGTGCGCTGGGGCGTGACGACATCCGCACCGTCGCCCAGGGCGGCGACGGCGGCACCGTCGACATCGGTTTCGCGTGCCTGTCCGGGATGTTCGAGCGCAACGACGACGTGCTGTACATCTGCTACGACAACCAGGCCTACATGAACACCGGCGTCCAGCGCTCCGGCGCGACCCCGCCGGCGGCGCGCACCGCCACCACGCAGGCGGTCGGCCCGCACCCGGGCAACGTCTTCGGGCAGGGCAAGGACGTCCCGCGCATCGCGATGGCCCACGAGATCCCGTACGTGGCCACGGCGACCGTCGCCGACCTGCGCGACCTCGAGGCCAAGGTGGACCGTGCGATGTCGATGCACGGGGCCCGGTACCTGCACGTGTTCGTGCCCTGCCCGCTGGGCTGGGGCGCGGCGTCGAGCCACACCGTGCGCCTCGCGCGCCTGGCCACCGAGTCCGGCATCTTCCCCGTGTTCGAGGCCGAGCACGGCGAGGTCACCTCGGTGCGGAAGATCCGTCGCCAGGTGCCCGTCGAGGAGTACCTCCGGCTGCAGGGCCGCTACGCCCATCTGTTCCGGCCCACCCGGAACGAGGAGGTCCTCGCCCGGCTGCAGGCCGCCGCCGACCGCAACATCGCCCGGTACGGGCTGCTCGGGGACGACGCCGTGCCGGAGCCGGCGAGCGGCGAGCCGGTCCTGACCGGTGCCGCCCCGCACCTGGAGCACCCGGCCCTGCCCAGCGACCACCACGCGCCGTCGACCTCCGCCGGCCCGGCGCTGGACGTGCACGAGGGCCCGGCGATGCCGCGCCCGCCGAAGGAGGCATGAGATGGACAAGCCGTTCGCGATCACCCTGGACGTGGGGTCGTCGCTGGCCAACCGCACCGGTGCCTGGCGGGTCGAGCGGCCCGTGTACCGGGACTTCCTGCCGCCCTGCAACAAGGCCTGCCCCGCCGGGGAGAACATCCAGCAGTGGCTCTACGACGCCGAGGACGGCCACTACGAGCGGGCCTGGCGCACCCTCATGGCCGACAACCCGCTGCCGGCCGTCATGGGCCGCGTCTGCTACCACCCGTGCCAGACCGCCTGCAACCGCGGTCAGCTCGATGAGGCCGTCGGCATCAACGCCGTCGAGCGCTTCCTCGGCGACGAGGCCATCCGCCAGGGCTGGACGGTGCCGGTGACGGCCCCGCCGTCGGGGAAGCACGTCCTCGTCGTCGGAGCCGGCCCGACCGGGCTGTCGGCCGCCCACCATCTGCGCCTGCTCGGCCACGAGGTCACCCTGCGCGACGCCGCCCCGCACCCGGGCGGGATGATGCGCTACGGCATCCCCGCCTACCGGCTCCCGCGGGACGTCCTCGACGCCGAGATCCGGCGCATCGTCGACATGGGCGTGACCCTGGAGCTCGACTCCCGCGTCACCACGGTCGAGCCGGACCTGGCGCGCTTCGACGCCGTCCTGCTCGCCGTCGGCGCCCAGATCGGCAAGCGCGCGTACGTCCCGGCCGGGGAGGCGGCGCGCATCCTCGACGCCGTCCAGGTTCTCCACGACGTCGAGGACGCCGACGCCCCGCAGCTGGGCCGGCGCGTGGTGGTCTACGGGGGCGGCAACACCGCCGTCGACGCCGCCCGCACCGCCAAGCGCCTCGGGGCGGAGGAGGCGATCATCGTCTACCGCCGCAACCGGGAGCGGATGCCCGCGCACGACTCGGAGGTCCTCGAGGCCCTGGAGGAGGGCGTGCAGATGAAGTGGCTCTCCACCATCAGCTACGCCGACGAGGGCCGGCTGACCATCGAGAAGATGGAGCTGGACTCCAGCGGGTTCCCGCACGCCACGGGCGTCCTGGAGGATCTCGAGGCGGACACGGTGGTCCTCGCGCTGGGCCAGGAGTCCGACCTCTCGCTCATCGAGGGCGTACCCGGGCTCGTCGTCGAGCGCGGCGTGGTCGCCGTCGACGACCGGCTCATGACCGGCTGCCCCGGCCTGTTCGCCGGCGGCGACATGGTGCCCTCCGAGCGGACCGTGACCGTGGGGGTCGGGCACGGCAAGCGGGCCGCGCGGAACATCGACGCCTACCTGCGGGGCACGAGCGCCGAGGTGCCGCCGCCCACGCCGGACGCCGAGTTCGGGGCGCTGAACACCTGGTACTACGCCGACGCCCCGCACCAGGTCCGCCCGCGTCTGGAGGGCCCGCGCCGGGCCGGCACCTTCGACGAGGTCGTCCAGGGCCTGACCGCCGGGACGGCCCTGTTCGAGGCGCGCCGGTGCATGTCCTGCGGGAACTGCTTCGGCTGCGACAACTGCTTCGGGGTATGCCCGGACAACGCCGTCATCAAGCACGCCGACGGCACCTACGAGATCGACCTGGACTACTGCAAGGGCTGCGGGCTCTGCGTGGAGGAGTGCCCCTGCGGCGCCATCGAGATGGTGCCCGAGACGCCCTGACCCGAGACGCCCTGACCGGGCGAGCGCGGGAGCGCGAGGACGAACCGGGTGGTCGCGCCCGGTGCCAGCGTGAGCCGGCCGCCGAGCGCGTCCGCCAGCTCCCGCGCGACCGCCAGGCCGATGCCCTCGCCGCCCGAGGTGTCCCCGGAGACCCGGCGGCGGAAGATGTCGCTCGACGTCGGCCGCGGCCCCTCGTCCGCGACGTCGAGCACGAGGTGCGAGTCCTCGCCCCGGGCGGAGACGGTCACCGTCCCGGCGCCGTACTTCAGGGCGTTGTCGATGAGGACGTCGAGGATCTGGCCCACCGGGCCCGGGGTGACCTGGCCCCGGACGGGACCCCCGTCGTCGGCGACGACGTCCCGCCCGTCGGCGGAGGCGTGCCCCGCCCACCGGCGGGCGGCGGCGCGGGCGAGGTCGGCGAGGTCGACGTCGACGGCGGAGGCGGTGAACCGCCCCCGCGCGAGGGCGAGAAGCTCGGTGACCGCGCCCGAGAGCCGGTCGAGCTCGCCGAGGGCGTGCTCGAGCTCCGCGCGTACCTCGGGCGGCGTCTGCGGCCACAGCGAGAGGTCCTCGAGCTCGAGGCGCAGCGCGGTGACGGGGGTGCGCAGCTGGTGCGAGGCGTTGGCGGCGAACTCCCGCTCGCGCCTTACCACGTCCTCCAGCCGCTCCGCGGCGGTGCGCAGGGCGGCCCCGATCTCGTCGGCCTCGGGCACGGAGTAGCGGGGGACGTCGACGTCGAACTGGCCGCGGCCGAGCTTCTCCGCGCTGGCGGCGAGCTCGCCGAAGGGCCGGGAGAGAGCACGCGCCAGCACGACGGCGACGACCGCCGAGACGAGGATCAGCACCAGCCCGATGGCCACCAGGGGGAACAGGGCGTCGGAGACCCGCTCCTCGATCAGCCCGCCGGCCCGGGACAGCGTGACGGTGCCTCCGCCGTCGACGTCGCGAGTCATCACGATGTCCGAGGGGGCGGGGTGGAAACGCGGGCCGGCGACGGTCTCCGTGCCGTCGGGGGCGACGTAGCGCAGCGTCTCCGCCTGGTTGAGCAGCGGGGCGAGCGAGTCCTCGGTGACCTCCTCGCCCTCCGCGAGGTCCTCGGCGAGGACGACGGCGACGAGGTCCACGGACCGCTCGATCTTCCGTTCCTCCTGCTGCTGCACGAGGTTGGCGAGCTGGTAGGCGCGGGGGATCCCGTACAGGGCGACGAGGAGGACCGTCAGCGTGACGAACGCGGCGAGCAGCCGGTCACGCATCGACGTCCTCGAGCCGGAACCCGACCCCACGGACGGCCACGACGCGCGCCCGGGAGCCGCTGGCCTCGAGCTTCTGGCGCAGGCGGCCAACGGCGACGTCCAGGGTCTTGGTCGAGCCGTACCAGTTCTCGTCCCAGACCTTGTCCATGAGGGTCTCGCGGGTCAGCACCGCACCGTGCTCGGAGAAGAGCAGCGCAAGGAGGTCGAACTCCTTCGAGCTCAGGGCGAGCTCCTCGCCGTCGACCCACGCCCGGCGGGAGCGCGCGTCCACGCGCAGGGGTTGCACCCCCTGCTCGGGCTCGCGGACCGGGGCGGACCCGGGCTCTGCGGCGGGTTGTGCGGCGGCCATCCGGACGCTGCGGCGCAGCAGCGCGCGCGAGCGGGCGAGCAGCTCGGAGAGCGCGAACGGCTTGGGCAGGTAGTCGTCGGCGCCGACGTCCAGGCCCACCACCCGGTCGAGCTCCTCGCCGCGGGCGGTGAGGATGATGATGCCGTCGTCGTAGCCGTCGGCGCGGACGCGGTGGCACACCTCGAGGCCGTCGATGTCCGGCAGGCCAAGGTCGAGGATCACCAGCTGCACACCGCCGGCCCCCACCCGCTCGACGGCGGGCAGCCCCTCCGCGACGCGCTCGACGGCGTAACCCTCACGGTCCAGCGTGCGGACGAGGGGAAGGGCGATCCCGTCGTCGTCCTCCACGACGAGCACGGTCTGCTGCACGCCCCCGAGCATAGGGCCGATCGGCGTCCGTAGGGCTCCCCGCGCTCGGGCCGCGCCGGAGCCGGTCCGCGAGGAGCAGCCCGAGGGTGGCGACGGCGAGCGCCGCGGCCGGGAGGTCCAGCCAGCCGGTCGCCGCCACGGGGGTGCCGGGGAGCCCGACCGTCGCCCGCAGGAGCGTGCCCAGCAGCGCCCCCGCCGCGACGAGGGTCGTCAGGAGCCGGGACTCGAAGCAGCCCTCCCGCCAGAGCCGCACCGCCGCCAGCAGGCCGACCAGCCCGAGGCTGCCGAGCAGCAGGGCCAGGTACCCGGCGGTACCGGTCTGGGTGAGGTTGGCGACGGCGAGGGTGGCGCCCGCGACGGCCGCGGACCGGGTGAGCCGGGTGGGTGCGTCTCTCATCAGAACTCCCGGTCCAGCGCGCCGGACTCGGTGACCGGGGCGGTGGAGGAGGCGACGCCGGCGAGGCTCTGCACGGCTGCCGACGGCGTCCACACCATCGCCGAACCCGTGGTGACGGTGCGGAGCTGACCGTTGGAGCTCGGGGCGGCCGTCAGTGTCACGGTGATGACGGTGCGGGTCGCGCCGTTGACCGTGACCGCCGTGGCGCTCATCGTCGCGGCCGCGGTGGCGGTGTTCTTCTGCAGGTAGTCCCCGTTCAGGACCACCGAGCCGAGGTTGACCACCGAGCCTGTGCGCTGGACGTCGAGGGTGTCGCCCGTGTTGCCCAGCCCGAGCAGCTTGCCGTCGCGCAGGCGCAGGGTGACGGCCAGCGGTTCGCCGGTCCAGCCCGGAGAGACGGTGTTCAGGTTCACCTGCTGGCTGTAGGTAAGGGTCAGCGTGTCGCCCGCGTCCGGCCGTCCGGCGAGCGGGCCGCCGTTGGCGGTCTGGACGTCGAGGCCGCGCAGCGGGAGGTTGTCGACCTGGCGCCCGGCGACCGTGGCCGACGTCGTGGTGACGCCGGTGCCGTCCACGAGCAGCGCGCGCAGGTCGTACAGGCCGTTGGTCACGGTGGTGGTGTCCCAGCCGCAGGTGTACGGGGCGGTCGTCGTGGTGCACACGTCCGTCCAGGTGGCCGTCCCGGCCGGGGCGCGCTGGATCGTGACGGACCGGACGCCGGCGGTGGAGCTGGCCGCCGCCTTCAGGGTCACCTTGCCGGTGAGGAAGGCGCCCGGGTCCTCCAGGGAGACGGCGGAGACGGTGTTGTCGACGCTGCGGCTCGTCACCGCGGCCGACGTGGTCACGTTCCCCGCGGCGTCGGTCGCCACCGCCCGGAAGGCGTAGGTGCCGTCCGCCAGGGCCGTGGTGTCGACCCGGCAGGAGTACGGCATCGCCGAGACGGTGCACAGGTCTGACCAGGCGCCGCCCGCCCGCTGCGCCTGCAGCGTGACAGTCGCGATGCCGGAGACGGCGTCCGTGGCCACGGCCTGGAAGGTCCGGGTGCCGCTGAGCGGGGTGCCCGGGTCGGTCATCGTCACCGTCGGCGCCTCGTTGTCGACGAGGACGTTCGGGACGACGGCGGAGGTGGCGACGACGTTGTTGCTGCTGGAGAGGGCGACGGCGCGCAGGTCGAACTCCTCGTTGGTGAAGCGCGTGGTGTCCCAGGGGCACGTGTACGGCGCGGTGCTGTCGGTGCACAGGAGCTTCCAGGTGCCCGAGCCCGCGACGGAGTGCTCGAGGCGGACCGCGTAAGAGGTGGTGCCCGCGTTGTAGACGGTCGCGGTCAGCGTCACGGCGCCGCGGACGGTCTCGCCCGGCTCGGCCAGGACGACCAGCAGCTTGTTGGCCACCGTGGTGCGGACGGTGTGGGACGTGGCGGCGTAGCCGGCGCGGTCGGTCGCGCGGGCGCGCAGGTCGTACGTGCCGTCGGTCAGCTTGGTCGTGTCCCAGGTGCAGCTGTACGGGGCGGCGGTCGCCGTGCACACGGGCATCCAGGACGAGCCGTTCGCGGCCAGGTGCTCGATCGTCACGGTCGCGACCCCGGTCTCGCCGTCGGCGGCGTCCGCGGTCAGCACGACCGAGGCCTGGGACGGGACGGCGGGCGCGCGCAGCGAGACGGTGGGCGGCGTCCAGTCCGCGGCGGCGGTGACGGTGGAGGCCGCGTTCGTCGTCGTCGACGTGAACGCGGCGGTGGAGAACGCAGGAAGGCCTGCCACCGCGGCCACCAGGGCAGCGGTGAGCAGGAGGACGAGGCGCAGGACTCTCATGCGGCCACCTCCGCGCCGGCCGGGCGGCGCTCCCCGCGGAGGGCGCGGACGACGTCGGCGAGGCTGCGCAGGGCCACGAGGGCGGCCGGGACGCCGATCACGAGGATGCGAACGGCCGGGTCGGCCAGGGCCATGAAGACGTAGCCGAGGAAGGGGACGGTGAACGACACCACCGGCTGGACCTCGTCGACCAGCTGAAAGGTCCAGGGGTCGGCATCGGCGTTGGCGTCGCCCTGCGTGCGCAGGAGCGGCGTGCCGTCCTCGGCCGTGGTGATCTCGGTGATGCGGTGGGTGACGAGGTTGTCGACCCCCGCGTCGGCCGGCGGCATGTAGGTGATGACGTCGCCGACCTCCAGGGCTGCGACCGGCACCGTGCGCTCGAACGCGATCGAGCCCTTCTCGAAGGCGCCCGACATCGAGCCGCCGGTGATGACGTAACGCTGGTACCCCAGGAGCCCGGGCAGCAGGTAGATCGCTGCAACCAGGGTGACCGCCACCAGCAGCACGTTCCCGACCAGGGGGAGGGCGCCGGGCAGCCGGGGGGTCCTGCCGGGCGCGGTGCGGGAGGCGCGGGTGGCGGTGGTGGTCATGTCGGGCTCCTGGGGAGTCTGCGGGGGTGGCCGGCCCGTCGAGGGGAACGGGCCGGCCGGGGTGCCGGTTGGGGGAGGCCGGCGGGGCGGGACGTCAGAGGCCGGGAACGAAGGCCGCGACGCCGTCGACGAAGCTGGTCTCCTGGCCGCCGAGCTGGACGGAGTCCCAGACGTAGGTCGCGCTCGCGGACCTGCCCTGCTCCGCGTTGGTGGCGGCGGCGTCGAGCGAGACGGTGAAGACGTAGGTGCGGGCGGTGCCGGCGGCGAAGTCACCGAGCGGGTTCTTCTCGCCGTCCTTGAGGGCGCCGAACGTTCCGTCGAAGACGACCGTGCCGGCCGTGTCCTTGATGTTCAGGCGGAGGTTGGCGTCCGAGAAGCCGTTGACGGAGTCCTTCTCGGTGAGCGAGAAGGTGGCGGGAAGCGTGCCGGTGTTCGTCAGTGTCAGCTCGCCGGTGACGACGTCGCCCGGCTTGATGTTCTTCAGGGCGAAGATCGCCTCTCCCTCGGCCGAGTTCGACTGGGCGAGCGTGCCGGAGGCGACACCGCTGGCCGCGTTGGAGGAGGTCGAGGTGAAGGTCGCACCCGAGCCGACGGCGACGGCGCCGGCGGCGAGGAGCGTGGCGAGCGGGACGAGCACGCGGCGGCTGCGGCGGGCGGGGGCGGCGGTGGTGGCGGTAGCGTTCATGAGGTTCTCCGATTCGGTGCAGTGGTGGTCCGGAAGGCTTGACAGGAACGCTACGGACGGCCCCTCCACGATTCGGTGACACCCGGTGCCCGCCTCATCCACGGCTGGGTAACGGTTTTGCGGACGGCCCCGGTACGGGTGAGTTACCTTGAGCCATAACGACCTAGGGGGGCCTGGAAAGGGCATAGACGTGGCTGACACCAAGGTTGACGAGGGATACCCGCCCCAGGGGTGGTACCCCGACCCGGAGGACTCCTCCTACCTGCGACGGTGGGACGGTGGCGCCTGGACCGACGAGCGCGTGCCCGCCTCGCGGGGCCGTCGCCGGCTGCGCGCCCAGGACCACAGCGATGCGGCGAGCGCCTCCGCGGGCAGCCCCACTGCCGCCGGCACCCCCACCGAAGCCGTGGCCCCCGGGTCCGCGCCGGCAGCCGCCCTTGCTGCGGGCCAGCACGCCGCGGCGCCTGCACCGAGCACGCGCGACCTCGAGGTCGAGCTCCTCCGGCGCGAGGCCGAGATCGACCGCCTCGCCGAGCGGGAGCAGGGGTTGGTCCAGGCGGTCGAGCGCCGGCGGGCGGAGATCGCGGAGATCGCCGACCGCGAGGAGGCGCTCATCCAGCGGCTGCGCCAGGCTCGTGAGGACCTCGCGCAGGTCGAGCGGCAGGTCGCGGCCGCCGGTGCGGCGGAGGCCCGGCTCGCCGAGCTGAGCGCGGCGGAAGCCTCGACCACGCAGGAGGTCGACCGCCGTCGGGCCGAGCTCGCCGGCCTCGACCGGGAGGTGGCCGAGGTACGCGCCCGCACCGAGGCCGAGCGCGCCGAGGCGCAGCGCATTGCGGAGGCCGAGCGCGCGGACGTCCAGCGTCAGATCGAGGTCGAGCGTGCCGAGCACGAGAGACTCCGCGCCGCCGTCGACCAGGTCCGCGAGGACCACGCCGCGGCCGCGGCCGAGGCCGACGCGACCGCCCGGGTGCTCGAGGACCTGACCCGCCGTCGCGAGAACCTCGCCCGGGAGCACGACGCCCTGACCCAGGAGCACGAGGAGCTGGTCCGCCGGCACAGCGGGGTCGTCGCCGAGCACGGCGAGCTGACCCGGCTGTACGAGGACCTGACCCGACGGCACGACGAGGTCGCCGGCCAGCTCGAGGCGCGGCGTGCCGAGCTCCACGAGGTCGAGACCCGCCTGGCCGAGGCACGGACAGAGCTCGTCGACCTCGGCGAGCGCGTCGCGGCCCAGGATCTCGGGCTCTACGACTACAAGCACCCCGCCGAGGACTCGGTCTTCCTGGCCACCCAGCTCGCCGGGCTGCGCGAGGCCATCGTCCAGACCCTCCGCGCCGGCGAGGCGATCACCGCACCTACGAACTTCAAGCTGGGCCACTCGGCGGCCAAGGGCCAGCAGGTCGTGGCGGAGGTGAGCGCGCTGAGCCTGCGCGCGTACAACGCCGAGGCCGAGAACGCGGTGCGCACCGCCGGCCCGGGTGGGATCGACGGCGCGCTGACCCGCCTCATCCGCGCCCGCGACGCCGTCTCGCGCCACGGCGCGTGGCTCGGGGTGGCGATCACCGAGCGGTACCACGCGCTGCGGGCCCAGGAGATCGAGATGGCGGGCGAGTACAAGATCCGCAAGGAGCGCGAGGCCGCCGCTGCCGCCGCCGCTCCTGCCGCCGGCGCGCCCGGTGGCGTGGTGCGGGAGTACATCCCCGGCGAAGGCGCCGGGCCTCGCGAGTACGTGCCGGGGGCGGGGTACGGCGCCGGCGGTGCTGGGTACGGCACCGGCAGCCCCGGGTACGGCAACGGTGGCCCCGGGTACGTGCCAGGAACGCCCGGCCCCTCGTACGGGGCGTCGTGGGAGTCGCCGTCGCCCGCGGCTCCGGTGAGCTCGAACGGCCGGTCCGGCCACTAACGGGAAGGAGCCGACGTGGACAACGACGTGCACCGCAGCTACCCACCCCCGGCGCCCGAGGACCGTGTCGACGGCGACCTCGACGACGCTGCTGACGACGGCGACCTCGACGGCGCCCGCGGCAGCGAACCCGGCGGCGACCGCGACCGCGCCCACGACGCCGGACCCGCCGGAACCAGCTCGAGGGGCGGGGGAGCGAGACATCGTCTCGCGCCTCCGACGCCCGACCAGCGCGTGGAGCTGACGCACCACTCCTACCTGCCGTGGGTGGTCCTCGTCACGCTCCTCGGCATGGCCGTGGCGGTCTACTTCTTCCTCTGATCGCGCCTTTCTCCTCTGGTCTCCACGATCTGAGGCGCGGTCGGTGGTCACGGGCGGAGGCGCGCCGTCCCGGCGCCGACATGCCCGCCCGCGCCCCGATGTGGGTGGTCTGCGAAAGGCTGCCCACATCGCGTCGACGGGCGGGGGACGACGCCGCCGGGAGCGTCCTCGCGACCGGGCGTCCCGGTTCTCGGCGCGGTTGACAAGTGCATTCGTAGGTCGAACACTGGGAGGTGGATCGAACGTGCGTTCGACAAGGTGTGGTGAGGGATGTGAGGAGGAGTCATGACGACTTCGCTCACCGCCGTGCCGGACGGTCCGGAACTGGTCGTCCGTCCCGCGCACCGGCCCTCCCACGCTGACCCGCACGCCCGCCTCGCCGCCGCCCGGGCAGCGCTCAACCGCGCCGAGACCGCCGCCGGACTGCGGACCCGCCTGGGCGGCCCCGGGCTGAGCACCAGCCCCGTCCTCACGGGAGAGTCCGCCCTGTCGGCCGTGCCCGCCCCCGCGGTGACCGGTCCGCCGCTCACGCACCCCTCGGCCGGCCCGGAGGGCGGGCACCGGTCGGCCGTGCCGGCGCCTGACCTCTTCGGTCCCGGCGCGGACCGGAGCCTGCCCGTCCCGCAGGTCCTGGCCCCGGTCTTTCCCGGTGGCGCTCTCGCGCGCGGCAGCGTGGTCCAGGTGTCCGGGTCCACCTCCGTGCTGCTCGCCCTCGCCGCGGCGGCCGCCACGGACGGCGCCTGGTGCGCGCTCGCCGCCATGCCGGACATCGGCTGGCGGGCCGCCGCCGGGGCCGGGCTGGCCCTGGACCGGGTGGCCGTGGTGCCCGCCCCCGGGCCCGACGCCGCAGCCGTGGTCGGGGCGCTGACCGACGGCTTCGACGTGCTCGTCGTCGGCCGCTGCCCCGCGCTGGGGGAGCGGGACCGCCGTTCGATCGCCGCCCGCGTGCGCACCCGGGGTGCCGTGCTGCTGAGCACCCACGACTGGCCGGGCGCGCACCTGGTGCTGCGCGCCACGCGGTCGGGCTGGGAGGGACTCGGTCAGGGCTGGGGGCACCTGGTCGACCAGGAGCTCACCGTGCGGGCCACCGGCCGGGCGGGCGCCGCCGTGGCGCGCGAGGTCCAGGTCCGCGTCGGGCCCGACGGGCTGGGCGGCGTCGGCGAGGTCCCGGCCGCGGGCGCGCGTGCGGACGACGGGGCCCCGACGGCGGACGTCCGGCCGCTGCTGCGGGCGGTGTGACGTGGCGCCGGCAGGGGCCGCGCGCCGGGTGGTCCTGTGGGTCCCCGACTGGCCGGTGGCGGCCGCCGTCGCCGA
Organism: Georgenia daeguensis; assembly: GCF_039537705.1. Classification (NCBI taxonomy): domain Bacteria; kingdom Bacillati; phylum Actinomycetota; class Actinomycetes; order Allobogoriellales; family Allobogoriellaceae; genus Georgenia; species Georgenia daeguensis. Next base: position 83,586 of record NZ_BAABBA010000003.1, read on the forward strand.
GGGGCTGGTGGACCCGCAGCTCCCCGTCGCGGTGCACGACAACCGCGGCGTCGTCGTCGCCTCCGCCGCGGCCCGCGCGGCCGGGGTCCGCCGCGGCATGCGGCGGCGCAGCGCCCAGCAGCTCTGCCCCGAGCTGGTGCTTCTGGCCGCCGACCAGGTGCGCGACGCCCGCGCCTTCGAGCCGCTCGTGCAGGCCGTGGAGACCGTCGTCGCCGAGGTCGAGGTGGTCCGGCCGGGCATGGTGGTCTTCCTCGCCCGCGGCCCCGTGCGGCACGTGGGTTCCGAGGACGCCCTGGCCGAGCTGCTGATCGGGACCGTGGCCACCGAGACGGGGGCCGAGTGCCAGGTGGGCGTCGGCGACGGGCTGCTCACCGCCATGCTCGCGGCCCGCGCCGGGGTGCTCGTGCCGCCCGAGGCCTCCGCGGCGTTCCTCGCCGGGCAGGACGTCGGCGCGCTGGGCCTCGCCGCGAGCACCCGGCAGGCGAGCGCCGAGACCGCCGAGCTGGTGGACCTGCTGCGCCGCCTCGGCCTGCGCACGCTCGGGGCCTTCGCGGCGCTGGAGGCCGGCGACGTCGCCGCCCGGTTCGGCACCCGTGGGCTGGTCGCCCACCGGCTCGCCCGCGGTCTCGACACCCTTCCGCCCACCTCCCGCCGTCCCGAGGACGACGTCCTGACGGCCACCGAGCTCGACCCGCCCGCCGAGCGCGCCGACGTCGCCGCCTTCGCCGCCCGTGCCCTCGCCGAGCAGCTCTCCGAGCGCATGCTGCGCCGCGGGGTGGTCTGCGCGCGCCTGCAGGTCGCGGCGCGCACCGAGGACGGCACCGAGCTGGTGCGCACCTGGAGCATCGACGGCGCCCCCACCGCCGCCGAGCTGACCGACCGGGTGCGCTGGCAGCTCGAGGGATGGCTGTCCGGGCGCAGCGGGCGTCCGCCGTCGGCGCCGCTGACGCACCTCGAGCTCGTCGCCCAGGAGGTCAGCCCCGCCGGCGCGGTCCAGGACGGCCTGTGGGGCCGGGCCCGCCGGGGCGAGGCGCAGGCCGGCCGGGCCGCCCTGCGCGTCCAGGGCCTGCTCGGCGCCGAGGGTGTTCTCGTCCCGGTGCTGCAGGGCGGCCGGGACCCGCGGGCGGCAGCCCGGCTGGTCGCCTGGGGGGACGACGCCGCGCCCCTGCGCCGCACCGACGCGCCCTGGCCGGGGCAGGTCCCCGCACCCTGGCCGGCCACCGTGCCCACCGAGCCGGTGCCAGTGCGACTGGTCGACGCCGTCGGCGCCGAGGTCCGGGTGGACGCGCGCGGCACCGCGAGTGCGCCACCCGCCCGGGTGCTCGTGCCCGCGCCACCTGCCGGGAAGGGGACGGTCGCGGCCCCGCCGGTCCCCGCGGGCGAGTACCCGCTGCTCGCCTGGGCGGGGCCGTGGCACGGCACTGAGCGGTGGTGGTCGGAGCAGGGGCGGCGCCGCGCCTACGTCCAGGTGGTCCCGGAGGGGGCGCCGGCGCTGCTGCTCGCCGTCGACCGCGGGCGGTGGCAGGTCGAGGGGGTCTACGACTGAGACGGGCGCTGCGCCCGGCCCGGCGAAAGCCCTGGTGCCGGGCCCGCGGAGGGGGCAGGATCGCGGCATGACCGTCTGGATCTGCCGCACCTGCGCCGTCGAGCACGCCGACACGGAGGCGCCGCCGGAGATCTGCGAGATCTGCTCCGACGAGCGGCAGTGGGTGCCGGCCACCGGGCAGTCCTGGACCACGATCGACGAGCTGCGCGAGCTCGGCCACCTCGTCGCCGTCCATGAGGTCGAGCCGGGACTGCTCGGCCTCGTCGTCGAGCCGCACGTGGGGATCGGCCAGCAGGCACTGCTCGCGTGCACACCGGACGGGAACGTGCTCTGGGACCCGATCGGGTACGTCGACGACGACGCCGTGCGCCAGGTGCGCCGGGCGGGCGAGGTGGTGGCGATCGCCGCGAGCCACCCGCACATGTTCGGTGCCCAGGTCGAGTGGAGCCGGGCGCTCGGCGGAGTGCCGGTCCTCGTCAACCAGTCGGACGCCCGCTGGCTCGCCCGAGAGGACGACGCGGTGCGCTACTGGTCCGGCACGGTCTCGCCCGTCCCGGACGTCGTGATCCACCAGATCGGCGGGCACTTCCCGGGCAACGCGGTCGCCGTCTGGACCGGGGAGGACGGCACGGGCGTCCTGCTCTGCGGGGACACCGTGGGGCCCAACCCGGACCGGGCGACCGTGGCGTTCATGCGCAGCTACCCCAACAGGGTCCCGCTCTCCGGCGCGGTGGCGCAGCGGGTCGCCCGCGACATCCTCGAGCTCGACTTCGACCGGATCTACGGCAACTTCGGCAACGCCATCCCGCGGGAGGGCAGGGCAGCCGTGCGCCGCAGCGCGGACCGGCACGCCGCCTGGGTCCGCGGCGACCACGACCACCTCACCTGAGGCGGCCCGGAGCCGAGGGTCAGCTCGCCGGCGGGACCTGGTACAGCTCGTCCTCGGCCCAGCCCTCGCCGACCGCCAGGTCGTACTGGACGAGCCGGTAGTCCTCGAGCAGCTCCCGCGCCCGCGGCGACAGGTCCGCGGCGGTGATCTCGCGGCCCTGCGGGTCCAGCATGATCCCGCGCTCGGCCGCCGGGACCTCCTCGGCGATCTGGGCGAGGAGCGCGTCGTAGGGGGTCACCGGCGCGTTCGCCGCCGTCAGCAGCTGGCCCAGCAGCTGGTTGGGTCCGAGCAGCTCGCCCGGCGGGTCGACGGGTGCGGTCTCGAAGTTGGCCCAGACGAACCACGGGGTCTCGTACATGGTCTGGCCGGGGTTGCGGTTCCAGATCTGGTTGGACCAGATGGCGGGGGAGTGGTCGCCGTAGAACAGCACGATCGTGCGCTCGTCGAGCGCCTGGAGGTCGGTGACCAGCTGCTCGACCGCCTCGTCGCTGTACCTCAGGCCCCGCAGGTACTGGCCGACGTTGCGCCGGTCCACCGGCGGGAGCGCGCCCTCGACCTCGATCGGGTCGTCGTACTTGCCGTCGTACGGGCGGTGGTTCTGCATGGTCACCACGTTGACGACCATCGGGTCCTGTGACGCCTCGAGCTCGTCCACCACGCGGGTGAAGGTGCCGGCGTCGGAGATGAACGGGTTGTCCTCCACCCGCTCGGCGTCGGCCATGTCGTCCTCGAACGCCGCGCGCTCGAAGCCGAAGGTCTCGTAGACCTCGTCGCGCCGGTAGAAGCTGCGCTGGTAGGGGTGGATCGCGACGGCGGCGTGGTCGGTGCCGACCGACCGCAGCAGCGAGGGGAAGTCTTCCTCGTACGGCACGAGCATCTGGTACGGCGTGTGCATCTGCTCGCGGAAGTTGCTCAGCGACATCCCGGTCAGCACCTCGAACTCGACGTTCGCGGTGCCGCCGCCGTAGTCGGAGCTGAGCATCCTGCCCGAGGGAGTCTGCGCCATGAGGGCGCGCGTGAAGGGGATGGGGTCCTCGGACAGCTCGAGGCCGCTCAGCCGGGTGGGGTCGGTGAAGGACTCGCTGAGCACGACGACGACGTTCGTGTCCGCCAGCGCCCCGGCGTCGCGGGAGGCGTTGGTCCGGGCGGCGACGGCGGCGTACTTCTCCGTGACCTCCCGCATGGCGGCCTCGGTGTACCCGTCGGGCCGCTCCATGGCCGTGCCGGGCATGTTGTAGAGCACGCCGGAGACGAACCCGTTCTCCGCGTAGTTCTCCACCTGGTTCCAGCGCGCCCAGGTGGGGCCGGAGCGCTCCCACAGCGCCCGCAGCGGGTTGCCGTCCTCGTTGAAGGCACCCGCCGTCGCGAGCATGCCGACGGCGAGGAGCCCGGCCGCGGCTCGCGGGGCGAGCGCCCGCAGTCGCTCACGTGGGGTCAGCCGCGCCCGTCGAGGCCCGCCGGACCGCCGCCGCCGTCGTCGAAGAAGCAGCGCGACGGCCACCGCCGCGAGCGCGAGGGCGGCGAGCCCGGCCAGCACGAGACCCGGCGCGACGCCGATGCTCTGCAGGAGCAGCCCGGCCTCGCCCAGGTACTCGATGTCGGTGGGGTAGAGCGGCTCCCCGCGCATCAGCATCTTCTGGTAGTCCGCGAAGGCGATGACGCCCCCGACGGCGACGCTCAGGAGGGCCGTCAGCCAGAGCCGGCCGACGACCGCGTGGATGAGCACGACCGCCGCCCACACGACCAGGACCTCGAGCGCCAGCTGGTCCGTCCGCCACATGGCGACCCGCTCGAGGGGCGGGATCCAGGGGTCGGTCCGCACGTGCACCAGCTCGAGGATCATCGTGACGACGACGGCGACCGCGAGGGTCAGCGCCGTCACCGGGACGGCCCTCCCGGCCGCGTCGACCACGCGCCGCAGCCACGGCAGCCGCGGGCGCGCGGGGCCGCGGCCTTCGGGGGTCTCGGCCGGCGTGACGTTGGCGTCGGTGGTGCGCGTGGCGCTGGAGGTCTGGAGCATCGGAGCCGTTCGATCGGGGGGCTGCGCGGCCGCGGGCTGCCGCTTTTCTACGCCGTCGCGTGGATGAACGCTATCTGAATCTCGGATGAACTCCGTGTGTCCGCGGGCGATGCGGGCGAGGTGGCTGTCCGTGGCGATGCCGCTGTCGGACTTTGTACGGGACGGGTTCTCCCGGCGTGTCGAACAACAGTTCGATATGATGGTGACGTGCCGATCGTCCCGTACGCCGAGCTGCACGCGCACTCGGCCTTCAGCTTCCTCGACGGCGCGAACCTCCCCGAGGAGCTCGCCGCCGAGGCGGCCCGGCTGCGCCTGTCCGGGCTGGCGCTGACCGACCACGACGGGCTCTACGGCGTGGTGCGTCTGGCCGAGGCGGCCCGGACGCTCGGGCTGCCCACCGTGCTCGGCGCCGAGCTGAACCTCGGCACCACGGGGCGGGCGGGCGCCCACGAGGGGCCCGGCGGGGTGCCCGGCATGAGCGGGCGCCCCGACCCCGACGGCACCCATCTGCTCGTCCTCGCTCGCGGCCCCGAGGGCTACCGGCGCCTCTCGCGCTCGATCGCCCGCGGGCACCTGGACTCCGGGGCCAAGGGGCGCGCCGAGCTCGACCTCGAGGACCTCGCCGCGCAGGCCGGCGGGGAGTGGCTGGTGCTCACCGGGTGCCGCAAGGGGGCGGTGCGTCGCGCGCTGGAGGGTGGCGCGGGGTCCGCCGCCCGCGCGGAGCTGGACCGGCTCACCGCCCTGTTCGGGCGCGAGAACGTGGCCGTGGAGATCACCGACACCGGCGCGCCGCTGGACTCCTCCCGCAACGACGCCCTCGCCGGCCTCGCCCGCGCCGCCGGCCTGCCGCTGGTCGCCACCGGCGCCGTGCACTGCGCCCGCCCCGCCGACCAGCGCCTCGCCGACGTCCTTGCCGCCACCCGGGCCCGCGCCTCGCTGGACGAGATCGACGGCTGGCTGCCCGCCGCGCCGGCCCACCTGCGCTCGGGCGCCGAGATGGCGGCCCGGCACCACCGGCACCCCCAGGCGGTGCCGACCTCGGTGGCGCTCGCGGCCGAGTGCGCGTTCGACCTGCAGCTCGTGGCCCCGAACCTGCCCCCGCACCCCGTGCCGGACGGGCACACCGAGGCCACCTGGCTGCGCGAGCTGACCTACCGCGGCGCCGCCGAGCGGTACGGGCCGCGCGGGGCGGAGCGCGTGCCGGGCGCCTACGACATGATCGAGCACGAGCTGGAGATCATCACCGACCTGGACTTCCCCGGCTACTTCCTCATCGTCCACGAGATCGTCGGGTTCTGCCGGGACCGGGGGATCCTGTGCCAGGGGCGCGGGTCGGCGGCGAACTCGGCGGTCTGCTACGCGCTCGGGATCACCGCCGTCGACGCCGTGACGCACCGGCTGCTGTTCGAGCGGTTCCTCTCCCCGGGGCGCTCCGGCCCGCCGGACATCGACCTCGACATCGAGTCCGGGCGCCGCGAGGAGGTCATCCAGTTCGTCTACGGCCGCTACGGGCGCGAGCACGCCGCCCAGGTGGCCAACGTCATCTCCTACCGGCCGCGCTCGGCGGTGCGCGACGCCGCCCGGGCGTTCGGCTACGACGTCGGCCAGCAGGACGCCTGGTCCAAGAGCATCGAGCGGTGGCGGTCCCTCGTCCGCCCCGACGGCCAGAACGGCGAGGCTCTCAGCACCCGCGACGGGCGGGCCGCGGGCCCGGCGGACGACGTCGCCGGGATCCCGGCGCCGGTGATCGAGGTGGCCGAGCAGATGCTGCGCCTTCCGAGGCACCTGGGCATCCACTCCGGCGGCATGGTGCTGTGCGACCGGCCGGTCATCGAGGTGTGCCCGGTGGAGTGGGCAACCATGCCGGGGCGCACGGTGCTGCAGTGGGACAAGGACGACTGTGCCGACGTCGGCCTGGTGAAGTTCGACCTGCTGGGGCTGGGGATGCTCACCGCCCTGCGGCTGGCGTTCGAGACGATCAACGCCGGCGGCGGGGCGGCGCGGTGGGGCGTCGACGGCGAGCTCGGCCTGCACAACCTCCCGCAGGAGGACCCGGCCGTGTACGACCTGCTGTGCGCGGCCGACACCGTCGGGGTGTTCCAGGTGGAGTCGCGCGCCCAGATGGCCACGCTGCCGCGGCTGCGGCCGAAGGAGTTCTACGACATCGTCGTCGAGGTGGCGCTCATCCGCCCCGGCCCCATCCAGGGCGACTCCGTCAACCCCTACATCAACCGGCGGCTCGGCCGGGAGAAGGTCACCTACCTCCACCCGCTGCTCGAGCCGGCGCTGTCCAAGACGCTCGGGGTGCCGCTGTTCCAGGAGCAGCTGATGCAGATCGCCATGGACGTGGCGAACTTCAGCCCCGCCGAGGCCGACCAGCTGCGCAAGGCCATGGGGTCCAAGCGCTCCGAGGAGCGGATGGAGGCCCTGCACGGCCGGCTGCTGCTGGGCATGGAGGGCAACGGGGTGCCCCCGGACGTGGCGGAGAAGATCTACGACAAGCTCAAGGCCTTCGCCGACTTCGGCTTCCCCGAGTCGCACTCGTTCTCCTTCGCCTACCTCGTCTACGCGAGCTCCTGGGTCAAGGTCCACCATCCGGAGGCGTTCTACGCCGCGCTGCTCGCCGCCCAGCCCATGGGCTTCTACTCCCCGCAGTCGCTGGTGGCCGACGCCCGCCGCCACGGCGTCGCGGTGCTGCGCGCGGACGTCAACGCCTCCGCGGAGCAGGCGTGCGTCGAGGCCCTGACGACGGCGGAGCTGCGGGCGGACGCGGCCCGTCGCCCGGCCGCGGCGGACGTCGCGCACCTGGTCCACCCCGACCCCGATCTGGCCGTGCGGCTGGGGCTGGCCCCGGTGCGCGGGGTGGGGGAGAAGGTGGCCGGGCGCATCGTCGCCGAGCGCGAGCGGGGCGGTCCGTTCGCGGACCTGGCCGACCTCGCCCGCCGCGTCGACCTCACGGCCGCCCAGCTCGAGGCCCTGGCCACCGCCGGGGCGCTGGGCTGCTTCGGCCTCGAGCGGCGCGAGGCGCTGTGGTCCGCGGGTGTGCTGGCGGGCGAGCACGGGCGCCGGCACACCGGGCGTCGCCCGCGGCGCGGTGACGGCGCCGGGGCAGTGACAGGGGGACGTCCGCCCATGGGGGCGTGGAAGGTGTCCTCTGGCACCCGGAAGATCGCCCAGCGCGACGAGCCGACGGCCGAGGACGTGTGGTTCCAGCCGCCGCTGCCGTTCACCGCGGTGGGGACCGAGGCGCCGTCGTTGCCTGTGATGGACCGGGTGGAGACCGCCGTCGCGGACGTCTGGGCCACCGGGGTGTCACCGGACTCCTTCCCGACGCAGTTCCGGCGGGCCGACCTGGCCGCCGGCGGGGTGCTCACCGTCGCCGAGCTGGCGGACCGGGAGCCGGGGGAGCGCCTGCGGGTCGGTGGCGTGGTCACCCACCGGCAGCGCCCGGGCACCGCCTCGGGGATCACGTTCCTGTCCCTGGAGGACGAGACCGGGCTGCTCAACGTGGTGTGCTCGGCGGGTCTGTGGGCGAAGTACCGCCTGGTGGCCCGCACCAGCGCCGCGCTCGTGGTGCGGGGAACCCTGGAGCGGGCCGACGGCGTGACGAACCTCGTGGCGGACAAGATCGAGCCGCTCAGCCTCACCGTGCCCTCCACCTCACGGGACTTCCGCTAGCACGGCTCCGGCCGGGGCCGGGACTGTGACGCACGGCCAGGACCACGCACACTGAAGGCACACGACGACGTGCCTGCTCCGCACCGCCCGAGGCCGGGGCGCACCGGCCGTCGCACACGCCCGAGGGAAGTGCCGAGATGACAGCCGGGACCGCCACCGAGCTGTGGCAGATGGGTGCCACCGAGCTGGCCGAGAGCGTCAGGTCCGGGCGCGTCTCGTCCGTCGACGTCGTCGAGGCCCACCTCCGGCGCGTCGAGGAGGTCAACCCGGCGGTCAACGCCGTCGTCCGCGTCATGGGCGAGCAGGCGCTCGCCAGCGCGAGGGAGGCCGACCGTGCCGTGGCCGCCGGCGCCGACCTGCCGCGGTTCCACGGTGTCCCGTTCACCGTCAAGGAGCTGATCGACGTCGCCGGCACGCCCACGACGCAGGGCCTCAGGGCGCTGGCGGACGCCTACCCGGCCCGGGACGCCCCGGCCGTCGAGCGGCTGAAGGCCGCCGGGGCGATACCGGTGGGCCGCACGAACATGCCCAGCGGCGCGGTCCGGTGGCACTGCGAGAGCGAGCTGTGGGGAGCCACCCTCAACCCCTGGGACGCCGCGCGGACGCCCGGTGCGTCCAGCGCCGGCGAGGCGGTCGCGATCGCGACGGGCATGAGCCCGCTGGGGCTAGGCAGCGACGGCCTGGGATCGCTCCGCCACCCGGCCCAGTGCTGCGGGATCGCCGTCCTCAAACCCACTCCGGGCCGGATTCCCCTCGCCACCTCCGTCGGACCCGGTGAGATGACCACGATCGGCGTGCAGCTCACCAGCGTCGTCGGCCCGCTGGCGCGCCATGTCGTCGACCTTCGGGCCGCCTTCGAGGTCCTCGCCGGGCCGACGTGGCGGGACCCCTGGACCGTCCCGGCCCCGCTGCTGGGCCCTGCAGTCGACGCGCCGGTCCGCGTCGCCGTCGTCGTCGACCCGGGCGGTCATGGGACCGCCCGACAGGTGCGGGCCGGCGTCCGGAGGGCGGCCGAGGCCCTGGCCGACGCCGGCTACGCCGTCGACGAGGTCGAGCCGCCCGGGATCGACGCCGCGGCGGACGCCCTGCTGGTCATGCTCAGCACCCCCGGCACCCGACTCGGCTACGAGCAGGTGATGAGGCCGGCCGCACCAGACCCCGTGCGCCGGTTCATGACGGACTTCTTCGAGGCCGCCGGCAGTCCGGACGCGTGGGCGGCCGAGCTGGCCTTCATCACCCGGCAGACGCTGCTGCGGCAGTGGGGAGAGTTCCAGGAGACCCGTCCGCTGATCGTCGCCCCGGTCGCCACCGAGGTCCCGGCCCTCGCGGGCACCGACCTGGACGACGGGCAGGTGGCCGAGACGATCCGCACCATGCGCATGACGACGGCCGTCAACGCCCTCGGACTCCCCGCCGTCGCCCTGCCGGTCGGGGTCACGGAGGGGCTCCCGCAGGCGGTCCAGGTGATCGGGCCGCGTTACCGGGAGGACCTGTGCCTGGATGCGGCGGCCGCGATCGAGGACCGGTGCGGCGTCCTCACCCCGATCGACCCGAGATGAGGGGCCGATCATGTCGGTCAGGCGGCTGAGCCCCGAGGACGAGCTGATGCTGCGGCTGGACGACCTCTGGCCGCAGGACATCGGCGCGATCGGGATCCTGGACGGCACGGCACTGCTGGACCCCGACGACGCCCTCCGCATCGACGCGCTTCGCGAGGCCATCGGCGCCAGGCTCGAGCGGGCGCCGCGGTTCCGTCAGCTCATCTGCTCGCCGGGCCGGTTCCGGGGCGGCCCGGTCTGGGTCGACGCCCCCGCCGTCGACCTGCGTCACCACGTCAGGGTGCACGCGCTCCCGAAAGGCAGCGACGAGGGCCAGCTGCTCGGCGCCGTCGAGACCCTGCGGAGCCGCCGCCTCGACCCGTCGCGGCCGCAGTGGGAGATGTGGTTCCTCCCGGGCCTGGCGGAGAACCGGGTCGGCCTGTTCATCAGGTGGCAGCACGCCATCGCCGACGGCCGGGCTGCCGTCTCCCTGCTGGCGGCATTCCTGGACCCGGGGCCGGACGCCGCCCGGCCGGCGGCGGCCGCGTGGACCCCGGCGCCGTGGCCGACCTCGGCCGCGCTGGTGCTCGACCTTCTGGGTCACCGCGCGCGCGGACTCTCGACCATGGCCGGACACCTCCTCCGGCCGCGCGCCACCCTCACCACGATCCGCGACGCCGTCCCCATGCTCCGCGAGACGCTCGCGCAGGAGCCCGGTCCCGAGACGAGCCTGAACCGCCTGGTCGGTCCCGGACGCCGGTTCGCCGTCCTGCGCGCCACCCTGCCCGAGGTCGAGCAGCTCGCGGCCGCCCACGGCGCGACGGTCAACGACGTGCTCCTCGCGATGACCGCCGGAGGGCTCCGCGCCCTCCTGTCGGCCCGGGGCGAGCCCGTCGAGGGAGTCCGGATCCCCGTCTACGTCCCGGTCTCGCTGCGCCCTCGCGCGGGCGGCACGAGCGAGGGCAACCTCATCAGCCAGATGGTCGTCCCCCTCCCTCTCGGTGCCGGGGACCCGAGCGGCCGGCTGCGGCGGATCGCCGGGAGCACCGTCCGCCGCAAGACGGTGACTCGGCCCTCGCTCGGCACCGTGTTCCGGAGCAGGACGATCGGCCGGGTGATGCTCCGGGCGGTCAACCGGCAGCGCGTCAACGTCGAGACCGGCAAGGTCCGCGGTCCGGCCGCACCCGTCTATCTCGCCGGTGCCCACCTCCTCGAGATCTTCCCCGTGCTCAACCTCGTCGGACGGGTCGGTCTCGGCGTCGGCGCGCTGTCCTACGACGGTGCGCTCGAGATCTGCGTCACCGCTGACCGCGACGGCTGTCCCGACCTCGACGTCTTCGTCGACGGCGCCCGCCGCGAGCTCGCGCTCCTCGCCGCGGCTGCGGGCACAACCTCTGCCCCGCGAGCTGCCGGCTCGACGCACCCGCCGGAGCCATGACCAGGTCGGCCTACGCCCGATCCTCGGCGCCGTCGGACTTCTCACCCGTGGCAGGCCGCACCCCGGCGGGAGGCCGCCTGACGAACGGCCGGTGCACGGGGGCGGGCGGGATCCGCGCCGGGTGCGTGGACACCCGCGCGCCGGACGGCGGTCTCGCGACCGCCCCCTCCGGCACCGCGTCCGCGGCATCCTCCTGGACCAGGGCGCGCTCGCCGTCGGACCCCCGGGCGACGACCGCCACGCCGCCCCTGGCGGGCGCGGGGGGAAGGTCCTCCATGGGTGGCTCCACCGTCCGGATCGCCGAGTACACCGCCCACGTGACCGCCAGCAGCGGGATCGCGACGATCGCGCCGAGGAGCCCGCCGAGGAAGGTGCCGGCCGTGACCCCGAGCGCGACCACCACGGGGTGCAGCGAGACCTGCTTGCCCATCACCAGCGGCTCGAGGATGTGGCCCTCGATCTGCCCGATCAGCGCGACGCCGATGGTCACGATGAGCGCGTCGACGAACCCGTTCGCCGCCAGGGCCACGACGGCGGCGACGATCATGGCCGCCGGGGCACCGATGAGGGGGATGAAGGCACCGATGAAGACCAGCACCGACAGGGGCGCGGCGAGCGGCACGCCCACGATCGACAGAAGGATGAACGCCATGACGCCGTCGGCGGTGGCGACGATCATCGTGCCCCGCGCGTAGCCCGAGAAGGTGTACCAGCCCGCCGTCGCGGCCACGTGGGTGCGCTCACGGTTCTTGGACGGCAGCTGGTTGAGGAACCAGCGCCACATGTAGCCGCCGCGGGCGAGGAAGAAGATCGTCAGGAACAGGCTCAGCGCCAGGACGGTGAAGACCAGCGCCACGGCGCCGGCGTTGCTGAGCACCTGGCCGACCAGGTCGCCGGCGTTCTGCTGCACGTAGGTCGTCGCCTGCGCGACGGCCTCGTTGATGGCGTCGTTGAGCTCCGCCTGGGTGAAGTGGAACGGCAGGGGGCCGCTCTCGAAGAACTGCAGGATCGTGTCGATGCCGTCGGAGAACCGGTTCGCCAGCGACTCCCACTGCCCGGCAACCGACGAGATCACGTACGTGAACAGGCCGGCGACCACGAGGAACGAGCCGAGCAGCGCGAGCACCGTCGCGAGGCCCCGGGGCACGTATCTCGCCAGCCACGTGACCATCGGGTCGAGGACGGAGGTGACCACGAGCGAGATGAACACGGCGATGAAGACGATCTGGATCCGGCTGGTCGCGAAGACCACCATGCCGACGACGATGACGATGCCGATGACCAGCCACGCGATCGTGCCGTACTTGCGGATCCAGCGCGGAACGCCGTCCGGCGGGGCGTCGACGTGGGCGGCACGCTCGGGCATCCGCCGCACGCTCACGCGGGCGGCGTGCGAGGGCCGGAAGGTGCGGCTGGCGACGCCGTCGGGCGAGGGGGCCGCGGGAGCCTGGCCGAGCGCCGCCTGCGAGACGACCTGGTCGAGGGAGGTCGGGTGGGAGGGGCGCACCCGGCGCTGGACGCGCCGGCCCACCTGCCGGCTCACCTGACCCAGCAGCTTCCTCGGATCGCGCCTCGCACTCATCGCGATCAGTCTGCCCCAAAAGCGCTGGTCACACCGCGAGGCGCGACCAGGTCCTCCCCTGCGACAGCTCCTCCACGGCGCGCGTGCGGTCGCCCTGCTCGGCGGCCCGCCACAGCGCCGACTCCACCGTGCGCGCCATCGCCCACGCCGCGACCCGCGAGGGGTCCAGCCCGGCCGCCGCGCACACGAGCCGCGACCGGGAACGCAGCAGCCCGGCCGGGCTCTCCTCCCGGAACGGCTCGCCGACCTGCGTCAGCAGCGGCCACGGGTCGAACGCCGGGTCACCCACCATCGGCTTGGGGTCGATCGCGACCCACGTGCGGGCGCCGGTCGCGTCGTCGGCCAGCAGGTTCCCGGGGTTGAGGTCGCCGTGGACGACGACGGCGGAGCCTGCGGTGGCGGGCAGATCCTCCAGCAGGGCGGCCGCCTCGGCGACCAGCCCCGGGTCCGCGCCGAGCGTGCGGCCGTGTCGCTGGGCGCGCTCGCGCACGAGACCGGCGAGGCGCTCCGCATAGGAGGCCACGGTGGCGAGGCCGTCCGCCGACGGCGGCAGCGGTGCGGCGTGCAGCAGCCCGAGCAGCTCACCGGCGACCGCGAGGCGGTCCTCGGGCCGGCGCTCGAGAAGCTCGCGGTCCTCCTCCAGCCCGTGCCCGGGCCGGGCCCGGCGCAGCAGGAGGGTCCAGGTCTCCGGGTCGTGGTCGAGCAGCTGAGGGCCCCCGCGCGCGGACCACAGCCGCAGCGCGGTCGCCTCGCCGGCCGCCTCCTCGTGGGGGAAGACGATCTTGACGACGGCGTCCTCGCCGTCCCGGGTGCGCGCCGGCGCGGTCCAGGCCGCGGCGCCGTTCGGGAACGGCTCGCCGAGGCGCAGGCCCCAGCGGGTCCGGGCACGGTCGACGAGGCCGGGCAGCCGCGTGAGCCAGGCTGCGCCGTCGTCCGTGCTGCCGACCTCACGGGCGAGGGCGTCCGGGACGGTGACCGGCCCCGGACCGCGCTCCTGGGAGCGCGACTCGGCGTCGTCGTCGTCGATCGTCATCCGGTGCGTCCGGGGCTCAGGCGGCGCCGAGGACGGCGGCCAGCTCGTCGGCGTCGCGCACGACGGCGTGGGCGCCGGCATCCTCGCCCGGCTGCGCGTAGCCCCAGTCGACGAGGATGACCGGGATGCCGTGCTCGGTGGCGCCGTCGACGTCGTGGTGGCGGTCCCCGACCATGACGGCGCGCGACACGTCGGCGCCGGCGGCGGCCAGTCCGGCGAGGGCGTCCTCGACGATCTGGGCCTTGGTGGACCGGGACTCGTCCGGCGTCGCGCCGCAGATGACGGTGAACTCGTCGGCCAGGCCGGCGTGCTCGAGGATCGGCACCGCCATGTGGCGCATCTTCGAGGTCGCCACGGCCAGCGGAACCCCGGCGGCGCGGAGGGAGCGGATGAGCTCGGGGACCCCGTCGAAGAGCTCGACGTCGAGCATGCGCTCCGAGTAGAGGGCGCGGTAGTGCGCGACCATTGCCTCGAGGTCCTCCGCGCGCACGCCGCCGAACTCGAGCAGCCCGTCGCGGATGGGCGGACCGACGTGGCGGAGCAGCTGCTCCGGGGTCTCGGGCGGGTAGCCGAACGCGGCGAGGGTCTCCGCGATGGCGCTGGTGATGGCGGGCGCGGAGTCGGTGATGGTGCCGTCGAGGTCGAGCAGCACGGCGGTCGCGTGCAGCGTGGCCGGCGCCTCGGTGGTGGGCGCGGCGGAGTGCAGGGAAGTCAAGGTCGCAATCCTCTCGGAAGGTTAGAACCAGGATATACGCCTTACAACGCGTGAAAACGCGGACATGAAGCCCATCCGTCCGTATTGTGCTCATGGTGTCCAAGGTCACCACCGCAGTCGAGAGTGAATCTCCCAGGTTAAGACGTGCGCCGAAGATCAGGAGTGAAGAATGATCGCTAGGTCGAAATTCGCGAAAGCGTTTGTTTCGGGAGTTTGTTTGATCGTCGCTTTCTACGTATTTCTCTCCGCCGTGCTGGTGGAGCCGTTCGGTGTTCTTCGCTCGCGATTTGATGGGCTTGTCGACGCATCTACCCCATTTTTTGAGCAGCGCTGGAGCTTATTCGCTCCTAATATGCCAATGGAGAACTCTGAATTGCTCGTCCAGGCCGAATACCGGGAAGGTGGCGCGTTGGTGCGTACGGCTTGGGTTAACGTAACGAGGATAGAGTTCCAGGCGGTCGCAGGACACCCCCTGCCGTCTCGTGTCAAGAAGACCTCATGGAATCTGCAGAATCGCTACATGGACGGGTTCCAGCGCCTAGCGGATGTTCAGAAGAGCTTGCTGACTTCGGATATTGAAGGCGATGTCAGGGTAGAACTCGACGCGACCGGTGGGGACGATAAACTGCACGAAAACGTCGCCCTGTATGATGGTTTGCTCCTCGAGTACCTCACGTACTTTATGTCCGCCTACTCGAGCAGGGAAGTCGAGGCGCTGCGGTGGCGGGTGGTGAGCGAAAGTATTCCCGAGCGTAGAAATGTCATCGAGCGGTCCTCCCTAGATACAGACGTTGTCACGTTCGGTTGGCGCGTCGCAGCTAGAGTCGATGACGACTTGATGCTGTCAGCGTTCGAAGACTTGATCCAGAGATATGCGGAGCGGTAATCATGGCCAGAATGGTAGATCGGGGTCGAGCGCTCAACACACTTCTGGATGATGAGCCTGCGCGCGGCATCCGGCGAGTGCACGAGACTCAATGGAAGTCGCTTCGGCTTCGCCTGAGCGAATCGGCGCAACTCGTGGCTGAATGGTTCGTCATCTCGAAGCATGCAACCTACAGTCTGTCGATCCTGCGCATTCTTTATGGGGCGGCGATTGTGTTGCACCTCGTCTCAAACTACAGCAACCGCCACTACTTATGGGGGGCGGGGGTCAACTGGATGGCATCGGAGATGGGCGCTTTCGGCTATACCTCTGCACTCCACATCCTGTTTCCAAGGTCAAATCCGCTCCTTTTTGACTTGAGTTACGGCGTGCTATTCATGCTTGCAGCTCTTTTTGTCATCGGCTGGCGGACCCGCGCCGTAATGCCGATTCTTCTAGCGTTCTGGCTCGGACTTACCTCCAACAATCCCTTGGTTCCAAACAGCGGTGACACGCTGATGCGGCTGACGCTGTTGTTCTTGCTGTTTGCCGATCTCTCTGGGTGCTGGTCCGTAGATTCGTGGAGGCGGCGCCGTCAGGTGCACAAAAGGTCAACACCAGAAACGGTGCAGGTCGTAAGTAACGTTGTTCACAATGGCGCTGTCGTGCTTTGTGGTTACCAGGTGCTACTCGTGTACGTAACTTCCGCATTCTATAAGATCTTGACTGAGGAATGGCGGGCAGGTTCTGCACTGTATTATGCGCTGTCTTTGGATGTCTTCATGCCGCATGAAGGCTTGAGCGAGTTCGTACGTCAGATAACGCCCGTTGTCGTCATCGCTACGGTGGCTACTGTCTGGATCCAGTTCGCCAGTCCCCTGTTGATGCTGAGCAGGCCTCTCCGAGTCTTTGCGTTGCTGTCGCTGTTGGGGATGCATCTGGGAATAGGGTTGCTCTTGGGTCTCTGGCAGTTTTCACTCGTCATGATCGCGCTGGACCTCCTTTTCGTGCGCGACAAGTCGTGGCGATTGGCGATGCGGTGGGCCCAAGAAGTTGGCCTCCTCAAACGGACTGATCGAACCAGGCATGGGCCGATGGCCGGCTGAGGAGGCAGCGTCGGTCTGCGAGGGCCGCCACTTCCATCCTCGGGAGGCGTAAGCAGGGTGTTCCGTGTCACGCTAAAGATGGCTCTGTAGAGGTTCCCGGAAGAGAATTGGATGGCGATGGGCAGGCTCGGTGCACTGGTCAGGTTCGCGGCGGTCGCGGGGCCGACGGTCTGGAAGGTCGTGCAGACGTTCGGGCCCACGCTGACGCGGCTGCGCAAGGACAACCCCGAGGTCTTCGGCGCCGTCGAGAAGCAGGTCCGCAAGCTCGCCGAGGCGCGGCAGGCCGGCAAGAGCCCGGAGGCGCTGCGCCGTCGCATCTCGGCGCTGCGTGACCAGGTCGCCTACCTGCGTGCCTCCGCCGACGACGAGGGCGAGCGGCGCCGGGCCGAGGCCTGGCGCGTCCAGCTCAACAAGATCGAGGCGTCGCTGCCGCTGCTCGGCACGATGAGCACCAAGGTCGCCGCGCGCGAGCGGGCGCACGTGGACCGGCGCATCGACGAGCTGTCCGCGGAGATCCTCGCGGCGTTCATCGACGAGCAGGACGAGGACGCGCGCCAGCTCGAAAGCTGAGTGTCATGCCCGGCGGACGCTGATGCGCCCGGTCAGCGCCTCCCGAACCACCCGCGTCGAGGTCTCGGCCTCTCGAAACGGTCCGCCGACAGACCGGACACGTCGGTGAACGGCTCGTTGCCGAGCACGAGGTCGCGGACCACCTGACCGACGCCCGGCGCGAGTGCGAACCCCTCGCCGCCGAGGCCGACGGCGTACACGAACCCGTGCACCGCCTCCGACCGGCCGATCAGGGGCAGCCCGTCCGGGGTGTCGTCGCAGGTGCAGCACGGGCCACCGTGGGGGACGTCCGCCGTCGCCAGAGCCGGTAGGCGGTCCGCTGCCGCGGCTCTGGCGTCGGAGAGTTCGCTCTCGCGGGAGATCTGGGCGTCGGTGCCCAGCTGTCTCATCACGCCGAAGAGCAGTCCTTCGCCAGCGGGGTGGAGCACGAGGTCAGTCTCGAGGTCGATCGTGTACGGGAACAGCATCCACGGCTCCGGGTCCACATCCGCGGTGTAGAACAGCGACCGCTTCACGGGCCGGACGGGAAGCGGTTGACTGGCCAGGGCGCCGATCTCCGCGGCCCGCAGCTCCTCGCAGTTGACCACGGTGCGCGTGCGGACGGTCCCGGCATCGGTGACGACAGAAGTGATGCCGCCGTGTGCGCACCCAACGGCGGTAACGGGCACGCCCACGCGGACCTGCGCGCCCCTGAGCTCCGCGGCGTCGGTCACGAAGCTTCCGATCAGGTCGCCGTAGACCATCGCGGCCCCGGGTACGAACAGCGCGCCCGCATAGCGGGTGGGATCGATGTAGGGGCACCGGGCGTCCTCGGGGGCGACGACACGGGCGTCCAGCCCTCGTGCGGTCAGCGCCTCGGCGCGCTGCCGCAGCTCAGTCAGGTCGCCGTTCAGCGGCACGAGGCCCAGGAAGCCCTGCTGGTCCCAGGCGATCGACCTGCCGAACCGTTCCTCGAACGCCTGCAGCTCACGGACGCTGCGCACGATCAGGTCGAGCATGGTGGGGTCGGAGCCGCGGACGGCCCCGACCGCACCGAGCCCCGGCCCGGTCGCGCCGTCGCCAGCCTTGTCGCCAGCGCACAGCATGAGCACCTCGACGCCCGCCTCCGCGAGATAGAACGTCGCCGAGGCGGCGATCGCTCCTTCGCCGATCACGACGACGTCGGCTGCGGCCGGGAGCGGCGCGACCCGGTTCATCTTGTCGGCCAACGGACACATCCTTCTCGAGCGACTCGGGGGCAGGTGCGCGTCGACGCGCTTTCCGGAACGTACCGTCCGTTCTGTGGCTGTGTCCGTGATTTTCAAGCCGTGACCGCCATGGCTGTGGCATCTCGCGCAACGTCCGAGCTGGGGCCGCCGCCGGCCGTCGACTGGCGACGGCGGACGGGCAAGTTCCGGCAACCGGATGGTCGGCTCCGGGGGTCGGGTCTAGCGTCAAACCCATGACCTCTTCTCTGATCACCGTCGATCTGCCCGACTCCGTCACGTTCGCCGAGGGCGCGGGCGGACTTCCCGTTCTGGGGGTCTCGACCCCCGTGGCCACCGGCGAGGTGTACCTCCACGGTGCGCACGTGGCGTCGTGGACGCCGGCCGGGCAGGACCCCGTGATCTGGATGAGCAAGGCGAGCATGTTCGCGCCCAGGGAGCCGATCCGCGGCGGCGTCCCGATCTGCTGGCCGTGGTTCGGCCCGGGTCGCGAGCCCGGCCTGGCCCCCGCGCACGGCTTCGCCCGCCTCGCCGACTTCACCCTCGTCGGGGCGGAGGACGCCGACGGCGTCGTCACGCTGACGCTGCGCCTCACGGACGCCGACATTGCCGGGCTCCCGGGCGCGGACATGTGGACCAAGCCCTTCGAGCTCACCTACACGGTGACGTTCGGCGCCGAGCTCACCCTGGCGCTGTCCGTGCGCAACACCGGTTCCGAGGAGTACTCCTACGAGGAGGCCCTGCACACCTACCTCGCCGTCAAGGACGTCACCGCCGTGACGGTCGAGGGGCTCGACGGCGCCCGGTACCTCGACAAGGCGCCCGGCGCCGGCAAGGACCTTGTCACGCAAGAGGGGCCGGTCACCTTCTCCGGCGAGACCGACCGCGTCTACCACTCCACCGGCACGGCCACGGTCGTCGACCCGGCGATGGCCCGCACCATCACCGCGGCCAAGGAGAACTCGGCCAACACCGTCGTGTGGAACCCGTGGACCGCCAAGGCCGCCGCGATGCCCGACTACGACGACGCCGAGTGGCCCACCATGGTGTGCGTCGAGGTCGCCAACGCCCTGGAGAACGCCGTCACCCTGCCCGCGGGGGAGAGCCACACGATGACGGCGCGCTACGCCGTCGCCCCGCGCGTCTGATCCTGCGCGCCAGCCGGATCCGGCCGTCACGCCGGATCCGGCCCGCGGCTCGACGCCCTCATAGCGGTGGCCCCGTTCCGCCCACACGACACGCTCAGCTCCGCTACTTTTCGGACGATGTGTGACGCGTGGAGTGCCGCGCGCTGACGCGCGGGGAGGCCGGAATGGACGGACAGTGGCTGGTCGACGAGCTGGCCGACCTCGTCGCTCGCGGGGATGGGGCAGCGTTCGACACCTGGTTGGCCGCGCTCTCGTCCGACGAGCGGGTCCGGCTCGCCGTCGTCCTCGACGCGTCGGGGATGCCGCGTCGTCAGGTGGGCGGATACGGGCGAGACCTGTACAACCGGCAGGACCTGGTCGAGGCCCGGGCGGTCCTGGAGCTGGCAGAGACCGGCAGGTCAGCGGCCAAACGGCTGCCCTGGGACGCCGCGGAGATCGACCCGGTCGTCCTGCTGGCCATGATCGACTCGCGTGGCCAGGAGTGGGCGGAGGAGTTCGTCCTCGCCGCGCTTGCCGCACCGAGCCGTTTCCCGTGGCAGCGCCTCGGCGTCACGGTCCTCTGCCTGCCGCTCCTCGCCCGTCTCGGCGTCCGACCGCCCGTGACCGCCGGGCTCATCCAGGCCTGGAGTGCGTACTACTCGGCCGCGGCCGCGAAGTGGGACGGCACCTTCGAGTTCCGCGGGACCCCGAAGCGGCTGACCCAGCCCTGGTTCATGGAGGACGGCAACATCGTGGTGCGGGACTACCGGGCTGAGGGTCTCGACTTCACCGCCGTCTGCCAGCTCGACCCGCTCTTCCACGACGTCGCACCGCACTGGGTGACTCGCCCGCTCCTCGAGCCGACGGAGGGGCTACGTCCGGTCATTCAACTTCCGCTCGTGCTCGCAGCTCTTGCCGACGGAGCGCTCGTGCCGCGGGAAGAGGCAGTCGACGAGGCGCTGACCCGGCTGGCGGCGATTCCGCGACCTGCCGAGCAGCAGCACCTCGCGAAGATTCTCCGCGCGTTGCAGATCGGGCCCACGGACCTCGCCGACCGGCACGCTCTGGCGCTCAGCATCATCTCCGCCGGGCACGGGTCCGTCTCCGCGGTCCTCCTGGGTCCGCTGCTCGAGTCCAGGCTTGCCGACGAGGACCTGGAGGAGCTGGCGCTCGTCGTCTTCGCGCGGAAGGAGAAGAAGCAGCGCACGCAGCTGATGTCCTACCTCGCGCGGGCGGCGAAGGCGGCGACGGCGGAGCAGACTGCCGCCCGCTCGGTCACGCCGGTGCACGACCGGCAAGCGCTGGTCACGGCTCTCGGAGCCGCGACCGAGCTTGACGACCTGCGGGTCAGGCAGCGCGCGGCCGAGCTCCTCGACCTGCTCGAAGAGGGGGTACCGCCGAATCCACAGGGGTCGGCGGGAGGGCAGCTCGGCCCCGGCTCGCTTGAGGTCTACGTTCCCGACCTCTGGAACTCCCTTCCACCCGCGGCGCCCGTCGCTCGCCAGCCCCTCTTCGGCAGCGGCATCGAGGCCTTCACCGCGGCGTTCTCGGCGGTGGAGGCGAGGCCGGGCAATGCGGGGGAGGAGGCGCTGCTCGCGTGCTACGTCGCGTCGGTTCCCCGCCACCGGCGGGAGATAGGGAAGTTCTTCGCCAGCCTTCGCCGAGAGCGTGCGTTCGATGCCGGGCTGGTCAGCCGCGCCCTCCTGGACCGGTTCCGCTGGAGCCAGACGGACCATGAGCAGCTGGTCCGGGAGCTCCGGGAGACCCTCCCACAGCCTCACGAGCAGCGGTCCAGGTCATCCAGGTGGACAGGCCTCACACCCGTCGGCGCTCTCCTCGTGGCACGACTCTCCGAGGCCCAGCTGCTGGCCCGTCACGTTCCCTGCCTGCTGAGCACGCCGAGCCTAGAGAACGGCGTGGTGACCTTCGAGGACCTGCTGGGCCGGCTCAGGGTCTACGGCAGCGCACGTGCCCGCCACGGCGAGCTGGACCTGCTGCTCGCCCTGCTCCGCCTCGAGCCGGTACCGCCGGCTCGCGCCGCCGAGCTCACCGGGTTCGCCGTGCCGAGAGCCAACGCGCCCCGCGACACCCGGCTCGACGCCGTCGCCCTCGCGCGCGCGTGGGTGTCGGGCGGCGGGCTCCCGCCCCTGCGCTCAGAGTTCTGGGTCGGCCCACCCGTGCCCGACCCGTACGGCAGGAACATGGGCCGTATTCAGGGCACGCCGACGGTCGTGCGCGTGAGCGGCCCCGCCGCGGCGCTCCCCGTCCATCCGAGCTACTTCCCCTCGGCACCTCCCACGCTCTTCCTCGGCGTGGGGGAGAGCGAGCGTCACGTCAGCACGACCTGGAACCTCACGGCCGAGCTCGCCGCCTCGGTCGTCCCCTCCTGGCGGGACCTCACCGCGTCCTACTGGCTGGAGAGCCATCGAGCTCACTCCAAGGACGGGCCACGCCTGCTCGGCGAGGTCGCGCGGTGCACCGGACCCGGCGGGCCGGCCACCCACCTCGCCCTCGCCCACGGGCTCAGCGCACCTGCGCCGGACTCGCGCCAGTGTGCCGTCGACGCCGCACTGGAGATCGCCGGGCAGGGCGCCTTCTCCGCCCCGCACCTCCGAGAGGCCACGCTCGCCATGCAGCAGACCGGCGAGCTGACACGCGGCCGGTTCGCCGGCGCCTGCGAGCAGATTGCTCTCGCCGGCGGGCTCGGCGCCGTCTGGCCCGCTCTCAGCGCACTCGCCACGGCGCTGATGGCGGAGCCGAAGGTTCCCACCGGGACGGCCGACGTGCTCGCCGTCCTCCGCCGGCACTGCGCGGCCGTGCCCACGGACCACCGGTGCGTCGAAGGCCTGGAGGCGTTCGCCGAGCGCCGAGGGAGCAGCAAGGCGCTGACCGAGGCCAGGGCCCTCCACGCCGCGCTCGCGGACCTCGCGCTCGCGGACGCCGCGCCGAGGACGGCGCGGGGCGTCCCGTCCGGTGCCGGGTCATGACCGGCTACCTGGGCCCGTCGCGGCTCCTCGACCGGGGGAGCGACTCCGAGCTTGCCCTCGCGACCGCGCTCGGGCTCACCCCGGGCGGCGTCGTCGACCATCCACGGTTCTTCTCGGGATTCCTGGCCCGCCCGGAGGTGGTGGCGGCCGGCCTGCTCGCGCTCGCGGACGTGGCCGCCGCCCGGTACGTCGACCCCAGCTTCAGCTTGCTCGCACTCGATCCCGTCATCACCGCCGGCGGCACCATGCTCCGCGCCGAGTCCTTCTCCGCGTGCAACGGTGTGTACGCCCGGCTCGACCTGGACGGGGAGTCGTTCGACACCGGCGAGATCGGCTTCGGCACCACCAACGTCGCCCTCAACGACCCGTTGCGCACGGCGCTCGCGGGCCTGCGGCGGACCGAGCTGGTCCGCCTCGAGGTCGGTGCCGACGGGCTCAGCCTGGAGACTCCCGACCAGGCGCACGTCGAGCGCAAGGTCAAGCTTCCCGATCGGTGGGTCCGCGGCTTTGCCGAGACACCGGTCATCGCCGCTGCCATGCGACACGTCGCCACCCTGACGCGGCCCCAGGCGACGAACCTGCTCGTCGGGCTGCCGAACGGCACACCACCCGGACCGACGCTCCACCTCGCACAGGCGCCCGGGGGCCTGCGCCCGGTGCCGCGCGCCGCCGCCGGTGCCGTCCGCCTCGCCGGGACCCGGCGTCTGACCGCCTACCGGCGCCTGCTCCGGTTCTTCACCCGCCTCGACGTCTACGCGTACGACGGCGGAGCGAGCGCCTGGGTCTTCGCCCTCCCGGGTGGCGCCTTCACCCTCATGCTCTCGCCGGAGCCCTACCGCGGCTTCTCCGGCGAGGGCGGACTGCTCCACGACCTCGCCCGGGCGGGCGGCGCGACGGACCAGGACGACGTCGCAGGCGAGCTGCTCCCGCTCCTCGCCTGGCAGCAGCGGCTCGACCCGGACGAGCTCGCCACCTACGCCGGCGTGCCGGTGACCGCTGTCCGTCACGGGCTCGGCGTCGTCGCCGCGTCGGGCAGGCTCGGGTTCGACCTCACGGCGCGGACGTACTTCCACCGGGAGCTGCCGCTCGACGCCAAGCGGGTGGAGAAGGACAACCCGCGGCTCAAGGCGGCCCGGGCCCTGGTGGCCGGGGGCGCCGTCGTCGCCACGGAAGGCGGCTGGCGGGTGACCGGGCCGAAGAGCGTCCACTGGGTCCGCGGCGACGCCGCGCGCCCTTCCTGCACCTGCCTGTGGTGGGCCAAGTACGCAGGCAGTCGCGGCCCGTGCAAGCACGTCCTCGCGGTGCAACTCCTTACCGGACGGTGAACGTCACCTGAACTCGTTCCGTAACTTGAACGATTCCAGAAGAGGTGTTTTGATGACACCATGTCCGTTACCCACGCCGAGCTGCTGCGCGAGGCGCAACTGCGGGTGACGGCGCCCCGTCTGGCGGTGCTGGCCGAGGTTGCCGCGCACCCGCACGCCGACGCCGAGACCATCCGTGCGGCCGTGCACGAGCGCCTGGGGACCGTCTCCACCCAGGCGGTCTACGACGTCCTCCACGCCCTGACCGGCGCCGGCCTGCTGCGCCGCATCGAGCCCGACGGCTCGCCCGGCCGCTACGAACTGCGCCGCGGGGACAACCACCACCACGCCGTCTGCCGTCAGTGCGGCGCAGTGGCCGACGTGCCCTGCGCCGTCGGGCACGCCCCGTGCCTCACCGCGAGCGAGGACCACGGCTTCGTGATCGACACCGCCGAGGTCATCTACTGGGGCACCTGCCCCTCCTGCCTGTCCGGAACCGCACCAAAGAAGGAGATCTCTTGAGCGAGACCAACGGCGCCCCGGCGCCCTCGACCACCCAGTTCGGCGCTCCCGCCGTCTCGGACCGCAACTCCCTGAGCCTCGGCTCGAACGGGCCGCTGCTGCTGCACGACGTCCACCTGGTCGAGACGCTCGCCAGCTTCAACCGTGAGCGCGTCCCGGAGCGCAACCCGCACGCCAAGGGCTCCGGCGCGTTCGGCACGTTCGAGACCACCGAGGACGTCACCCGCTTCACCAAGGCGGCCCTGTTCCAGCCGGGCGCCAAGGTCGACATGCTCGCCCGTTTCTCCACGGTCGCGGGCGAGCAGGGCTCGCCCGACACCTGGCGCGACGTGCGCGGCTTTTCGCTGAAGTTCTACACGCCCGAGGGCAACTACGACCTCGTCGGCAACAACACCCCGGTCTTCTTCCTGCGCGACCCGATGAAGTTCCCGCACTTCATCCGCTCGCAGAAGCGCCTGCCCGCCTCCGGCCTGCGCAGCGCGGACATGCAGTGGGACTTCTGGACGCAGAACCCCGAGTCGGCCCACCAGGTCACCTACCTCATGGGTGAGCGCGGCCTGCCCAAGACGTGGCGCCACATGAACGGCTACGGCTCCCACACGTACATGTGGATCAACGCCGCCGGTGAGAAGTTCTGGGTCAAGTACCACTTCCACACCGACCAGGGTCTGGAGTTCCTCGGCAACGAGGAGGCCGAGCGGCTCGCCGGCTCGGACGCCGAGTACCACCGCCGCGACCTGTTCGACGCGATCGAGCGCGGCGAGCACCCCAGCTGGACGCTCTTCGTGCAGGTCATGCCGTACGAGGAGGCCAAGACCTACCGGTTCAACCCGTTCGACCTGACGAAGGTGTGGTCCAAGAAGGACTACCCGCTGATCAAGGTCGGCAAGATGACGCTGAACCGGAACCCGAAGAACTTCTTCGCCGAGATCGAGCAGGCCGCGTTCGCCCCGTCGAACACGGTGCCCGGCATCGGCGTCTCCCCGGACAAGATGCTGCTCGGCCGCGTGTTCGCCTACGCCGACGCCCAGCGCGCCCGCATCGGCACCAACTACCAGCAGCTCCCGGTGAACAAGCCGATCGTCCCGGTGAAGTCCTACACCTTCGACGGGAACATGACGTTCGAGCACTCGGGCGACGCCCCGGTCTACGCGCCGAACTCCTTCGGCCGTCCGTGGTCCGACGAGACCGGCCCGGTCGACGACGGCTGGGAGGCCGACGGCGAGATGGTCCGCAGCGCCTACGCCCTGCACGCCGAGGACGACGACTTCCGCCAGGCGGGCACCCTTGTCCGCGAGGTCTTCGACGACGCGCAGCGCGCGCAGTTCGTCGAGACCGTGGCCGGCGCCCTCGCGGGTGTCCAGCACGACGTCGTCCTGCAGAACGCCTTCCAGTACTGGAAGAACGTCGACCAGGAGATCGGTGACCGCATCCAGGCCGCCGTTCTGGCCGGCAAGGGCGACCCGCAGGTCGGTCTCGACAACGACGCCATCGAGGAGCCCGTCGCCGTTCGGTGACCCGCTCTCCGCTCTCGCACGCGCGTGAGATGTCAACTCCTCGCTGAGAAGTCATCTCCGCGTCAGCACCGGGGCTCGGTGACCGTTCCGACGGTCGCCGGGCCTTCGGTGCTTCTGAGGAGCCGCGCGGTCGTTAGTCGGGTTATCGCAAAGCCGTCAAGACGGACGAGTAATCATCGGTCCACAGCAGAGTTTCGGCGCGAGCCGGCCGCCAATTCCCGAGCCTAAGTAATGGTTCCAGGTCCTTCGCTGACGGGGCGAGAGCGATCCACTCAGAAGGCGTGGCCCGGTCCCCATCGGCCTCGCCGAACCCGACGGCAACGGCCCAACCAATGTGACTCCCTGAACCCGCGACTACAGGTTCCAGGTCAAAAATCCGGTTGCTCACGTGCACCATCAGCACGCCGTCAGGCGCCAAAGCGTCGGCATAGACCTCGAACGCTTCCTGTGTGAGCAGATGGACAGGAATGGAGTCGGAGCTGAAGGCGTCCAGAACGATCAGCTCATACGAGCCCTTGGCCGCCCCCGCCAGGCTGAGCCGGCCGTCACCTACCTCTGTCTGCACCTTCGCGGCAGCGTCCACGAGATACGTGAAAAACCTCGGGTCGCGAGCGATATCAACAACCTTCGGATCAATCTCATAGAACGTCAACGATTGGTCTGCCTCGCCATAAGCCGCGATGGTCCCAGTGCCAAGCCCAACGACCGCTATGTCGTCAAAGTTGTCGTACTCCCGGAATATGTCACCGACGGGACCCGTGCGAGAGTAATAAGTAGTCGGCGTCGTTGCGTTTGCTCCGATGAACTGTGAACCATGCAAAGTGGTTCCGTGTGCAAGCTTACGAACCCCGTCTTGCTCGGTGACTTTGTAACTTCCGTAGAAAGTACGTTCCCGATACACGGTGTCCGGTCCGCTCATAGTGAGCCCGACGAAAACGACCACCATCGCGGCAGCGAGGGGAATTGGCCGCCGCGCAATGAAAAGTGCGCCCATAAAGCTGACCGTCAACGCTGCGATCACCCAGAGGCTGTCTTGCAATGCGAACGTTGCCGCTGTGGCGGCAACAAGCACGAGCGTCGCGGTGGCCGCCTCTAGGAACCACGCAAACTTCGCGCCGTAGCGGCGCCGCAACCACAGCGACTCACGACCGCTTCCGGCAGCGAGCAATGCGCTTGCCACTATGATTGCTGGGTACTCCCACACCCGATCGAAGAGGACCGGGGCTATCAACCCATTGAGGAGCCCCCCCAGTGCGCCCCCGCCGACACGACGAGATAAAAAGTCGTCAACTGCGATGGGGAAGGACGAGATGCGGCGAGGGTTGAGTGAGCGGAAAATGCAACTATTGCTAAGAGCGTCAAGTCGACCGCGATAGGTATACCTATATATGGCCAGTTTCCGACGTGATAGGTCACGGCGGCTACGGCGGCTACGGCGGCTACAATTGCGGCAAAGTAACGCGATCTGGAGCTGGGTGTCCGGGCGGTGCGAGCGAAGGCTAGTACGAATGTGCCGAGGTAGACTGCGAGAGGTACCACCCACATGAGCGGGATCGCCGCGATGTCGGTGGAGATATGCGAAGTGACGCCGAGCATGAGGCTCGACGGAACGAAAGCCAAGAAGAGCCATAGCAGAACCCGCCGCACTGTAGGCGGCGCGGCAGTGGTGGTATCCCCCGCTTCCTGTTGTGTTTGGTTGCGGATCGTGACGACGCCGCATGCGACCATCAGGAGCAAGAACGCTACGAATGCCCACGACCAGAAGATTCGCTGCTGGTCCAACGTGAGAAACGGCTCGACCACAAAAGGGTACGCGAGGAGACCGATGAAACTGCCGAGATTGCTAGTGGCATAGAGGAAGTATGGGTCCTCCGATCGTCGATGGTTAGTCCAGGAGTACCACCGCTGTAGAAGTGGGCCAGTTGTGCAGATTACCGCGAATGGCAGCCCGACGACGAGAATCAGAGTGCGAAGCAACCACAAAACAGGGGACGTTTCAGCACTGGGCGATGCGTTCGCCGGAAGCACTATGGGCAGTGCGACGAGTGGAAGCAACAGAATAGCGAGGTGGAGGAGGGGTTGGACGCGCGGACCGAATTTGCGTGTGATGGCATGGGCGTAGAAGTAGCCAACCAGAGCACCACCTGAAAGAATAGATTGCTCGTGCTCCAAACGGTCGCCGAACCGCCGTAATGGGGGAGGATCAGCCGGGCGACAAGCGGTTGTACGACGAACAGAAGGGAAGCGCCGACGAACGAGGTCGTGGCGAAGAGCAGAACCACCCAACTGCGCCGAGTATTTACACCGACGGGCGTTACAGCGTCCCCTGGCGACACGATTTGTTCGCGAGTCGGCAGCCGATCCGTACTGTTCGGAAGCGTTCCAGAGGTCACATCCGCGATCATGTCAGGACCGTCGCGCGCTTGTTCGCGGTTTTGGCCTGCTCCCTACTGAAAGTTCCCGACCTGGCTGATCCCTGACATCTTCGTCGGCACAGCTTGGCGGTACGGTCGTGCCGGCACCGACGAAGGGATCTGGCATGGCCGAGCTCGTCCACCTCGACGTCGACGGCGGGGTCGGCACGATCACCCTCGACTCCCCAGCAAACCGCAACGCCCTCTCCGCTGCGCTGCGCAGAGAGCTCGGTGACCAACTCCAGGCCGCGCTCGACGACGACGCCGTGCGCGTCATCGTCCTCACCCACACCGGCACCGTCTTCTGCGCCGGGGCCGACCTCAAAGAGGCCCGCGGCGCGGACGCCGACAGCCAGGGCGTGGCCGAGCTGCCCGACCTGCTCGTGACGTTGATGGGCGCCCCCAAGCCGACGGTCGCCCGGCTGGCGGGCACCGCTCGCGCGGGCGGCATTGGCCTGGTCGCCGCGTGCGACCTCGCGGTCGCGGTCGACGACGTCACCTTCGCCTTCCCCGAGGTCCGCCTCGGCCTCGTCCCGGCCGTCGTCTCGGTGCCGCTGCGCCGCCGCGTCCAGCCCCAGGCGCTGCGGGTGCTCTTCCTGACCGGCGAGGTCTTCGACGCCGCACGCGCCGAGCGCATCGGCCTCCTCGACGCGGCCGTCCCCGCCGACCGGCTCGATCCGGAGGTCGCCCGGTACACGGACGCCCTCCTGCGCGGGGCGCCGCGGGCCCTCGCCGCCACCAAGGCGGTGCTCGCCGACCCGCCCGACGACGACGCCCGCGAGCTCGAGGTGCTCGGCCGGCTGTCCGCGGCTCACTTCGCCTCGGCGGAGGGGCAGGAGGGACTAGCGGCGTTTGCCCAGAGGCGGCCGCCGTCGTGGGCGCCGTCGAACTGACACTCGGAAAGCCCGAAGGCCGACGGCGCCACGTCACTAGGGTCGGGTTCGGACTGGTGCCCGGAGACAACAGATCGGAGCGCCCGTGAGGTGGACCAATCGCCGCCAGACAGAGACACCGGAAGAACTTGAGTCACGGCTCCGGTCGGCCGCCATGCATCACGGGATCCGGATGATCGAGGGCAGGCAGTTCCGCGAGGCCGCGATCGAGCAGCTCCAGGCCGACGTCCCGGGCTTTCCTCAGGAGCGCTACGGGGCGGAGCTCGACCACGCGCTGGCCCGGATCGACGAGGAGCAGGTGGGCGTCCTGGTTCGCCGGCAGAAGATGATCGCCGCGGCCCGCGAGCTCGACGTGGTGAACGCGGTGTTCGCCGTCTACCACTTCAACAGCCGGTACTCCCGCCACGTCTGCGAGTACGGGCTCGGCCCGATCCCGCTCGCCGACGTCTTCGGGGACCTGTACACGCCCGAGCAGATCGCCGAGGCGGCCGCACGTGCCGACGCCCTGATCTCCGAGGGGATTCGCATGGGGTACGGTCCCTGGGACTGGGACGCCGACATGGACCACCTGCGCCAGACCCACCCCGGCTTCAGCGACCGGGCTCTGGGGGACGCTCTGGACTGGGGACGCTTCTTCGGACGCTGAGGCGGCCACGCGCCGCGGCGTGTTGCCGAGACACAGGGCCGGCGCACCCTCGTATGCCATACCCTTGCGCCAGGCGGCCGGGTTGTTCTCCCGACGATGAAAAGCTCTGAGTGGAGGACCCCTGCTTACCGACGACGCCACTTCCTACGATCGCACCGTCAGCGGCGCGCCCAGCGCCGCGGCGCCGAGCCAGGCTGCCCAGACCGACGACGGTCTGGCCCTCACGGGGATGGCGATGGCGGGCATCGGTGCGTACCGGATGGATGTCCCAGCGTCCGTGGTCTGGTTGGACCGGTCGGCTTCCGCGGTGCTCGGGACGCCCCACGACATCGGACCCGTCCCGGCCGGCACGCTCGCCCGCCAGATCCACCCTCACGACCTTCCGCGACTCAGCCGCGTGGTGACCACCGCCGTCGCGGAGAGCCTCTGGTTCGAGGACGAGTTCCGGGTGCTCGACGGCCCCGACCGCTGGGTCACGACCCGTGGGCAGGTGATTCGCGACGACGCCACGGGGCACGTCACGGGCCTCGTCGGTGTCGTCCTCCCGTCGCTGCGCGCCGGGCTGCACCGGGCGGCCGAGCTGCTCGAGGCGCTGCCGACGGCGTTCTTCTCCCTGAGCCGGGAATGGCGGTTCACGTACGTCAACGCTGAGGCGGAGCGGGTGCTCGGCCGTCCGCGCGGAGAGCTGCTCGACGGCGACATCTGGGAGCTCTACCCGGCCGCGCTCGGCAACGCGTTCGAGACCTACTACCGCCGCGCCATGAGCTCCGGCGACCCGGTGCACTTCGACGCCCACTACCCGGTGCCGTTGAACGCCTGGTACGAGGTTCGCGCCATGCCGACCTCCGAGGGGCTCTCGGTGTACTTCTTCGACGTGACCGAGCGTCACCGTCTCCAGGAGGAGACGGAGCGCGTCGCGCGCCGGGCCCAGCTCACCGCCGCCGTGACGAGCTCCCTCGCGCAGACTCTCGACGCCGAGGAGGCCGTCGCTGCTCTCGCACGGACACTCGTCCCGGGCCTGGCGGACTGGTGCGTCGTCACTCTTGCCGACGCCGAGGTGCCCGCCGGCGGGCACGGCACGCCAGCGACCATGCGCGACGTCGGCTGGTGGCACGTCGACCCCGGCGCGAGGCCGCTGGTCGAGGAGTACTGCCGTCACCGGATGGGGGCGCTGACCGACGAGTCCTTCCTGCTGCGCACCCTGCGCACCACGGACGTCGTGCGCCTTCCCGAGGACGCGGCCGCCCGCATCCGCGGCGTGCTCAAGCCCGGCCGCGCGCACGTGCTCATCACCGAGCTCACCCCGGAGTCCGCGACCGTCCTGCCGCTCCGCGGGCGCGGTCGCACGCTCGGTGCGATCAGCCTGTTCAGCGGCGCGGACCGGCCCGCGCTCGACGGCGACGACCTCGTCACCGCCAAGGACATCGCCTCCCGTGCGGGTCTCGTGCTGGACAACGCCTACCTCTACGCCAGCCAGCGCGGCGTCGTCGAGGAGCTGCAGCGGTCCTTCCTCACCGCGCCGCCGCATCTCGACGACCTCGATGTGGCCGTGCGGTACGTGCCGGCCGCGCAGGCGGCCAAGGTGGGCGGCGACTGGTACGACGTCTTCAAGCACCCCGACGGCCCAACCATCGTGGTCATCGGGGACGTCTCCGGCCACGACCTGCAGGCCGCGGCCACGATGGGACAGCTTCGTTCGATGCTCCGCGGTATCGGCGCCACGACGCCACCGCACCCCGCCGCGCTCCTGGCCCAGCTCGACCGAGCCATGGCCGCGGTGGCGAGCGAGTCGGTCGCGACCGCCGTCGTGATGACCCTCGAGCCACCGGGACCCGGCGGCGACGTGGTCGTGCGCTGGTCCAACGCAGGCCACCCTCCGCCGATGCTGCTCAGCGGCGACGACGACGTCGTCACCCTCACCGGGACGAACCTTCTCCTCGGGCTCCGCCCGGGAACGGTTCGCACGGAGCAGACGATGACCGTGGCGGCCGGGGACACGCTGGTGCTCTACACCGACGGCCTCGTCGAGCGCCGGGACGCCGGTGGGCTCCGCGCCGGCCTCGACCGGCTGCGCGCGACTCTCGGGGAGCTTCGCGACCTGCACCAGATCGACGATCTTTGCGACGAGCTCGTCGAGCAGCTGCTGCCGGACGCTCCCGAGGACGACATGGCCATCGTCGCCGTGCGGCCCCGGCCGGCCGCACGCTAAGCGGTGCTGGCTAGGTCGCCAGCAGCGCCCGGAGCGCCATCCGACGCAGCAACGCGGCCATCGCCGGCCGGTCCAGCCGTGCGCTGTGCGGAGTGGAGTTGATCAGCCCGAAGACGGCGTGGGCGGCCGCCCGGGCCCGGTCGGCGGCCAGGCCGGGGGAGCGATGCCGCAGGACGTCGACCCACGTCTCGACGTAGTCGTGCTGGAGGCGGCGGACCCGGACACGCTCAGGTTCCGTGAGCCGGTCGAGGTCGCGTGACTGGATCGTGATGAGCGCCGGGTGGTCCAGGGCGAAGGAGACATGCCAGTCCACGAGCGCCTCTAGGGCGGTGTCGGCCTCGCCGTCGGCCGCCGCCACCCGCACGCGGCCCTCCCGCAGCAGCTCCTCGCTGATACCGACGAGCAACTCGGCCAGGATCGCCTCCTTGCCCGGGAAGTGGCGGTACAGGGCGGGGCCGGAGACGCCGACCGCGGCCCCGATGTCGTCCACCGACACCCCGCCGAAGCCCGAGCGAGCGAAGAGCTCCGCGGCCGCGCGCAGGATCTGCTCTCGGCGGGGGACCGCGGTGCCGGCCGAGGGTGGGACGGTCATCCTGCAATGATAGGCAGAAAGGGTTAACGACAACTAACAACCCGAATTGGCGTTCGGCCCTTGGGGGATTGAGCGCTCCCGAGTCATTTCATCCTTTAGTCGTGCGGCGCGCTCCCGCGATGCCTGGACGCCGCGCCAGAAAGAATCGCTGAGAAGCGGGACGGTGGCCGGAGGACCGGGATGAGAGGACACTGTAACGACGGATGAGTGCCAGGAGGAGCGCCAGTATGGTGATGGTTCCCAATGGAATTGACGTTCCTGTGGCGACGGTACGCCATAGCAGAGGGAGCACCCATATCGCGGCCAGAACCGTCTTTTCCCAGGACAGGAAGCCTTGGTCTAACCCATCTTTGACATAGGCTGCAAGAGCAAGACCAATGAGAGTTGCCTCATAGTCCAGTGCGAAGGGGGTGGCAAGCAGTGTTCCGGTGGCAAGCGCCGCGATCTTAAGGGGCGTCGACGCGGAACTGTGCCACAGCCTCCAGACGGTCACCACGGCGATAAGACTAACGACCGTTTGCAGAGTCCACGCGAGCGGTATCGGTCCGCCAAGCAGTCGAACTGCAGGAAATGCGCTCACCATCTTCGACCAGGAAACTAGACCCTGTTCGAGCACCTCCCACGAGAAGCTCGACTTGTCCATATACGCTTGCCATGCCGATTTGCCAAAGGTCCAGTAACTTAACGCGGACCAGAGAGCCGCAGCGGTTCCGGTGCTGAGGAATGCACGCCAGTTCTTCGAAGCAATAAACGCAACCGGAAGAAGGAGGCCCAGTTGTGGCTTGTAAATTAGGAGTCCGAGGATGGAGCCGGCAAGCCAGGGATGGCGCCTCAGTAGTACGAGGCCCCATCCGAGAAGGGCTGCTGATAGGAACGAATTTTGCCCATGTCCCACGGTGAGGAACACGGCGGGAAAGGCGGCCATGGGCACAAGTGCCCTGCGATCAGGGAGGATCTTCCACAAGGCTGCAACGTAGGCCGAAAAGGTGATTCCTAGCCAAAGCAACAGCGCTGGCAGATATGGCACGAGAGAGAGTGGGGCGACGACGAAAAAGGCAATCGGCGGGTAAAGCCATGTGTATAGGGGTGAGTCGTCTGCGATCGAGTCTTGGATCGCCTTCAGTGCGGCGTGATCATAGGCAGCCTCGGGGCGTCCGTCCATGAGCAGTTCAGATGCGGCGTAGAAGCTCAGAAAGTCGGTCCCGAGTGGGTTATTTCCGAAGCCGTCGCGGACACCGTCTCCGGTTACTAAAGCAGCGACACCGATAAGAACAAAAAGACCCAGAAATATCGCGGGATATGCGCGGAGCCTTTCGCGATCCAACCATGCCCCGGTTCTGGCTGACTCCAAGAGAAGGGCCCGCTTGTGCGACATGCCGTGTTGCTCCTGTGGGCTTGGCCCGGCTCGTCCTTGGCCCGGGCGGCTTTCACTTACATTGCCTGTATCCAACGTTAGTCCCTTAATGCCCGCTTGCGTCGAGTTTCGGACGCGCAAGCGTTAGCGGGCGTGGTGATGTTGCTCGCTCCGGCGTTCCGCCACGCTGAGAGTGCGTCATGGGCTTACTCCAGTGCGCGTGGGGCACGGGGCGGGTGAGTCGGCAAGGGCCGGAGCCAGCCTCGTGATCCCTATCATCCGAGCGTCTCCTACTCCACTGACTCGGTGTTGCAACCGCTCGGAAAGACTCGATCGTCGCGATTGCTCGCCGATGTCGCGGATGAGAGCCCAGAGGGGCGCCGACGGCTTGGGTCATCAACCGGTCGCTTCACAGAGATCGATAGACAGCGAGGGTTAACGATGGCTAACCTCCGAGTGGGTCGATGACGACCACCCAGCCGTGGAGGTGCGCATGCCCGCCGGAGCGAGCCTCGGGCAGCTCGGCCTCCGCGAGCTCACCGAGGAGCTGCGCGAGCGCCTCGCCGCCGTGCGCCTCGGCGGCAGCGAGAGCGCCCGGAGGCGGCACGTCGAGCGCGGCAAGCTGCTCGTGCGCGACCGCGTCGACCGTCTCCTCGACGCCGGGTCGCCCTTCCTCGAGCTCTCACCGCTCGCGGCGACCGGCATGTACGACGACGAGGTCCCCGCCGCCGGCATCGTCACCGGGATCGGGCGGGTCGCCGGGCGGGAGTGCGTCGTCGTCGCGAACGACGCCACCGTCAAGGGCGGCACCTACTACCCGGTCACGGTCAAGAAGCACCTGCGCGCCCAGGAGATCGCCGCGGAGAACCGGCTGCCGTGCCTGTACCTCGTCGACTCCGGCGGGGCCTACCTGCCCATGCAGGACGAGGTGTTCCCTGACCGCGACCACTTCGGCCGCATCTTCTACAACCAGGCCCAGCTCTCCGCCCGCGGCATCCCGCAGCTGGCCGCCGTGATGGGCTCGTGCACCGCCGGGGGCGCGTACGTCCCGGCCATGTCCGACGAGTCCGTCATCGTGCGCGACCAGGGCACGATCTTCCTCGGCGGGCCGCCGCTGGTGAAGGCGGCCACCGGCGAGGTCGTCTCGGCCGAGGAGCTGGGCGGGGGAGACATCCACGCCCGCCGCTCCGGCGTCGTCGACCATCTTGCCGAGGACGACGCGCACGCGCTGGAGATCCTGCGCTCCGTCGTCGCCACCCTGGAACGGCCCACGCAACCGTCCCTGCGGCAGGCGCCACCGGAGGAGCCGGCCGAGGACCCGGCGGGGCTGTACGACGTCGTCCCCGCCGACACCCGCACGCCGTACGACGTGCGCGAGGTGATCCGCCGGATTGTCGACGGCTCACGGCTGCAGGAGTTCAAGGCCCTCTACGGCGTGACCCTCGTGTGCGGCTTCGCCCGCGTCTGGGGCTACCCGGTGGGGATCGTCGCGAACAACGGGATCCTGTTCTCCGAGTCCGCGCTCAAGGGCGCCCACTTCATCGAGCTGTGCAACCAGCGCGGCGTCCCGCTGGTCTTCCTGCAGAACATCGCCGGGTTCATGGTGGGCAAGGACTACGAGACTGGCGGCATCGCCAAGGATGGCGCCAAGCTCGTCACCGCCGTCGCCACCGCGGTGGTCCCGAAGCTCACCGTGGTCATCGGCGGGTCCTTCGGCGCCGGCAACTACGGCATGGCCGGCCGCGCGTACGACCCGCGGTTCCTCTGGATCTGGCCCAACGCCCGCATCTCCGTCATGGGCGGGGAGCAGGCCGCGTCCGTGCTCGCGACCGTGCGCCGTGACGGCCTCGAGCGCGCCGGGCAGAAGTGGTCGGCCGACGACGAGGAGGCGTTCCGGGCCCCGATCCGCGAGCAGTACGAGCGCCAGGGCTCGCCGTACTACTCCACCGCCCGGCTGTGGGACGACGGCGTCATCGACCCCGTCGACACCCGCCGCGTCCTCGGCCTTGGCCTCGCCGCCGCGGCGAACGCGCCGGTGCCCGGGCCCGTCGCCGCGTTGTATCGGATGTGAGCGCCGTGTTCACCTCCCTGCTGGTCGCCAACCGCGGCGAGATCGCGCTGCGGGTGCTGCGCGCCGCCCGCGCGGCCGGGCTGCGGACCGTCGCCGTGTACTCCGACGCCGACATCGCGTCCCCGCACGTGCACGCCGCCGACACGGCCGTCCGCCTCGGCCCCGCACCCGCCGAGGACTCCTACCTCTCGGTCCCCGCGCTGCTCTACGCCGCCCGGAGTAGCGGTGCCGAGGCCGTCCACCCCGGGTACGGGTTCCTCTCGGAGAACGCCGCCTTCGCCCGCGCCGTCGAGGACGCCGGGCTGGTCTGGGTGGGGCCGCCGGCGGCGGTGGTGGCCCGGATGGGCCGCAAGGACGAGGCGCGCCGCCTCGCCGTTGCGGCCGGGGTCCCGGTGCTGCCGGCGGTCGAGGGCGACGACGCGGCGTTGGTCGCGGCGACGGTGAACCTCGGCCTCCCGGTTCTGGTCAAGGCCGCCGCCGGAGGGGGTGGGAAGGGCATGCGGATCGTGCGCGACGCCGCCGCGCTCCCCGAGGCGCTGGCCGCCGCCCGACGGGAGGCGAAGGCGGCGTTCGGGGACGACACGCTGCTGGTCGAGCGGTACGTCGAGCGCGGGCGGCACGTCGAGGTCCAGGTGCTCGCCGACGCCCACGGCACCGTGCTGCACCTGGGCGAACGCGACTGCTCCGTGCAGCGGCGGCACCAGAAGGTGGTCGAGGAGGCGCCGGCACCCACGATCTCCGACGCCGTGCGCGAGACGGTCACCAGCGGGGCGGTGCGGTTGGCCCGTGAGGTCGGCTACGTCGGCGCCGGGACCGTGGAGTTCCTCGTGGCGGGGGAGGAGGCGTACTTCCTCGAGATGAACACCCGGCTCCAGGTGGAGCACCCGGTCACCGAGCTGGTCACCGGGCTGGACCTCGTCGCGCTGCAGCTGTCCGTGGCGCAGGGGCAGCCGCTTTCCCTGACGCAGGGCGACGTCGTGGCGCGCGGGCACGCGATCGAGGCGCGGGTCTACGCCGAGGACCCGGCGAGCGGGTTCCTGCCGCAGGCCGGAACCGCGACCACGGTGCGGTGGCCGTCGCGGGCGCGCGTCGACGCGGCGCTCGAGAGCGGTCAGGAGGTCACCACCTGGTACGACCCGCTGCTCGGCAAGATCATCACGCACGGCCCGGACCGCGAGGCCGCGCGGCGCGCGATGGTGGCCGCCCTCGACGACACCGCCATCCTCGGGCTGACCACCAACACCGGGTTCCTGCGCCGGCTCGTCGCCTCCGACGAGTTCCGCGACGCCGCCATCGACACCGCCTGGCTCGACCGCACGCCCGGGGCGTTCCCGGTTCCGTCCGACGACGTCTCGCTCTGTGCGGCCGCGTGGGTGCTCGCGCACCGCTCGCGGCGAGAAGAACAGACGCACCCGTTCGGCGTCGGCGATGGCTGGCGGCTGGGCGGGCCGCCCGCGCCGGTGGTCCTCGAGCTCGAGCACGACGGGGTCCGGGAGGAGGTGCGGGTCGAGCGCGCCGCGGGGCGGGTGTCGGTGGGGGACCGGAGCTGGTCGGTGCGCGCGCTTGTTGCTCCGCCACTCGCGCTGACCTCTCCCCACAATATGGGCCACGACAGCTCGTCTGCGCCCGACCGCTCCGGCGCCGGTACGCGATGGCTCGTGGAAGTCGACGGCGTGAGCCATAACGTCGTGGGTGATGTTGAGGGCGGCACGCGACGGGAGGACGGGGTTCGATCCCGAGACGATGGCCAGCCCGGGGCGGTCTGGGTCGCCCACGAGGGGCAGGCCCGCCGGTTCGTGATGCCGGACCGGCGAACCGACGAGCGGGCGATCCTGAGCGACGGCCTCGTCACCGCGCCGATGCCGGGCCTGGTGCGGGACGTGAGGGTGCGAGCGGGGCAGCACGTCGAGGCGGGCGACGTCCTCGGGGTGCTGGAGGCGATGAAGATGGAGACCGCGCTGACGGCGCCGCACGCGGGCGCCGTCGAGGTGCGGGTGCGGTCCGGCGACCAGGTGACGCTCGGGCAGACGCTCTTCACCGTGGGGGAGGAGCCATGACCGCGCCGCCCAGCCCCTCGTCGTCGCAGTCGCCGATGACAGTGCCACTGGCAGGGCTCCCGGCTCGTGTGGACGTGTACGAGGTCGGCCCGCGCGACGGGCTGCAGAACGAGGGCACCGTCCTGCCCGTCGAGGTGAAGGCCGAGCTGGTGCACAGGCTCGTGGCGGCGGGCCTGCGCACCGTCGAGGTGACCAGCTTCGTGCGGCCCGGCGTCGTGCCGCAGCTCGCGGACGCGGAAGAGCTCCTCGCGGCACTCAACCGGGTGGATGGAGTGCGCTACCCGGTGCTGGTGCCCAACGAGCGCGGGCTCGACCGTGCACTGGCGAGCGGCGTTCGCGAGATTGCCATCTTCGGCTCGGCGACGGAGTCATTCGCCCGGGCGAACCTCGGCCGCTCCGTCGACGAGTCGCTCGCGATGTTCGCGCCCGTCGTCGCCCGTGCCACCGACGAGGGGCTGCCGGTCCGGGCGTACCTCTCGATGTGCTTCGGCGATCCCTGGGAGGGGCAGGTCGCCATCCCGCAGGTGGTCGCCGTCGCCACGCGGCTGATGGAGCTCGGCTGTACGCAGCTCTCCCTCGGCGACACGATCGGCGTCGCCACCCCGGGCCACGTCGTCGCCCTCCTCGACGCCCTCGGGGATGCCGGGCTCGGCGTCGACCGCCTCGCGGTGCACTTTCACGACACCTACGGCCAGGCCCTCGCCAACACCCTCGCCGCGCTGCAGCGCGGCGTCACCACCGTGGATTCGGCCGCCGGCGGGCTCGGCGGCTGCCCCTTTGCGAGGAGCGCTACCGGCAACCTCGCCACCGAGGACCTTATCTGGCAGCTCCATGGTCTCGGCATCGAGACCGGCATCGATCTTGAGGCGCTCGTGCGCACCTCGGTGTGGCTGTCCGAGCGACTCCGCCGGCCCAGCCCGTCGCGCGCCGTCCGGGCGCTCGCCAGCTCATCCACCGCGGCCCCGGCCGCACCGTCCAGCGAGGAGTGACCATGCGTACCGCGTTCACCGAGCTTGTCGGCGTCGAGCACCCGCTCGCCGGGTTCAACCGCACGCCCGCCGTCGTCGTCGAGGTCTCCCGCGCGGGCGGGCTCGGCGTCCTCGGCGCCACCATGTACACGCCCGAAGAACTCGACGCGCAGCTGACCTGGATCGAGGAGCAGCTCGGTGGGCGTCCCTACGGCGTCGACCTGCTGGTCCCCGCCAGGACCACTCAACGCGATGTCGGCGAGCTGGTGGCCGACCTGCGCCGCCAGATCCCCGAGGGCCACCGGCGGTTCGTCGAGGGGCTGCTGGCGAAGTACAGCATCCCGCCGGTGAGCGAGGACGACGCGCTCGATCGTCTCGGCCGGATCGACGCCAGCCTCGAGACCAACATGGACGCCGCGGTCGTCTCCGAGCTGCTCGACGTCACCTTCTCCCACCGCATCGCGCTGGTGGCCAACGCGCTCGGCACCCCGCCGGCGGCGATGCTCGAGCGCGCGAAGGCGCAGGGCGTGCCGATCGCCGCCCTGGTGGGGAAGCGGGAGCACGCGGAGAAGCAGCTGGCCGCCGGCGTCGACCTGATCGTCGCGCAGGGCACGGAGGCCGGTGGGCACACCGGGAACGTGGCGACGATGGTGCTCACGCCCGAGGTGGTCGAGATCGCCGGCGACGTACCGGTCCTTGCCGCCGGCGGGATCGCGAGCGGGCCGCAGCTGGCGGCGGCGCTCGCCCTCGGAGCCGCCGGCGGGTGGGCGGGGTCGGTGTGGCTCTCGAGCCACGAGGACGCAGCCAGCCGGGTGATCAAGGAGAAGCTGCTCGCGGCGTCGAGCTCGGACACGATCGTCTCGCCGACACGAACCGGGAAGTCCGCCCGGCAGCTGCGCAGCGCCTGGCTCGACGAGTGGCAGGCGGAGGGGGCGCCGTCGCCCCTGCCGATGCCGCTGCAGTCGATGCTCGTGCGGGAGGCGTGGGAGCGGATCGACGTCACCGCCGAGAAGGGGAGCGAGCCGGCCCGGGAGCTCGAGTCGTTCTTCGTCGGTCAGGTGGTCGGCAGCTTCCGCGAGCTGCGGCCGACGGCGGAGATTGTGCGGGACATCGTCGAGGGCTGCGAGGCGCGCCTGCGGGAGATCGGTCGGCTGGTGGAGCCCGTCCGGAGCTGAGACTGGCTGGCACTGCCAACCAGGGCGTTCACCACCGCCGGACGCACCCACGGTGGGACCAT
This sequence comes from Georgenia daeguensis, assembly GCF_039537705.1. Classification (NCBI taxonomy): domain Bacteria; kingdom Bacillati; phylum Actinomycetota; class Actinomycetes; order Allobogoriellales; family Allobogoriellaceae; genus Georgenia; species Georgenia daeguensis. Next base: position 123,669 of record NZ_BAABBA010000003.1, read on the forward strand.
CTCTGCATGGACGTGGTCGAGACGCTGCTGCCCGGCGTGGGCATCAAGTACGAGCTCAGGACCCGCTCCGGCCTGCTCATCGGCATCGTGGTCAAGCGGGAAGGACCGGTCGAGATCGCGCTGTACGACTCGGACGATCCCGATCAGGCCCGGACCGTCGTCCACCTGAACACCGACGAGGCGGACGCCGTCGCCGACATCCTTGGAGCGCCACGGATGGCGCACCGGTTCGCCGACCTCTCCCGCGAGGTGCCCGGCCTTAGCTCCGCACGACTGAGCGTGAGGCCGGGCTCCCCGTACGCCGGGAAGGCCCTGGGAGAGACGCGGGCACGCACGCTGACCGGCTGCTCGATCGTCGCCGTCGTCCGTGACTCGGAGATCGTCCCGGGCCCTGGCCCTGATGAGCCGCTGCTCGAGGGCGACGTGCTCGTCGCGGTGGGGTCGGAGGCGGGCCTGGAGAAACTCAGCTCGCTCCTCAGCGTGCAGGGCTGAGGAGAATGCCGTGGACGGCACCGCCGTGCTCCTGCTGGAGCTCGGTGCGGTCTTCCTCCTGCTGTCGTTGCTCGGCCTGCTCGCGCGCGCCGTCGGCCTCTCAACCATCCCGCTCACGCTGGTGGCGGGGCTCGTCCTCGGCGAGGGCGGAGCCGCTGCGCTGACGGAGGCCGGGCCGTTCGTCGAGGGGGCGGCTCAGATCGGCTTGGTGCTCCTCCTGCTCGCGCTCGGGCTGGAATTCTCGTCCACCGAGCTGGTGGTGTCCCTACGGCGTCATGCGCCCTCGGGGCTCGTCGATCTTGTTCTCAACGCCACGCCGGGCTTGGTGGTCGGTCTCGTCATCGGGCTGCCGTGGGAGGGGGCGATGGCGCTGGCCGGCGTCACCTGGATCTCGTCCTCGGGCATCGTCGCCCGGCTGCTCGACGACCTCGGTCGACTAGCCAACAGAGAGACGCCGGCGGTGCTGTCCGTGCTGGTGCTGGAGGACATCGCGATGGCGTTGTTTCTGCCGCTGCTCGCAGTCGCCCTGGCGGGTACCGGTCCGTTGCGGGCGGTCGCCGCGGTCGCCCTGGCCGTGGGGACCGTGCTGATCGTGCTCGCGGCGGCGCACCGGCACGGTCATCGGCTCGGGAGGTTGCTTGCCCATCCGGACGACGAGCAGGTCCTGCTGCGGTTGTTCGCGCTGACCATGTTGGTGGCTGGCCTTGCGGAGGCGGTCGGTGCCTCGGCCGCAATCGGGGCCTTCCTGGTTGGGATCGCTGTCCCGGCGTCGTTCGCCGACCGTGCGCGGATGATCCTCCGACCGCTTCGAGATCTGTTCGCTGCCATCTTCTTCTTTGCGTTCGGCCTCTCGGTCGACCCAGGAGGCGTGCTGCCGGTGCTGCCGGCGATCCTCGTGCTGGCCGTAGTCACGACGGCGACGAAGGTGGTAACCGGGTGGTACGCCGCCGGCCGCGATGGTGTCGGGCGACGTGGCCGTCTGCGTGCAGGTACGGCACTCGTCGCGCGTGGTGAGTTCTCCATCGTGATCGCGGGGCTCGCGGCGTCGGCTGGACTGGCTGAGGTGGGACCCGTCGCCGCCGGGTATGTGCTCGCGCTCGCGGTCCTCGGTCCCGTGCTCGCACGTACAGCAACGGCGGGTCCATCGCCGGCGCGAACCAAGACTGGATAAGACTTCAAGCGACTCCGGGGAAGACGACCGGACCCCACGCTGCACCGACCGCAGCGCCGGCGATCATCGGCGGTCCGAACGGTACGTCGGACTTCAGTGTCGCCTTCCGCAGTACGAGCAGGACGACGACGACGATCGCGTTGATGGCGAAGGCAGCGAATGTCCCAAGGACGACGTGTGGCCACCCGAACCAGCCGAGGAACATCCCGAGGACTCCTGAAAGCTTGACGTCTCCGAGGCCGAGGCCGGCGGGATAGGCGTAAGCCATCGCGAAGTACACGGTAAGCAGCACGGCTCCAGCGACCACAGAGCGGCCCAGATCGCTCCATTGCCCATTGACGGCGGCGGCCAGGGTCAGAAGAACCAGCACGGCCGGGTACATCGGGAGGACGACCACGTCGGGGAGTCGATGCTCGGCGAGGTCGATGACGATGAGGACGGCACACGCCGTTGACAGGACGGAGAACGCCAGCATCTCAGCCCAGGTAGTCCCTATGATGGCAGCGCCCGCACCGCCGGCGGCCGCGAGCACGACGACGATGAGCGACGAGGACCAAGACGACGGTCGGACGTGCCCGCTGACGCTCTTCTTCAAAACGACGGCGCCGCCCGCGCTGGCGAATGCGGCGGTGGCCCCGAGCCACACCCCGCTCACCCGCTGAAGGCCTCGACGATGTCCATGGCCGCAGGACCCATGAGCACGATGAAGAGCACCGGGAGGATGCACATCATCAGGGGGAAGATGACCTTGATCGGAATCTCCATCGCCTTCTTCTCGGCGCGCTGGCGGCGCTTCCGCCGCATCTCCGAGGCCTGTGTGCGCAGCACGTCGGCGATGGCTATCCCATAGGTGTCCGCCTGGATCACGGCGCGGATGAAGCGTCGAAGGTCCTGGACGTCAGTCCGACTCGCCAGGGCCTCGAAAGCCCGTCGGCGCGATTGACCCATCTGGATGTCCTGCAGGGTGCGCACCAGTTCCTCGGCCAGCGGTCCGGTGCCATTCCTGCCTGCGCGGGCCATGGCGGCGTCGAAGCCCAGCCCGGCTTCCACCGCGATGGTCATCTGGTCGAGAGTGTCAGCAAGCTCCAGCGTGATCTTCTCGCTACGCTCGATGCCGCGGCTGTACAGAAGGAGTTCGGGCAAGAAGTAGCAGACGACAGTGGCGAGGCCGCCGGTCAGCACGATCAGGGGGCTCGCGGACGAGCTGACGAGGAGGAACGTCAGGAACGCCGCGAGAACCGAGGCAGCGGGCTTGAGGACCAGCAGTCGGTCCACCGACCAGGTAGCGGGGCGGCCGGCGCGGGCGTGCAGCTTCTCCAGGAAGCGCACCATACCGGGAGCGGTCAGCCGTCGGGCGAGCGACTCCAGGCTTGAACGAGCTTGGGGCGCGACGTCACCCTCCTGCCCGAGAACGACCTGGTCCAGACCCCGGTGGAGATTGGACAGCGCGCGCTGGCGATTCCGGTCGGGTCCCACGACGAGTGTCCAGATCAGCAGCCCTAACGCGACGCTGATGGTGGCAATACCGACCGCCACAGAGACTGGCACGAAAAGATCCTCCTCGTCTCGGTCGGTCAGAATCTGATCTGAACGACTTTGCGCATCCAGATCCCACCGACGATGAGGAGGACGATCGCAAGTACGATTAGGCCGTATCCGACAAGGCTATCCGTGAACTTCCCAATGTATGTTGGATTAGCGACGCTGAGAAAGCCGGTGATGCCGAACGGTAGTGCCATGAGCACGTATGCGGAAAGCTTCCCTTCGGCGGCGAGCGTCTTGACCTGTCGACGGATGTCGTTGCGTTCCCGGATCGTGTTCCCGACTCCGTCGAGCACTTCAGCGAGGTTGCCGCCAACCTCCCGGTTGATCGCGACAGCCTGGGTCACCCAGACGAAGTCTTCGCTTCCCATCCGGGCTGCCGTCTCCTCGAGCGCGGCGTTCACCTCGCGCCCAAGCCGTGTTTCGTTGATGATCCGGGCGAACTCCTCCGAGGTGGGCTCCTCGGCCTCGCGAGCCACGGAGTCGAGCGCCTGGAGCATGCTGTGTCCAGCACGGAGGGAGCTCGCCATGAGTTGCAGCGAGTCGTCGAGCTGATCGGCGAACGCCGCGCGACGGCGGTCCGCCTTGATGGAGAGGACGACCCTGGCGCCGATCGGGATCATCACGGCAAAGAGCACACCGAGGAGGAGACCGCCGACAAGAGTGCCGAGGGCTCCTGCGACCAGACAGGCGACAACGACGAGAAAAACGAAGTCCTGGAACCGGGCCTTCACACCAGCCTGCTCGAGCACCGAGCCGAGCCCCGATGCACGTACGCCCATCAATCGGCCGATCGCGCTTGTGGCCACGCTCGCCCCGCGAGCGAGCGGACCTGACGACTCACCCGCGTACGGGCGCCGTCGATCAGCGGGTAGGCGAACTGGGCGGGGGGCCAGCAGCAGGTAGACCGTGATGGCGAGTGCGAGCGCGCCTGATCCCAGACCGACGACGACGGTCGGCGGGAGCTGACCGATCATCGGAAGGTCCCGGTGGGAGTACCGAACACTCGGGGGGAGAGATGAATTCCGAGCTCCTGGAACCGGTCCGTGAACCGGGGCCGGATCCCGGTCGGGACAGGAGTTCCGAGGAACCGACCATTGGCGTCCACGCCGGCCGAGTAGTCGAACAGGAACGCGTCCTGAAGCGTGACGGTCTGCCCCTCCATGCCCTGGACCTCGGTGACGGCGGTGACCCGCCGGGTGCCGTCCCGGAGGCGGGTGAGCTGGACGAGGACATCGACGGCCGAGGCGATCTGCTCCCGGATGGCGCGCAGCGGTAGATCCATGCCTGCCATGAGGACGAGCGTCTCTAGCCGCGCGATCGCGTCACGCGGAGAGTTCGCGTGCACCGTGGAGAGCGATCCGTCGTGGCCTGTGTTCATCGCCTGCAGCATGTCGAGACTCTCTCCGCCACGGACCTCGCCGACGACAATGCGGTCGGGGCGCATACGCAGGGAGTTTCGCACCAGGTCGCGGATGCTGATCTCGCCCTTTCCCTCGATGTTGGGCGGGCGGCTCTCCAGACGCACCACGTGCTCTTGCTGCAACTGGAGCTCGACCGCGTCCTCGATCGTGACGATCCGTTCGTCGTTGGGGATGAACGACGAAAGCACGTTGAGCAGGGTCGTCTTACCGGTACCGGTACCACCGGAGACGATGACGTTGAGCCGGGCCTCCACGCACGCGTGCAGAAGCTCGGCCATCTCCGGCGTCAGGGTGCCGAAGTTGATGAGGTCCGCCACCTTGAACGGATCCTTGGAGAATTTGCGGATGGTCAGCGACGAGCCGCTGAAGGCGAGGGGCGGGATAACCGCGTTCACACGGGAGCCGTCGGGGAGGCGGGCGTCGACCAGCGGCGACGACTCGTCGATGCGACGTCCGACCCGGGACACGATGCGCTCGATGATGCGGCGCAGGTGCTCCTCGGAGGCGAAGCGGGCATCGCTGCGTGTGAGTTTGCCCTTGTGTTCGACGTAGACCATCTCCGGGCCGTTGACCATGATCTCGGTGATCTCCGGATCATCGAGCAGCCGCTGGAGGGGACCGTGACCAAGGACGTCGTCCTGCACGTCACGGATGAGGCGGAGGCGCTCCTCGGCGGATAGTGGAACCTTTTCTTCCTCAACGACGTGGTTCAGTTCCGTGCGCACCAGCTTGTGCAACTGCTGCTCGCTCAGAGAGGTGTCGTTCAATCGGGCACCCATGCGCTCGAAAAGCGCGGTTGATGCCCGGTCCTTGAGCTTCGTTAAGGCATCACCGCCGCTGCCGTCCGATGTCTCGCCTACCCCGGCCGCAGCAGGGGGCGTTGTCGAGGCGCTGCGCCGACGGTCAAGTGCCGACGTCAGCGACGGACGCGAATCTGCTGGCGGGACGGGTGCGTCTGCCGCCATCGGCACGCTGACCGGCGTGGCCGGCGCAGGGGGCGCCGATGGCGGGGCGGCAATCTCCGGCGATTGGGCCGCGCGAAGCCGCTCGGACAGTTTCATCAGACACGCACCTTCTTCAGGCGACCGATGCCCGCGTGACGACCGCTGCTCTTCGTGACTTCCGCGGCGGTGAACTGGGTGACGATCTTCTCGAGCTTCTTGACCATGGGGTCTCTGCCGCTCTTTTGGAGCAGTGGAACGCCTTGGTTGAGCGAGGGCAGGACGATCGGGGAGACCGGGAGCTCGTGATCGACCGAAGTCCCGATGGTGGACGAGACGTCGGCGATGGTCAGCCCGCCACGGGGGTCGCAGAAGTTGATCACGACGGTACGCGTGTCGGTCTGCAGCTCGAGCTCCGCGAGGATGTCGAGTTCCTTGCGCAGACCGCGTACTCCCAGCACGTCCATGCTCGTGATGAGGATGAGGTCGGTAGTCCGGTCCATGGCGGCGAGAGTGTGCTCGGACAGACCCGGTGCTGTGTCGACGACGACATACCGAAACTGGGAACTGAGCATTTCGAGAAGGCGGCTGACCTCGTCCCCGCTGATGGTGTCGGCCGCGGCCGGGGACTCGGGCGCACAGATCGCATACAACCCTGTGGGGTGCAACGTGAGGAACGTCTTCAGGGCCATCGTGTCGCGGCTGGCAGGACCGCGGACAGTGTCGAGCAGCGAGTAGTCCGGGGTGAGGTTCAGTGCGGTAGCGACGTCACCGAACTGCACGTCGAGGTCCACCAGCACGGTTGAGCCCGGCTCTGCGCGGGCCAGGCCCACCGCCAGGTTCGTTGCTAGCGTCGTCTTCCCCACGCCGCCCTTGGGAGAGACGACGCTAAGTACGCGGCCTGAGACCAGCGTCGACGGCACGGCGACGATGTCGGAGGGGTTGGTTGGCAGGGCCGCAGCTCGGTCGATCGCCGCGCGAATCGTTACCACGTCCGCCTGCGGATGAAGAACATCCCGTACCCCGGCGCGCAGGGCGGCCAGTCCGATCTCCTGCTCGGCGTCGCTCACTAGCAGAACGGCGATCGACGGGAACTTGTCACGGAGCCGCTCCGTGAGTTCGAGCGCACCGCGGACCGCCGATCCCGCATCGATAACGATGATGTCCGGGAGGGCAGCACCGTGCAGGAGACGGACGAGTTGTTCCGGGTTGGTGGGTATCGGCCCGGGCGGCAGGAGGAGGAAGGCGCCGCCGGTCGCTTCGCGGAAGCGCTGCTCGAACTCAGCAGAGTCTGCGAAAAGGACGATTCGTGTCATTGGTAGACGTTCTCCCTCGTCACGGCTCGAGTGCCGTCGACACTCGCCTCGTCGTCCTCGATGGAGAGCCAGATCTGCTCGAACTCTGCCGCGTAAACCAGTTTCTCGGCATCGGGGGCGCCTAGCGCGAGCGTGACCATGATCTGCGCCGTCGGGACGGATTCGGCCGGAGCCTGAGCGGCCTCTGTCGAAGCCGCAGGGGCGACCTCATCAGAGTCGGCCGTCGGCGTAGCGGGCGCGACCGCGCCCTGCACCCGTGTAACCAGCGCCTTGTGAAGAACCAGATGGGTTTGATTGCCGCTTTCCCCTGGCGCCGGCGTAGCTGCCTCACCCTCGGCTCCGGCCGCCTCCGCCGCAAGGGAGATAAAAACGCCGACCGTGTCGCCCTCAGTGAGGTGGCCGCCCAGCACCCTGACTGGGTCTAGCTGAACGGTGACCTGGTGAAGGCCCGCGGGGACTTCGACCGCCGTTCGCGCTGCGGCAACTTCCGCAGTGACGAACCGATGGCTGGCGAGCTGCTCGCCCGGGACCAGTTCTCCGGCGGTGACCATGCCGGCCACATCGTCGAGCGTGGTCAGGGCGCCTGGGGCGACCGCAGAGCCAGGAATGCTTTTCACGGTCACTGACTCGGTCAGAGCCTCGGCGCTGGTGCCTTCGCCGATCGGCACGGACGCGACGAGCACCTCTACCGGCTCGAGAGCGGCTACAGCGCGGGCGTCGGCCCGACCGACGTAACCGATGAGAAGGGTTCCTCCCAAAATTGCGAGAAGAACGGCAGCAAGGGCGGCAAGGACACGACGATTCACTGTGGTCTCAATCTGTGAGGTGCACGGACTTGGCACCAAGGTCCGCGGCGTCGGGGTCGGACGATGGCTGACCCGAGAGGTCGCTCACCTCCGTGAATTGCCCGACTATGCACTGCCCGTTGCCGTTGTTGCAGCCGCTCGTTCCCGTTCCGAGCTTGACGGTCTGCTCTCCCTGGATCATCAACCACATGCCTACGACTTTGAAACCGACGTAGCCATAAACGGTGTAGACGCCAGGCGCCCCGCCGCCCTCGGCGAAGTTGTAGACCGGGAGCGCCACGGTCTTGCCGATGAGGCCGGTGAGGTACTCCGTCGTGCATTCGGAGGGACCGGGGTTACCCGGATTGTTCGAGACAGGTTCGCCCACCGTCGTGTACACACTGCAGACCCCGGAGTCTGTGCCATCCGTAATCCAAGAGAATCCACCCGGCATTGTCAGGGAGCTCGAGGCACCTTCCGGTGTGCAGCTGTAATCCTTCGGAGCACCGGACGAAGAAGGATGGTCGAGATAGATTTGGACAATCGCGGACGTGTTCTGGAACGTGTACTCACCAGTAAGTGGGTCAACGATGAAGGAAGTCCCGGCCGCCTGGGCGAGCTTGTCGATCTCGCAGACGGAGAAAATCAGAGGCAGTGTGTCAGCGCCGCCTGGGACGTCCCAGGCGGCGGTGGCACGTGCCACCACATCACTCTCTTCGAAGCCAAGGACGGGTGCGAGCCAATGCTGACGGATACCGGCAGTCTCGACGGTGACAGTTCCGGCGTTCGGCTCGAGCGTCACAACAGGCGCTTCCGTGTCGCCATCGTTCTTATTGGCGTCAGAGAAGTCCTGCGCAACGGCATTCGGGTCCGCCGTGCAGCTACCAACCGCGCAGTCCTGGGCGATCGCGAGCGCCGCCGCGTCCGCGCCGAGCTGGAGCTGTTGACGGTCAGCGTGAACCGCGGCAACGTCGATCGCGATCGCGCCGAAGCCGATCAGGGGAATCATCAAGAGCGCGACAACAACCGCGACGGCCCCACGCTCACCTTTCAACCGTTGCATCGCATGGTTCCTTTGCCGGTGAGGGTGACATCGGGGAAGAAGATAAGATCGACCGAGTGCTCTACGGATACTCTCGCAGGCTCCGTTGAGCCATCGCACGTCAATGGTTCGACCGTGATCTGGGCATCGGCGAGTGGAAGTGATGCCGCTGCCGCCTTCGCAGATTCTTTCGCTTCAGAGACACTGTTGTGGATTGCCATGGTGCGAACCCCCGCCCTAGCGGCGTCCGAGAGCGTGGTCTGGACGTTGTACGCGCGACCGAACTCGGTAATGCCAAGAACGAGCAACAGGAGAATCGGCACAATGAGCGCGAACTCAACGGCTGCCGCGCCCCGGTCACTTCGCTGGCTGTTCACCACTGACCACCTCCGAAAAGGCGCCGACGCGGAGACCGACTGATCACCGCATCGGCGCCTGTGGTGCTTGTTCGGTGAACGAATCAGGTGGTGGTGGTGGTGGTGCCGCTCTGGCCCGACGGCACGGCGAGCTGCCCGGTGATCTTGTCGAAGAGGGCATCGAGCTGGGTGCCGAGCAGGGCGACAGCAACGATGATCGCGACAGCGATCAGGCCGACGAGAAGGCCGTACTCGACGGCGGTGGCGCCACGGTCCTTGCGACCCTCGAAGCGGTCGCCTATGACTGTGAACAGGGTGGTGAAGAATGCGGCTGCACGGTTCATTTCTGAACTCCCTATGAGGTTGGTCAGCTCCGGAGGGGGTCCAGAGCCAGGGGGCACACGCTCGGAGCAGGGGGATGAACCGGCGTGCTGATTGAGATTCGCAGAACTTTTCGTATCCTGCAACCACTTTGGGCGTGTGAACTTGCGGATGATGCACGGTCTGCTACGGGCCTCACCCTCGCCTCACCCTTGATCACCCGGTCGAGCCCATCCTTCATCCGCTCAATCTCGCGGTTCCGGAGCCCAGACAGCGTCCTGATCCCTCTGGTAAGAAGGTTGTCTGGAGAGGGCCTGTGTAACGAACGCAACAGCGGCCGTAACGAGGACTTAGGGCTCTCTCAGTCCCGGGGGAGACGCCCAGTTCGGGTGCCGAGGAGAAGTGCCGATACCGAAACTCCACCCGTGAGGACTCCCATGAGCGACTCCGCAGAGATGGGTCTTCGAGCGCTGAAGAAGCAGATGACCCACGAGGCCATCGCTGAAGCGGCGCTCAAGCTCACGCTCGAGAAGGGGCTGGACCACGTCACGATCGACGAGATCGCCAAGCAGGCGTTCGTCTCGCCCCGGACGTTCTCCAACTACTTCTCCTGCAAGGAGGAGGCGGTGGTGGCCGCGGACGACCACTACACCGACGAGGTCGTGGCCGACCTGGCGCGGCGGCCGGCGGACGAGCCGCCGCTCGACTCCCTCCGGCACGTCCTGGTCGACCTCGCTCGGTCGCAGTCGCGCCAGCAACTGCGCGCGTACGTCGAGCGGGTCCAGCTGGAGGACCAGTACCCCACGCTGCGACCGTTCCGGATGGCGCAGTACGAGCAACTCGAGGAAGCGCTGCGCGGGGCGATCGCCGAGCGCACCGGCACGAACGTAGCGAGCGACCTCTACCCGTGGCTGGCCGCTGCAGCAGCCGTCAACATCATCAAGACCACCACGCGGCTATGGGGGAGGCCCACCGCGGCCCGGGTCCGGCTGATCGAGAAGATCGAGGGCGCCTTCGACCAGATCGCGGCCGGGCTGCCCGCGCCGACCTCGGGCACCGAAGCGCCGGCATCCAAGGCGCTGAAGTAGAGAACGACAAAGCCCCTGGCCGCGTTTCCGCGGAACCAGGGGCTCGTCGTCGCTGTCTCAACGAGTGTCCGGAGGGGGACTTGAACCCCCACGCCCGATAAAGGGCACTAGCACCTCAAGCTAGCGCGTCTGCCTATTCCGCCACCCGGACAGGTGGTGCTTCGCCTCGCGAACTCGGCCTTCCGGCGTCGTTCACCCGGCTGGGCAACGACGAAAAAGATAGCACGGGGGAGAGGCGCTCCTCGACCACGGAGGGCCGCTCCGGCGTCGTTCGTGAGCGAAGCCACACCTCAGAACACCGGCTTGCCCCCGGTCACCCCGAGCACCGTGCCGGAGACGTAGCTGGCCTCGTCGCTCGCCAGGTACACGAACGCCGTCGCCACCTCGATCGGCTGCCCGGGACGACCGAGCGGGGTGTCCATACCGAAGTCCTTCACGCTCGGCTTGGTCGCCGGCTGCAGCGGCGTCCAGATCGGCCCCGGCGCCACGGCGTTGACCCGGATGCCACGCGGGCCAAGCTCCGCAGCCAGGTTCACGGTCGCGTTGTTGATGGCGGCCTTGGTGGAGGCGTAGTCGAGCAGCGTCTCCGAGGGCTGGAACGCCTGGATGGACGCGCAGTTGATGACGCTCGACCCCTTCTTGAGGTGGGGGAGCAGCGCCTTGGTGAGGAAGAAGATGGAGTAGATGTTCGTCTCGAACGTCTGGCGGATCTGCTCCTCGCTGATCTTCTCGAGCCCCTCCTGCGCCATCTGGTAGCCGGCGTTGTTCACCAGGATGTCGACCCCGCCGAGGCCCTTGACGGCCGCCTCGGCGAGCTCGATGTTGGCCTGCTCGGTGCGCTGGTCGGTGGGGCACAGGACGCACGTCCGGCCGGCGGCCTCGACCTGCTTCTTGGTCTCCTCGGCGTCGTCCTGCTCCTGGGGGAGGTAGGCGATGGCGACGTCGGCGCCCTCCTTGGCGAAGGCGATCGCGGTGGCGCGTCCGATGCCGGAGTCGCCGCCGGTGATCAGCGCCTTCTTGCCGACGAGGCGCTCGCGTCCCTTGTACGACGTCTCGCCGTGGTCCGGCACGGGCTCCAACGCGTCCGTGCGGCCGGGCCACTCCTGGCTCTGCTCGGGCAGGTTCTTGATCGACTCGGTGTCCACGTCCATGGTCCCCAGGCTGGTGCAGCCCGCCGCGCTCCGCACGCCGAGCCGGGACGTCGGCGGCACCAAGTACGGTCGTCTCCCATGGACCGCTTCGATCTCCGCTCGGCCGACGGCACCCTCGTGCTCTCCGCCCCCACCTCCGCAGACATCGACCGCATCGCCGAGATCTGCGTGGACCCGGAGATCCAGCGGTTCACCACCGTCCCCAGCCCCTACACGCGCGGCGACGCCGCCACCTTCGTCACCAGCGTGGTGCCAGAGGGCTGGCAGAAGGGCGCCCCGACCTGGGCCATCCGCACGGTGGCCGATGGCGGGGACCGGCTCGTCGGCATGGTCGACCTGCACGACGTCGCCCACGGCCGGGCAGAGATCGGGTACTGGATGGCGCCCGATGCCCGCGGCAACGGTCACCTCTCACGCGCGATCGAGCTCGTCCTCGACGTCGCGTTCGGCCGGCTGGGGCTCGTGCTGGTCCACTGGCGCGCCGACGTCGGCAACTGGGCCTCGTGGCGCGCCGTCTGGCGGCACGGCTTCCGCAAGGAGGGCACGGTCCGCGGCCTCAACGTCACCCGCGAGGAGCTCAAGGACGCCTGGATCGGCTCCCTGCACAAGGAAGACCCCCGCGCCCCCGTCGCGCCGTGGGACGGCCCGGAGACGACGGCGGAACCGGCGGCCGCCGTCGCGTCGCCCTCGTCGCGGGACCCGGAGGCGCTGGTGCGCCAGTTCCACGACACCTACGCCCTCCCCGTGGTCAGCGACCCGCCGAGCGTGGACCGCGACCGCGTCCACATGCGCATGGCCCTGGTGGCCGAGGAGCTCGCCGAGCTCGTCGAGGCCGTGTACGGGGAGGCGGCCGGCGCGGAGATGTCCGCGGCGTTCACCCGCGCCGTGGCAGCCGACGACGGCACGCGCGACACCGTCGAGGCGGCCGACGCATTGGGGGACCTCACGTACGTCATCTACGGCATGGCGTTGGAGTGCGGCATCCCGCTGGAGGACGTGCTCGCCGAGATCCAGGCGTCGAACCTGTCCAAGCTGGGGGAGGACGGCAAGCCGATCTACCGCGAGGACGGCAAGGTGCTCAAGGGGCCGGGCTTCTTCCCGCCGGACATCGCCGGCGTGCTCGCCCGGCACGGCTACCGCCCGCCGTCGCGATCCTGAGCAGCCGTCCTTTCGGACGATGGGGGTGACAGGCGGCACAATGTTCCGCATGTCCGACGTCACGGCCCTGGCCGACACCAAGCTCGATCCCGCCAACCCGTTCGCGGCGCCGTCGTCGCTGCCCTACGGGCTGCCCGACTTCGCCGCCGTGCGGATCGAGCACTTCCGGCCCGCGGTCGCGGCCGGCATCGCCGCGCAGCGCGCCGAGTGGGAGGCCGTCGCCACGGACCCGACCGTGGCGGACGTGGTCAACACCCTCGACGCGCTCGAACGCTCGGGCGAGCTGCTGCGCAGGGTGCTGGTCGTCTTCCACACGCTGGCGTCGTCGGTCGGCGGGGACGAGATCCACGAGATCGAGTCGGAGATCGCCCCGCAGCTCGCCGCCCACGGCGACGCGTTCTGGCTCGACCGCCGGATCTACCAGCGCCTGGAGTCGCTCGCCAGCGCCACCCCGCTGCTCGACCTCGACGCCGAGACCACGTGGCTGCTGGAGAACTACCGCAAGAACTTCGTCCGCGCCGGCATCCGCCTGGACGACGCCGGCATGGACCAACTCCGCGAGCTCAACTCCCGCCTGGTCACCCTGGAGACCGAGTTCTCCCAGCGCGTCGTCAAGGCCATGGAGGCCGGCGCCGTCGAGGTCGAGGACCCCGCCCGGCTCGCGGGCCTGGATGAGGGCACCCTGGCGGGGCTGGCCCGCAACGCCGCCGACCGCGGCGTCGCCGTCAACCACCTCGTCACCCTCATGCTGCCCACGCAGCAGCCGCTGCTCACGCGCCTGACCGACCGCGAGCTGCGCGCCCAGCTGCTGGCCGCCTCCGAGCAGCGGGGGACCGGCGTCGACGCCGACTCCGACACCCGCGCCATCATCCTCGAGGTCGCCCGCCTGCGCGCCGAGCGAGCCCGGCTGCTCGGCTACGACCACCACGCGGCCTACATAGCCGAGGACGGCACCGCCGCGACCACGCCGGCCGTCAACGAGATGCTCGCCCGGCTCGCCGCCCCGGCCGCGCGCAACGCCCGCAAGGAGGCCGACGAGCTGCAGGAGCTGCTCGACGCCGACCCCGACGTCCCGGCCGGCGCCACCCTGCGCGCCGCGGACTGGTCGTACTACTCCGAGCGGCTCCGCAAAGAGCGCTACAGCATCGACGACTCCGTCCTCGCGCCCTACCTGGAGCTGAACCGGGTGCTCGACGACGGCGTCTTCTACGCCGCCAACCGGCTCTACGGCATCACTTTCCACGAGCGGGCGGACCTGGCCGGCTACGCCGACGGCGTGCGCGTCTGGGAGGTCAAGGAGGAGGACGGCACCGGCCTCGGGCTGTTCGTCGGGGACTACTACGCCCGCGTCGGCAAGCGGGGCGGGGCGTGGATGCACAATCTCGTGGACCAGTCCCACCTGACCGGCCGAAAGCCGGTCGTCGTCAACAACCTCAACCTCACGCCGCCGCCCGCCGGCGAGCCGACCCTGCTCACGTGGGACGAGGTGCGCACCTGCTTCCACGAGTTCGGGCACGCGCTGCACGGCCTGTTCTCGGACGTGAGGTACCCGACGCTCTCGGGCACCTCGGTGCCGCGCGACTTCGTCGAGTACCCCTCGCAGGTCAACGAGATGTGGATGGCGAACCCCGACGTCGTCGGCCGGTTCGCGCGCCACCACGAGACCGGCGAGCCCCTGCCCGCCGAGCTGCTCGAGAAGGTGCTCGCCGTCGCCGGGTACGGCGAGGGCTTCGCCACCACCGAGTACCTTGGCGCCGCGCTGCTGGACCAGGCGTGGCACCAGGTCACGCCCGAGCAGGTGCCCACCGAGGTGGACGACGTCGCCGCCTTCGAGCGCGAGGCCCTCCAGCGCGCCGGGGTCGGCCTCGAGCTCGTGCCGCCGCGCTACCGCTCCACCTACTTCAACCACACCTTCGGGGGCGGCTACGACGCCGGGTACTACTCCTACATCTGGTCCGAGGTGCTCGACGCCGACACCGTCGAGTGGTTCACCACCGAGGGCGACATCGACGGCGACGGAGGCCTGAACCGCACCGCCGGGCAGCGGTTCCGTGACACGCTGCTCTCGCGGGGCTACTCGCAGGACGCGCTGCAGTCGTTCCGCGACCTGCGGGGCCGCGACGCCCGCATCGATCCGCTGCTCGCGCGGCGGCGGCTGACGGACTGACCGGACGACGGCGGCCGGGCAGCGGCGCGCCGACGGGCCGACCAAGGAGGCGCGCGTGCGGAGGTCCGGATCGCCGTCGTGGAGCCTCAGCGTCTCGGACGCGGCCACGCTCGACCTGGCGCTGTTCGTTCGCGACGCCGTGGGGCTGGACACCTCTGACGACCCGTTGGCGCCGCCACCGCTTGCGTCCCGGCCGCCGGACCACAGCGACCTGCTCGACGGGCAGTCGCGCACAGAGGTCGCCCGGCAGTGGGCTGCATGGTGGCGGGCCGCCCTGGCGTTCGAGACGCGGTGGCGCCGCGCAGCATCAGGTTCGGATCTGCGGAGTTGGGTGGCTGCCCGCGAGGAGGACGAGGCTCGTACCGTCGGAACGGCGCCCGACTTCGCGGTGCTGGCCGGCAGTCCGGAACTGCAGCAGGTGGTCGTGGCGCTCCACGAAGAAGCGAGGCGCTGGCCTGGTCGAGCAGACGGCGACCGCGAGCCAGACTCGCGCTACGAGCTCACGCGCACCATCGCCGAGGAGACGATCGGGCGGTACGGCGTCTCGCCGGACCGGGTCAACGGCATCGTGCTGGTTGTTCTCGTCGGCGGCGTCTGGTGGCGGTCGGTGGAGCCCGGCGTCGTGGTGTGCTCGGCTGCCGCTCTCAAGGACGCCCGGACGACGGCGGAGCTGCTGCGGGAGGCGTTCGAGTCCGGTCTGGCGGGGCCGTCGGGGCGTTGAACGCCTCGCTGGCCTGCGACGACATCCTCGTTTAGGACGTTGAACGCTTGAAAGGCCGTGTGGCCTGATGCTGACGACCTAGCGTCGAGATGCGCCCTACCTCCGGGCCCTCTCGACGACGAAGGACTCCCCCCATGCGCAGGACACGACGCCTTGTCGCCGCAGCCGCGGCGGTTCCCCTCCTCCTCGGCTGGATGGCCGGCTCCGCCATGGCCGACGACATCTTCAACAGCCTCGACGCAAGCATCGACGCGACGGCCGAGACCATGGCCTTGAACGTCGGTCGCGTCAACGGAACCACCGCCTTGTACGTCAAGCCAGCCAATGGTGACGGGAAGAACGGGTGCAACCTATCGGGTAGCACCACACTCAGCCTGGACGTGACCTCCTCCGACGCTGCAGTGGCCACGGTGTTGCCCGGCTCCGTAACGTTCACCAATTGCGACGATTCCAAGACGCTGACCGTGACGCCGATCGCCGCGGGAACCGCCACGATCTCCGTCCGCCAGGTCTCCAACTCGACGGGCGGAACGTTCAACCTGGCACCCGCCACGTTCACGGTTCAGGTCGCCCCGCCCGCCAACACGGCACCGCAGATCGTCATCGAGGGCGTCACCGGCGGCGCCAGCTACGCCAAGGGTGCCGTCCCGGCCGCCACCTGCATGGTCACCGACGCCGAGGACGGTGTGACGACGTTCGCCGCCACCGTGAGCGACGTCAGCGGGCCGCACTCGGCCGACGGCATCGGCGAGCAGACTGCCAGCTGCTCTTACACCGACGCGGGCGGGCTCAAGGTGGTCGCCTCCGAGACCTACGGCATCGTCGACCCGAGCGCGCCAGTGATCACCGCCGTGCTCAGCCCCGCCGAGCCGGACGGCAACGAGGGCTGGTACACCGGTGACGTCTCGGTCACCTGGCAGGTCGACGAGCCGGAGTCTCCCAGCTCGCTCGAGCTGACCGGGTGCGAGCCCCAAGAGATCACCTCGGACCAAGCGGCCACCGACTACACCTGCGCGGCCACGAGCGCGGGCGGGAAGGCAGAACTCCAGACGGTCTCCATCAAGCGCGACGCCACCGGCCCGGTCATCACTCTCAGTGACGTCTCCGGAACGCAGGGGCAGAACGGCTGGTACACCTCGGACGTGACGGGAACATTCACCGCCACTGACGCCCTCTCCGGCCCGGCAACCACCAGCCAGGCGGCCACGACGAGCGGCGAGGGCGAGGTCGTGCTCACCAGCCCTGCCTTCTCCGACGTCGCCGGCAACACCACACCGCTGGGGGCGGTGACGCAGACCTACAACGTCGACAAGACCGCCCCGGCGACACCGACCTTCATCGGCGGCCCGACCGGCGACTACTACTACGGCACCGGCCCGGATGCTCCCACCTGCACCGCCACCGACGAGGTGTCCGGCCTGGCCTCCTGCGACATCAGCGGCGGCGGGACGTCCGTGGGCACGCACACCTACACCGCGACGGCCAAGGACAACGCCGGTCACACCTCCACCGCGACGCTCACCTACGACGTCCTGGCGTGGAACCTGAAGGGCTTCACCTCGCCGGTCAACATGGGCGGCGTCTGGAACACCGTCAAGGGCGGCAGCACCGTGCCGCTGAAGTTCGAGGTGTTCGCCGCTACGGAGCTGACGTCCACGTCGGTCGTCAAGAGCTTCACCCAGAAGACTGTCGGCTGCCCCGGCAGCAGCGCGACGGTCGACGAGATCGAGCTGGTGACGACCGGCGGGACGAGCCTGCGCTACGACGCCACCGCCGGCCAGTTCGTGCAGAACTGGCAGACCCCGAAGAAGCCGGGCACGTGCTACGTGGTCACCATGACCACCCAGGACGGCTCCGCGATCACCGCCAACTTCCAGCTGAAGTAACGGACAGCCGAGCGACGGCCAGCGAGGAGGTCCCCGCCGGTACTCCGGCGGGGATCTCCTTGTGCACTGCGAAACTCCGCCGGGCAGCACATGGGTCGGGGGAGTCGGCCGACCGTCGGCCGCACACCCGAGCGGACCGTTATTCGCCGCGCAGCACCCTGAGCGCGCTGTCCCGATCGGTCACCCGCAGCTTCCGCAGCACGGCGGACACATGGACCCGCACCGTCGTCGGCGAGAGGAACAGCCTGGCGGCCACCTCCTCCGTCGACAACCCCTCGCCGAGCAGCTGCATGACCTCCCACTCACGGGCGCTGAGCCTGCCGGCTGCGGGGGAGTCGCGCCAGAACCGGCGCTTGGCCGGCGCACGGAACTCGTCGAGGATGCGCGCGACGAGCCGCGGCGGCATGGCGGCCTCTCCGGCCAGCACGCCGCGGAGGGCGTCGGCGAGCGTGTGCGGGTCGGCGTCCTTCAGCAGATAGCCGGCCGCACCGGCACGGAGGGAGTCGAAGAGGTCTCCGTCCGCGGTGGAATGCGTCAGCATCACGACGGCGGTCTCCGGCGCGGTCTGGCCGATAGCCTGCGCCGCCCGGATGCCGCTGCCCGGCATCTGGATGTCGAGAAGGGCGACGTCCGGCCGGTGCTCCGTCACCAGGGCGACGGCCCCGTCCGCCGAGGCCGCCTCCCCGACCACGGTGCAGCCGCCGCCCTCGAGGGCCCGGCGCACCGATGCCCGTGTCGGCGCATGGTCGTCGGCGACGACGACGTCGAGCCGGCCTTCACTCACCATCTCACCGACACCTCCGTGCCCCTGCCGCGGCCGGACTCGATCATCAGGGTCCCGGGCAGAGCCAGCGCCCGGTCGTGCATGCTCGTCAGGCCGTATCCGCGGGCCTCCCGTCGGGCCGCCTCGACGTCGAACCCGAGCCCGTCGTCACGAACCGCCAGCCGCCGGCCCCGTTCGCCGCGTGCCACCGTCAGCACGACCTGCTGGGCCCGGCCGTGCCGCAGCGCGTTGGACACCGCCTCCCGGGTGATCCGGACGAGGGCGTGGCGCTGCTCGGCGTCGGCGGTGACGGAGAGGTCCAGCTCGGCCTCGAGACGGCCGCCGTGCCGTTCGGACACCTGTCGCGCAGCCCGCTGCAGCATCGCGGCCAACGGCTCGTCGACGCCGTGGCCCAGGGCGTCGATCGCCGCGCGCGCCTCGTCGAGCGCCCGGTCTGTGGAAGCGACGATCCGGTCGGCGGTGCGGGGGTCGCGGAGCCCCCCGCGCGCCTCGGCCCGGATGTACCCGAGCTCCTGGACGACCCCGTCGTGCAGCTCACGCGCGAGCCGCCGGCGGTCCTCGAGCACCGCCGCCCGGGCCTGGGACGCCCAGTACTCCCGGATCTCCCGGCCGGCACCGACCAGGAGCAGCAGGTAGCAGCCCGTCCGGAGCAGGTCACCGGTGTAGAGCCAGTCGCTGTAGAGAGAGGGGAAGAGCAAGTAGTTGACGCGGGCGCAGGCACCGAGGGCGAGGGCGGGGCCGACCCATCTGAGCAGCTCGTCATGCCGGCGAGACGCCTGGACGGCGAACGCGACGGACGCGACACCGAAGCACAGGGCCGTGAGCGCGTGCGAGACGAGCATCAGCGCGTGACCGGTGATGACCGGCCGTTGTGCCGACGGTGGAGGGCTCGCGGCCAGGGCGGGGGGCAGCAGGTCGCGGTTCGGAGCGAGCAGCGCGAAGGCGGCGATCAGCAGGAGCCACGGCATCGCGCGCCCCCAGACGGCGATCCTGGAGCCGGCCGTGCGGTCGCCGGTGAGGGCGGAGGCCAGGATGAACAGCGCCCCCAGCAGCCGCAGGCTCAGCGGCAGCCAGACGCCGAGGGTGTCCGGTCGCGCGGCCGGCAAGGCGTCGAGCAGGAGCGTCAGCCCCAGCCCGGCGAGGGCGAGGAGCAACATGCCCTGTGCGAGCAGGAGGTCCTGCAGCCTGTCCGTGCGGACGAAACGCCCGTGCAGCAGGTACGCCAGCAGGAGGGCGACGCAGCCGTCGACCGTGTCCAGCACAAGATGCAGGGAGGGGCTGTGGAAGCCGAACACGAGGTACGGCGTGCCCAGGATGAAGGCGGTGACGACGAGGCCAACGCCCCAGCCGCCCGCCGTCATGGCACCGCTGGGCAGCGCCTGGAAGACATGCCCTCGGCGGCGTCGGGCGGTCCCCGGTGACCCCATGCCCCGGAGTGTAGGTGGGCCGAGGGGTCCGTATCCGGCGGTTGGCGACGGCGGTCGGCGCGAACCCTTCTCGCCCGGATCGGCACGCGGTTCGGACAGGTCCGGGGCCAAGTTGGGCACGTGGATGCGCCGTCGTCAGCAGGGCGACGACGACGGCGCCCGTCACCTGGGTAGCCTGCGACTATGACCACCCAGCCCGCCGCCTCCGCCGACACCTCCGCCGTGCGCCCCGAGGACGAGGTGGTGCGCCTGTGCCGCGACCTCATCCGCATCGACACGTCCAACTACGGGGACGGCTCCGGCCCGGGGGAGCGGGCCGCCGCCGAGCTGGTCATGGAGCTGCTCACCGAGGTCGGCTGGGACCCCGAGCTCATCGAGTCCGCCCCCGGGCGGGCCAGCGTGATCCTGCGCATCCCGGGCACCGACCCCACCCGGCCGGCCCTCGTGCTGCACGGCCACACCGACGTCGTCCCCGCCGCCGCGGACGACTGGTCCGTCGACCCCTTCGGCGCCGAGGAGCGCGACGGCATGATCTGGGGCCGCGGCGCCGTCGACATGAAGGACATGGACGCCATGATGCTGGCGGTGGTGCGGGACATGGGCCGCACCGGCTGGCGGCCGCCGCGCGACGTCGTCGTCGCGTTCACCGCGGACGAGGAGGCCGGCTCCGTCATGGGCGCCCACTGGCTCGTCACCCACCGGCCCGACGTGTTCGAGGGCGCCACCGAGGCCGTCAGCGAGGTGGGCGGTTACTCGGTCGAGATCGACGGCCGCCGCGTCTACCTGCTCCAGACGGCGGAGAAGGGGCTGGCCTGGCTGCGCCTGCTCGCCGACGGCACCGCCGGGCACGGCTCGCAGGTCAACCGCGACAACGCCGTCACCCGCCTGGCGGGCGCCGTGCACCGCATCGGCGAGCACGCCTGGCCGCTCCACCTCACGGGCACCGTGCGCCAGCTGCTCTCCGGCGTCGCCGACCTCACCGGCACCACCTTCGACCCGGAGGACCCCGAGGGCATCGACCGCCTCGTCGAGAAGCTGGGCCCGGCGCGGAAGTTCGTCGGCGCCACCCTGCGCACCGGCGCCAACCCCACGCAGCTGGGCGCCGGGTACAAGGCCAACGTCATCCCCGGCTCCGCGACGGCCGCCGTCGACGTGCGGTTCCTGCCGGGAGAGGAGCAGCAGGTCATGGACACCCTCGCGCGCCTCGCCGGCCCCGGCGTCCGGTTCGAGGACATCCACCGCGACACCGCGCTCGAGGTGCCGTTCGAGGGCGACCTGGTCGACGCGATGATCGGCGCCATCGACGCCGAGGACCCCGGCGCCACGGTCCTGCCGTACATGCTCTCCGGCGGCACCGACAACAAGGCGCTGTCCCGGCTGGGGATCACCGGCTACGGGTTCGCGCCGCTGCGCCTGCCCGCCGACCTCGACTTCGCCGGCATGTTCCACGGCGTCGACGAGCGGGTGCCCACGGACGCGCTGCGCTTCGGCTGCCGAGTGCTGGAGCGGATGCTGCGCACCTGCTGAGCGGGGCGAGCCCGCCCCGAGCTCAGAGCGTGCTGTCCACCCGCATCGCCCGGCGGCGCAGCCACACCTTGCGCATGCCGCCGATGTACAGGCGCGTCCGGGCGAGCTCCCAGCGGCCGTACTCGGCCTCGTCGGTCAGGAGCTTGCGCACGTCGCCGCGGCTGATCGTTCGCGGCAGCGTGACGGTCCGGTACTCGTAGTAGGCGGCGCTCGCACCGGCTCGGCGCTTCGCGACGGCGGTCTCGTGGTTCTTACCGGGCATCCCGTTATGCTCCCTCGCCTCGTCCGTCAAACACAAAATCCGGCGTATCGCCGCAGGTCAGAACCGGCGGTGTGCCACCTCCACGGGACCGCTAGGCTCATGCCATGGCTAACGACCCGCGGGCTGCGCTCGACCGACTCATCGCTGCGTTCGAAGCACACTACGACGCCGTCTCGGCGGCGCGGGACAGCGACGCACCGGCGGTCGTGGCGGCTGCGAACACGCTCATGGATGCATTCGACACCTACGACGACGCGCTGTTCACCGGTTTCGGGGTCGATACTCCGTTCGACATCTACACCGACGACGATGACGAGGACGACGACGAGGACGACGACCTCGAGTACGAGGACGAGGACGACGAGGAGTACGAGGAGGCCTGAGACCCTCGCCGAGGCCGGTCGGGCACCCTCGGGTACGAGGTCCCCAGCAGGCCGGTGTGCATCGCCGTCACCCGGCCGTCGGGACCGCGGCCGAAGGCGACCGGTACCACGCCCGGCCCGATGTCCGTCAGGTCGACGTGGAAGAGATCCGGGTCCTCGGCGTCGGGCAGGAGCGGCAGGCCCCGGCGTACGGCCGGGATCGGCCGGCGGCCGCGGGTGATGAGCCGGCCGCGCCGGACCAGGACGTCGATCGCGGACCCGAGCACCATCCGCGGCTGCGGGTCCAGCAGCGGCCCCGGACCGAGCGTGTACCGGCCGCACAGGTCGCCCCACGTGGCGGGGCGCTGGGGAACGTCGGCGCGCACCCGCTCCTCGGGGACACCGAGGATCAGGCGGAGCAGCGCCTCCGCCGTCGGGGTCGGCGCTCCGCGCGGGTCGAACGCGCTCGTGTTGCCGAGCGCGACCACGCCCACGCCGTCGTCCGGGGCCAGCAGGAGATCGGCGAGGAAGCCCTTCCAGATGCCGTCGTGCCCCGCGGTGCGGTGGCCGCCGACGTCGCCGGGGTAGAAGCCCAGGCCGACGCCCGGCACGCGCGGGTCGGGCCGGTGGTGGGGCTGGAACATGAGGGCGAGGGTCTCCGGGCGGAGGATCCGGCCGTGCTCGTTCGCGCCGCCGCCCAGCAGAGCGACCGCGTAGCGGGCCATGTCGCGCGCGGTCGAGTACAGCCCGCCTCCGCCCGCGGTGACCACCTCGAGATCCTCGACCGCCCGCAGGCCGTCGGAGCGAACCTCGTAGCCGGTCGCCAGGCGGGGCAGCAGCCGGTCGGTCCGGACGAGGTCGGAGTCCTCCATGCCCAGCGGGCCGAGGACGTGCTCGCGCAGGTAGGCCGCGAACGGCACGCCGGTGACGTCGGCGACGATCTGGCCGAGCGCGGTGAACCCGTGGTTCGTGTAGGCCCACTTCGTGCCGGGCTCGACGTCGATGCGCAGCCCGCCGCGGTAGTACTCGGCCGGCGACGGCGCGCGGCCCACCGGGGCGCCCCAGCCGAGCGCCGGGCGCAGCAGGTCGGCGGGGCCGCGGACGGCGCGGACCCCGGCGGTGTGGGTGAGCAGGTGCCTCAGCGTCGCCGGCCTAAGGGCCGGGCGGGCGGGCACCAGCGGGAAGGCGCGGAGGTACCTGGCCGCGGGGGCGTCGAGGTCGACGAGCCCGCGCTCCCACAGCTGCATCACCGCCACCGCGGTGAGCGTCTTGGTCACCGACCCGACCCGGAACACCGTGTCCTCGTCGACCGGGGCGCGAGCGGCGACGTCGGCGTACCCGTGGTTGTGGGTCCACACGAGCTCGCCGTCCCGGACGACGGTGATGGCCATCCCGGCGGTTGGCCAGCGACCGAGAGCCGTGCTGACCGCGGCGATCAGCTCACGGGTGTCGGATCGTTCCATCGCTGCCTCGTTCCTTGCGCCGACCGAAGGGCCGGTGGGCTGTCAGCGGCATGCCGTCGAGGTGGAGGGTCGCCGTGCCCGTCGGGGAGGCGGGGGAGAACACGACCCGCAGGCTCCCGACCCCCTCGGGAAGCTCGACGCGGAACGCGTAGGGGTCGGCGTCGTCGTCGGGATGAAGGACGAAGCCGCGGTACAGCGCCGGGACCGGCGACAGCGACCGCAGCACGAGCCGCCCGCGGCGCACGCGCACCTCGAAGCCGGCGCCGACGACGCCCCGCACGCGCACGTCCGTGAGGGTCACCGGGCCCGGCAGGGCGTACCGCCCGCACAGCTCGGACCAGACCTCCGGACGCTGGGGCACGTCGGTGCGGACGGTCGGCTCGGGCACCCCCAGGAGCGCGTCGAGCAGGGCGCCGGTCTCGGCGGCGAGCCATGTGGCGCCGCCGCGGGTGCCGTTGGTGAGGGCCACCAGACCCACGCCGTCGTCCGGGGCGGCGAAGATCTGCGCGAAGTAGGGCGGGATGACGCCCTGATGCTCGACCACCCGGTGCCCGCCGGCGTCCGCCCGCCAGAACGCGAGACCGAGCCCCGGCAGGCGGGGGTCGGGCCGGTACTGCGGGGCGAACATCTCCGCGAGGGAGTCCGGGCGCAGGACCGAGCCGTGCTCGTTGCCGCCGCCGTCGAGGAGGGCGACGACGTAACGCGCCATGTCCCGGACGGTGGAGAAGGCCGCGCCGGCCCCGGCCGGCACGTAGTCGAACTCCGGCACCTCGCGCGGGCCGTGGCGGCCGAGCCGGTACCCGGTGGCGAGTCGCGACCGGTCCACCTCCGAGCGCAGCATCGTCGTGTCCGTCATGCCGAGCGGGTCGAACACCCGCTCGCGCAGGTACCGGTCCAGGGGCGTCCCGCTCACGTCCGCGACCAGCTGCCCGAGCGTCGCCGGCCCGTGGTCGGTGTACCGGAACCGGGTGCCCGGCTCGGCGGCGAGGCGCAGGGCGCCGCGGTAGTACTCGGCGAGGGTGGGGAGCGGCTGCCCGGCCGGGACCGTCTCACCGAAGTTCGGCCGCAGGAGGCCCGAGCGCGGGACCTGCTCGCTGATCCCGCCCGTGTGGGTGAGCAGGTGGCGCACCGTGGCGGGCCGGTGGGCAGCGTCGGCGGGGTCGAGCCGGTACGCGCGCAGGTAGTCGTTCACGGGGGCGTCGAGCTCGACCAGCCCCTGCTCGCGCAGCTGCATGACGGCGACGGCCGTGAACGTCTTGGTGATCGAGCCGGCCCGGAACACGGTGTCCGCCGTGACCGGCCGGCCCGAGGGGATGTCGGCGACCCCGTGGGCGCTGAACGACTCGAGCCCGCCGGCGCGCACCACCCCCAGCGCGAATCCCACCGCAGGTCTGCGGTGAAGGATCTCGCCCACCCGCGTGCGAACGGCGGTCTCCTCGGTGGTGGGCAAGGTTCCTCCTCGGTCCAGCCCCCGACCTCCATGGTGCGCCCCGCGGTCGCGGCCACGGAAGGGCCCCTGGTCCCTCGGGCGCAGGGGGACGGACTGGCGCGCGCACCCGCCGGCCTGGAGGAGGAGCTGGTCAGAACCGCTCGGGGTAACCGATCTCCGGCGCGGTGACCTCGTCCAGCACCGACCGGATCGGGTCTGGCAGCTCCAGGTCCGCCGCGCCCAGCACCCCGCGCAGCTGCCCCACCGTCCGCGCCCCGGCGACGGCGCAGCTCACCCCGGGGGCGTCGCGCACCCAGGCCAGGGCCACCTCGAGGGCCGTGCGCCCCAGCCCGGCGGCCGCCGTCGTCACCGCCTCCACCACGCCGTGGGCGCGGTCGTTGAGGTACGGCTCGACGAACCCGCGCAGGTGGGGCGACGCCGCCCGCGAGCTTGCGGGGACCGTCGCGCGGTACTTGCCGGTGAGCACCCCGCGCCCGAGCGGTGACCACGCCAGCACCCCGGCGCCCAGCGCGTCCGCCGCGGGCAGGAGCTCGCGCTCGACGCCGCGCTGCAGCAGCGAGTACTCGACCTCCACCGCGGCCAGCCCTGGCCCGGAGGGCGGCGCGAGCAGCGTGGCGGCCTGCGCCGTCGTCCACGCGGGGTAGTTCGACAGGCCCACGTACCGGGTGCGGCCCGTGACGACGGCGTGCTCGAGCGTGCCGAGCGTCTCCTCGAGGGGGGTGGCGGGGTCGGGCGTCTGCACGAGCCACAGGTCCAGGTGGTCGGTGCCGAGCCGGTCGAGGGAGTCGTCCAGGGTGTCCAGGAGCGAGCCGCGGGAGGCGTCGACGACGCCACCGCCGTCGGGCGTGCGGCGGGAGCGCACCCCGGCCTTGGAGACCAGGACGACGTCCTGGCGGTCCACGGACTCCCCGAGCAGCCGTCCGATGAGCGCCTCGGAGGCGCCGTCGCCGTAGGTCGCGGCGGTGTCGAGCAGGTTCCCCCCGGCCTCGAGGAAGACCTCGAGCTGCTCGGCGGCATCGTGCTCGTCGGTGTCCCGGCCCCACGTCATGGTGCCCAGCCCGATGCTGGAGACCGTCAGGCCCGTCCGGCCGACCCTGCGCTGCTGCATGGAGTCACCGTAGTGGGCGTGCGTCGTCCGTTCGCGTTGCCTCCAGGGGCACGGCGCAGGGGCAACGGGTCCGGCCTCGGTCGTACGTGAGCCTGCGCACGCTCCGCCTGTCGGGGGATGGCCCGGCCAGGTCGGTGGCCTATCGTTGCCGACCGTGACTTGGTGGGAAGCAATCGTCCTGGGCCTCGTGCAGGGCCTGACAGAGTTCCTCCCGATCTCCTCGAGTGCGCACCTGAGGATCGTCGGCGAGCTGCTCCCGAGCGGTGCCGACCCCGGCGCCGCCTTCACCGCCATCACCCAGATCGGCACCGAGACCGCCGTGGTGATCTACTTCCGCAAGGACATCTGGCGGATCATCAAGGCCTGGTTCGGGGCCCTGCCGGTCGGGCCGTGGAAGAACACGGTGCCCCGCAGCGACCCCGACGCCCGCATGGGCTGGTTTGTCATCCTCGGCTCGATCCCCATCGGCCTGCTCGGCCTCCTCTTCGAGGACGCCATCGACGACACCCTGCGCCACCTGTACATCACCGCCGCGATGCTGGCGATCTTCGGCCTCCTGCTGGGCTGGGCGGACCGCGTCGGCCGGCGCACCAAGACGCTGGACCACATGAGCCTCAAGGACGCCGTGATCTTCGGCCTGGCCCAGGCGCTCGCCCTCGTCCCGGGCGTCTCCCGGTCCGGCGGCACGATCACCGCCGGCCTGCTGCTGGGCTACACCCGCGAGGCGGCCGCCCGGTACGCGTTCCTCCTCGCCATCCCCGCCGTGATGATCTCCGGCTTCTACAAGCTGTTCTCTGACGTCATCTTCGGCGAGCCGGCCCCCGGCACCGCGCAGGTGCCCGGCGCGCTGATCGCGCTGGCGACCGTGGTCGCGTTCTTCGTCGGGTACGCCGTCATCGTGTGGTTCCTGCGCTACGTCTCGACCAACAGCTACACCCCGTTCGTGGTCTACCGGCTGGTGCTCGCGGTCCTGGTCGTGGCGCTCGTGATCGCCGGTGTCATCGACGCCGTGCCCGCCGGGTCGCCCTCGGCCGGCTGACGATTTCCGACGGCGGAGCCTCGGCTGCGTCGTCGGGAAATCTCCCGCGGCATCACCGGGCGCGTGGACGGCCGATCTGCCGGACGCTCGCCGCCGGTTAGCATCACCTGGTGCATTCCTGGTCCGCGCCCGACATCCCCTCCCTGCCCGGTCAGGGCCTCACCGTGCACCTGCACGACACCGCCGCCGGGGCGCTGACCCCCACGCGCGGCGCCGAGGAGCCCGCCACCCTCTACGTCTGCGGCATCACCCCGTACGACGCCACGCACCTGGGCCACGCCAACACCTACGTCGGCTTCGACCTGCTCCTGCGCGCCTGGCGCGACGCGGGCCGCCGGGTGACCTACGTGCAGAACGTCACCGACGTCGACGACCCGCTGCTCGAGCGCGCCGACGAGACCGACGTCCACTGGCGCGAGCTCGCCCAGTCCCAGACGGACCTGTTCCGCTCGGACATGGAGACCCTGCGGGTCGTGCCTCCGGACCACTACGTCGGCGTCGTGGAGGCCATGGACCTCGTCGTGGCCGCCGTCGAGCGCATGCTCGCCGACGGCACGGCCTACCGCGTGCCGGTACCCGAGGGGGCCGGCGGGGACGACCCGGAGCTCGGCGACGTCTACGCCGACCTCAGCGCCGACCCGCTCTTCGGCACGGGCGCGGGTCTCGATCCCGACGAGATGGTGAAGGTCTTCGCCGAGAACGGTGGCGACCCGGACCGGCCCGGCAAGCGCCACGCGCTGGACCCGCTGCTGTGGCGGCGCACCCGCCACGGCGAGCCCGACTGGGACGGGCGCAGCCTCGGCCGCGGCCGGGCGGGCTGGCACATCGAGTGCTCGTGCATCGCCGGGAAGTTCCTCGGCCAGCTCATCGAGGTGCAGGGCGGCGGGCGCGACCTCGTCTTCCCGCACCACGAGATGAGCGAGTCGCACCTGCGGGTGCTGCGCAACGTCCCCGCCCCGGTGATGGTGCACAGCCACGGCGGCATGGTGGCCTACGACGGCGAGAAGATGAGCAAGTCGCTCGGCAACCTCGTGCTGGTCTCCCGCCTCGTCGACGGCGGGGCCGACCCCATGGCCGTCCGGCTCGCCCTTCTCGGCCACCACTACCGGTCTGACTGGGAGTACACCGACGCGGACCTCGGCGCGGCGGCCGAGCGGCTGGCGACCTGGCGCCGCGCGACCTCCGCGACGGCGGGCCCCGCGGCCGAGCCGGTGCTCGAGCAGGTCCGCGAGGCCCTCGCCCGGGATCTCGACGCGCCGGCCGCGCTGGCCGCCGTCGACGCCTGGGCCGCCCGCGCGCTCGCGCACGACGCCGAGCAGGTCGACGGCGCACCGGAGCTGGTCCGGCGCACCGTCGACGCGCTGCTCGGCGTGGCGCTGTAGGTCCTACGGGCTTCAGGCCTTCTGCACGGTGATCGACCAGCTGGCGTCGCCGCGGCGGTCGAACTCGGTGACCGGGTAGCCGTTCTCCGCCGCCCAGCGCGGGATGGAGTCGGTGGCCTGCGTGCAGTCGAAGTTGATGACGAGCTCGTCGCCCACCTCCAGGGCGGCGATGGCCTCCTTCGCCTCGACGAGCGGGAACGGGCAGACCTGGCCGTCGGTCTCGAGCACGGTCTTGATGGGCATGGTGGTCCTTCTCTCTGTGGTGGGCGTGGTGGGAGTCAGACGCCGGCGGTCGCCGGGACGGTGGATCGAGCGGCCGTGCGGGGGCCGCGCAGGACGAAGATCTTGGTGGCGATCCCCGTGCCCAGGAGCATGAAGGCGAACGAGAGCCAGCCCTGGTAGGAGAACTGGGCGGTCGCCACCATGGCGTTGCCGATGGTGCAGCCGCCGGCGAGCGCCGCGCCGACGCCCATGCCGACACCGCCGACGATCGAGCGGACGGTGGTGGTGGCGTCGGGGACGCGGACGCGGAACTCGCCGGAGCCCTTGGCGGCGATGAAGGAGCCGAGCAGGATGCCGGCCACGAGCAGCACGCCCCAGTCGACGAGCTCGGCGTCGCCGGTGACGAGGAAGGTCACCGCGTTGGCGGAGGGCGTGGTGATGCCGAGCCCGGCCTCACGGCCGGTGGCCGTGCTGAGCGGCCACGCGAGGATCGCGATGATCCCGATGACGACCGCCGTCGAGAACGCGCCCCAGGGCTTCTCGAAGAGCAGGTGCGCCAGCCCGGTGCGGCGCGGCGGCAGCGTGGCCACCTTCAGGGTGCGCACGGACAGGTGTCGGTGGACGAGGTACAGCACGCCGGCGCCGAGGGCGGCGACGAGGAACCAGGAGCTGACGCCCAGGGTCTCGTGGATCGTGGTGGCCGGCACGGTGATGCCGCGGGCCCAGGCGGTGAAGTCGCCCAGGACGCCGTTCTTCATCACGCCGGCCGAGAGCGCGTAGAAGATCAGCGCGAACCAGGAACCGACGAGGCCCTCGCCGGAGCGGTAGTAGGTGCCGGTGGCGCAGCCGCCGGCGAGCACGATGGCGAAGCCGAAGATCAGCGCGCCGACCACGGTGGCGGGCAGCGCGAGCGGCTGGTCGGCGGGGCCGATGACGCCCATGCCCTGCATGGCGGCGATCCCGACCGCCTGGATGGCGATGACGATGAGGAACGCGGTGAGCCACCGCGTGCTGCGCGCGACGAACACGTCGCGGAAGGCGCCGGTGACGCAGAAGCGTCCGCGCTGCATGGCGAAGCCGAGCGCTGCGCCGAGGAGAAGCCCGGTGAGGAGCATGGAAGGTCCTGTCTGCCTGGGCACGCCGGGTTGTCGAGGCGTGCGTGGTCCGCGCGCCGCGGGCGCGCCGGAGGGGAGGTGCGGAACGGGAGGGGCGCCCCGGAGGGGCGGTGCAGCGGCCGGTCAGGGCCGCGGGATCAGGCCCGACACGTTGCGGAGGAGATCCGCATCAGGTCGACGTGACGGCGGGAGCGCAGCATGAGCGCCGCGGCGCACAGGTGGTGCACCAGAGTCTCCTCTCGTCGTCCGTGGGCTGGATCCTGCACGGCCGCCGTGCGGCGGACGCGCGGCGGCGACGTTACGGACGACCGGGGGAGCGGTCGAGACCCGATTCCGTGATTGCCGCCGTCGTCCCGGCTTTCGGACACGACGCTGAGCGGGTCTCGCGATCCGGACAGGGGTTGCGCCGTGCCGGTGCGGCCGGGTCGACCTGGAGCCCCCGGAGGATCTCCGGGAGTCCTGCGCGGATGCGAGCACGGGTCCCGGGGCGGAAGGGGAGGGGCTGGATAGCCTGGGGCCCTGGTTCACGACGGGGAGGCTGCTGTGTCTGACATCCGGTGGGGCGTGCTCGGTGCGGCGCGGATCGCGCGAAAGCAGGTGATCCCGGCGATCCGTCGCGCCGGGGCGGGCGAGGTGGTCGCCGTCGCCTCGGCCAGCGGCAACGCCGAGCGCTACGCCGCGGAGGTGGGCATCCCGCGGGCGTACGCCGGCTACGACGAGCTGCTCGCCGACCCGGGGGTCGACGCGGTCTACATCGCCCTGCCCAACGCCCATCACATGCGGTGGATCCTCGCCGCGGCCCGGGCCGGCAAGCACGTCCTGTGCGAGAAGCCGATCGTGCTCGGCACCGCGGAGCTCGAGGAGGTCACGGCCGCCTGCGCGGACGCCGGCGTGCAGCTGGCCGAGGCCTTCATGTACCGCCACCACCCCCAGCTGCGGCGCCTGCGCGAGCTGCTGGACGCCGGGGCGATCGGCGACCTCGTGACGGTCGAGTCGTCCTTCCACTTCACGCTGCCGCGGTCCGAGCCGCCCGACATCCGTCTGCGCCGCGACCTCGGGGGCGGGGCCCTGCGGGACATCGGCTGCTACCCGGTGGACCTGCTCGGCTGGCTCACCGGCGCCGAGCCCGACGACCTCGGCGTCGTCGCCCACCGCGACACGCCCGACGGAGCCGACACGAGGACGGCCGTCGCCGCCCGGTACGGCGCCGTCACCGCCACCCTGCACTGCTCCTTCGACGCGCCGTTCCGCGCCGAGGCCCGGCTCATCGGCACCACCGGCACCATCGAGCTCCCCGACGTCTTCCGCGCCGACCAGCGCGGCGGCACCGCCCGGATCCGCGTCGAGCGGGACGGCGACGTCTCCGTCGTCGAGGTGGAGGGCGACCAGTACGGCGAGCAGGTGGCCGCCTTCGCCCGGCGCGTCGCGGACGGCGTCGAGGACGCCGCGGGTACGGCGCTCACCGCCCGCACGGCGGCGACGCTGGAACGCATCGCCGCGGCCGCGGGACAGACGGCCTCCTCGGTGCTGTAGCTCCGCGGGTCTGCCCGGGTCTGCCCGAGTCGCGGTCGACTCGGTGGGGCCGATGCGTGCCAGGGGGGCGGATCTCGGTGGGCCGAGGCCGCCGGGGGCTGGAGCCCGGTGGGCGCGGCCCGCCGGCGCTCAGAGCCCGGTGGGGCCCGGCCCGCCCTTGTCGCCCCGGCTGTCCCGACGGCGCAGGTACCGCTCGAACTCCCGCGCGATCGCCTCGCCGGAGGCCTCGGGCAGGTCGGCGGTGTCCTTGACCTCCTCGAGCTGCTGGATGTACTCCGCGACGTCGGGGTCCTGGCCGGCGAGCTCGTCGACCCCCGCCTGCCACGCCCGGGCGTCCTCAGGCAGGTCGCCCACCGGCAGCGGCTCGCCGACGAGCTCCTCCAGGCGCAGCAGGATGGCCAGGGTCGCCTTCGGTGAGGGCGGCTGGGCGACGTAGTGCGGCACCGCCGCCCACACGCTGAGGGTGTGCAGGTTCTGCTCGGCGGCGAAGTGGGTGAGCACGCCGACGATGCCGGAGGGGCCCTCGTACTCCGAACCCTCGACGCCCAGCAGCGCCTGGACCTGGGGGTCGTTGGAGCTGGTCTGCACCGGGATGGGCCGGGAGTGCGGCACGTCGGCGAGCAGGGCGCCGACGCCGACGACCGTGCCCACGCCGAGCCCGCGGGCGACCTCGAGGATCTCCTCGCAGTAGTCGCGCCAGTGGAACGAGGGC
Organism: Georgenia daeguensis; assembly: GCF_039537705.1. NCBI lineage: Bacteria > Bacillati > Actinomycetota > Actinomycetes > Allobogoriellales > Allobogoriellaceae > Georgenia > Georgenia daeguensis. Next base: position 155,616 of record NZ_BAABBA010000003.1, read on the forward strand.
TCGACGCCCTGGACCAGCACCACCCGGCGTCCCGAGATCGGCGCCCGCGCCACCGACACGGTGGTCGAGGGCCAGGTCAGCTCACGCGTGCCGTCCGGCCCCATCCCCACGTGCGGGCGGTTGACCTGGAAGTCGTGGTAGTCCTGCGCGTCGAGCTCGTGGACCACCTGCGCGTCCCACGCCTCGGCGACGATGTCCAGCGCCTGCGTCGCGGCACCGCCGGCATCGTTCCAGCCCTCGAACGAGGCGAGCAGGATGGCGGGCGGGAGCTCCTTGCCCGCGGCCTTCCCCTCGGGAGCCTCGTCCGGCCGGTTCTCGCCGGCGGGCCCCTGCTTGCTCGGATCCGTGCTGGTCATGCAGCAACCCTAGGCGTCGTTATGGTGCTCGGGTGAGCATGAGGCAGCTACCGGACGCCGTGTTGTGGGACATGGACGGCACGTTGGTCGACACCGAGCCCTACTGGATGGCGGCGGAGACCGCGGTCGTGTCCCGGCACGGCGGCACGTGGACGCAGGAGCAGGGGTTGCAGCTGGTCGGCAACGACCTGATCACCTCCGCCCGGATCATCCAGGAGCAGACCGGCATCGGCGGCGCGCCGGAGGACCTCGTCGAGGAGATCCTCGCCGGGGTGGTGGCCCGGGTGCGGGAGAACGGGGCGCCGTGGCGACCCGGGGCGCTCGAGCTGCTGGGCGAGCTCCGCGCGGCGGGCGTGCCGTGCGCCCTGGTGACGATGTCCTACGAGAGCTTCGCCGGCGCGGTCGTCGAGGCCGCCCCGGCCGGCACGTTCCAGGCGGTCGTGACGGGTGACCAGGTGAGCCGCGGCAAGCCGCATCCCGAGGCGTACCTGACGGCCGCCGAGCGGCTCGGCGTGGACGTCACCCGCTGCGTCGCTATCGAGGACTCCACCGTGGGCGTCACCGCGGCGCTGGCGTCGGGGGCCCGGACCATCGCGGTGCCGCTCATGGTCGAGGTGGCCGCGCAGGACAGGCTGAGCCGGCTGCGCTCGCTCGAGGGCGCGGACCTGGACCTGCTGGCGCGGATCCTCGACGGCGAGGTCGTGGACGAGCTGGCGACGGCGGCACGCGCGAGGCGCTGACGAAGGCATCGCGCTTCACCGGTCGAGGGTCCTGACGGCCTCGAACCGGTACCAAAGGTGGATGTTTCGGCCGCGCGAATGGGTGAAACTCCTGCGCATGACTGATGGCATCCGTCGTCCGGGAGGGCGTCGATGAGCGGCGAGCTGCTCGCGCCGCTGGTGGTCCTGGCGCTGATCGACAGCACCAGCTTCGGCACCCTCCTGATCCCGCTGTGGCTCATGCTGACGCCCGGGAGGCTCAGGCCGGGCCGGATCTTGGGCTTCCTGGCCACCGTGGCCGCCTTCTACCTCGTCGTGGGCGTCGCCCTTCTGGGCGGCGCGCTCGCCTTCCTCGACCAGCTCGGCGAGGGCCTCGACAGCCCCGGCGCCCGGGTGGTGCAGCTCGTGGTCGGCGTGGTGCTGCTCGTGCTCGGGCTGACCGTGGAGCCGCTGACGAAGGCCGGCAAGGCCAGGAGGGCGGCCCGGCGGGCGGCGCGGCGGGCGGAGCAGGGGCCGGGCCGGGTCGAGCGATGGCGCGCGCGTGCGGGATCGGGGGAAGGCTCGGTCCGCGGTCTCGTCGGTCTCGCCCTGACCGCCACCACGGTGGAGCTCGGCTCGATGCTGCCGTACCTCGGGGCGATCGGTCTGCTGTCCACGTCCGGGGCGTCCGTGGGCGAGGGGGCGGTCGTCCTGGCGGGCTACTGCCTCGTCATGATCGCGCCGGCGCTGGTGCTGCTGGTCCTCCGCGTCGTGCTGCACGAGCGGGTCTCGCCCGCCCTGGCCAGGCTGGAGGCCTGGCTGTCCAGGAACTCGCGCGAGGCGCTGGCCTGGGTGCTGTTCCTCCTCGGTCTCTACCTCACCGGCGGGGCCGTGCAGGCCCTGGGGATCGGCTGAGGCCAGCCGTCACGCGCCCTGGACGGTGAGCAGGTGCTCCACGCCCTCCGGGGGCAGCGGCGGCACCTCGCCGCCGAAGGCCGGGCACAGCGACTGGAACGAGCACCACGAGCACAGCTTGGACGTCCGGTAGGTGAAGTCCCGGGCGCGGGCGGCGCCCGCGATCGACTCCCACAGGCCCTCGAGGTCCCGCTCCAGCGCGACGAGCTCCTCCTCGACCGGGTCGTGCGTCAGGGTGCGGCCGTCGCCGAGGTAGACGAGCTGGAGCCGCGCGGGCACCCGGCCGTGCAGCTTCCACAGCATGAGGGCGTAGAAGCGCATCTGGAACAGCGCCTCGTCCTGGAACCGCGGGTTCGGCGAGCGGCCCGTCTTGTAGTCGACCACCCGGACCATGCCGTTCGGCGCGACGTCCACCCGGTCCACGTACCCGCGCAGCAGGATCCCCGAGGCGAGCTCCGTCTCCACGAGCATCTCGCGCTCGGCCGGCTCGAGCCGGGTCGGGTTCTCCATCCGGAAGTACTGGGTCAGCAGGCTGCGCGCCTCCGCCAGCCAGGCGCCGAGATCCTCCGGGCCGGCGAACATGCCCAGCACGTCGGGCCGCGACGCCTGAAGCTCCTGCCACTGCGGGTCCAGGAGCTCCTGGGCCGCCTGCTCGGTGCGCCCCGCCGCCGGCAGGTCGAAGAGGTGCTCGAGGACGGCGTGGACCAGCGAGCCCTTGACCGCGGCCTGGCTGGGCGGCTCGGGCAGCCGGTCGACCGCGCGGTAGCGGAAGAGCAGCGGGCACTGGCGGAAGTCCTTCGCCCGCGAGGGTGAGATCGCCGCACGACGACGGGCCGGCGTGGCCGCCTCCTCCGGCGTCGCGGCGTCGGGGGTGGGGGCGTCCGGGCTGGGGGCGTCGGGCGTCAGGACGTCCGGGGAGGCCCCGGGGAGAACGGCACCGGCGGGGGAGACCCGGTCGGGGACGACGGCGGTGGCCTCCCGGAGGGCCGGCTCCAACGTCGTCCCGGCGTCCCGGTCCGTCAGTCCGGGCACCGGCGCGGCCTGGTGCTGCGTCGTCGTCTGCGTCATGCCGGCCACGTTAACCCCGGGCACCGACACCGCCGGTGAAGGCACCGCCGGCTGTGGACGGCGTGGCGCGGCCGAGGACTGCGTCCCGCATAGGCTGGGGAGATGACCCCTTCCAGCACGCCCGTCGGCAGACGCACGCGCTCGGGCTGGGTGATCGGCCGGGTGAGCGGCATCCCCGTGGTGCTGGCGCCCTCCTGGGTGCTCGTCGCCGCGATCCTGGTGACGCTGTACTTCCCGCTCGTGCGCCGGCTCGTCCCGACGCTGGGCACGGGCACCGTGGTGCTGACGACCCTGGCGTTCGTGGTCATGCTGTTCGTCTCGGTGCTGGTCCACGAGCTCGCCCACGGCCTGACGGGGCAACGCCTCGGCGCCCGCCCGCGCGAGTACGTGCTGACCTTCTGGGGCGGGCACACCTCCTTCGAGACCGAGCTGCCCGGACCGGGCTCCTCCGCCGTCGTCTCCGCCGCCGGGCCGCTCGCCAACGCCGCGCTCGCCCTCGCCGCGTGGGGCGCGCAGGTGGCGCTCGAGCCCAGCGGGCCGGGCGCGGTGATCCTGTGGGGCGCGATGGTCTCCAACGCGCTCGTCGCCGGGTTCAACCTCCTGCCCGGCCTCCCGCTCGACGGCGGGCAGATCCTCGAGGCCCTCGTCTGGGCCGTGACGGGCGACCGTTCGCGCGGGACCGTCGTGGCCGCGTGGGCGGGGCGCGTCGTCGTCGTCGCCGTGCTGTTCTGGTACCTCGGCCGGCCGCTCCTCGAGGGACGGCAGCCGGACCTCGGCACCGGCATCTGGATCCTGCTGCTCGGCATGTTCCTGTGGTCCGGGACGGGCCAGGCGCTGCGCAGCGTCGAGGTCCGCCGCGCCGCCGCCAGCCTCGACCTGCGCGAGCTCGCCGTGCCGACCCTCGTCCTCGAGGACACCGCCACCGTCGCCCAGCTCGACGCAGGCCTCGGCGGGCGCTCGGCCGCCGTCGTCCTGGTCCGGGCCGGCCGGCCGGTCGCCCTCCTGGACCCCGACGCCGTGCTCCAGGTGCCCTACGAGGCCCGGGCCACGACGCGGGTGGGCGCCGTCGCCCGCACCCTCGCGCCCCAGCAGGTGATCACCGCCACGACGGGCGCCCCCGCCCTCGCCGCGGTGAGCGCGGCGCAGCACCACGGGCCCGTCGTCGTCCTGCACGACGGCGCCACGGTCCTCGGTGTGGTCGAGGTCGCCGCGGTGGCGCGGGCCGTGCGCGCGCCCCGACCGTAGACTCGCCCGTCGTGACCAGCGAGCCCGACACCCAGCCGACCACCGTCCCGGACGCCATCGCGGCCGAGCCACCCTCCACGCACGGCGCCGAGGCCGCGGACCTGCCCGGCGGCCCAGCGCGGCGCCGGGGCCCGCTGCGCGCCGGCGAACGCGTCCAGCTGACCGACACCAAGGGCCGCCTCCACACGATCCTGCTCACCGTCGACGGGTACTTCCAGTCCCAGCGCGGCTCTTTCCGCCACACCGAGCTCATCGGCAAGCCCGAGGGCACGGTCCTGACCACCGCCACCGGGCACCAGCTGCTCGCGCTGCGGCCGCTGCTCAGCGACTTCGTGCTGTCCATGCCGCGCGGCGCCGCCGTCGTCTACCCCAAGGACGCCGCCCAGATCGTCCAGATGGGCGACATCTTCCCCGGCGCCACCGTGGTCGAGGCCGGCGTCGGCTCCGGGGCGCTGTCGATGAGCCTGCTCTCCGCGGTCGGCGAGCGGGGCCACCTGATCTCGGTCGAGCGGCGCGAGGACTTCGCCGACATCGCCATCGGCAACGTCGAGTCGTGGTTCGGCGGCCCGCACCCCGCCTGGGAGGTGCGCACCGGCGACCTCGCCGACGTCCTGCCCGACGCCGTCGAGCCCGGCTCGGTGGACCGCATGGTGCTGGACATGCTGGCGCCCTGGGAGAACCTCGGCGTCGCCGCGGACGCCCTGGCGCCGGGCGGGGTCCTCACCGCGTACGTCGCCACCACCACGCAGCTGAGCCGGTTCGCCGAGGACGTCCGCGCCACCGAGGCGTTCACCGAGCCGCAGGCGTGGGAGACCATGGTGCGCACCTGGCACCTCGAGGGGCTGTCGGTTCGGCCGGACCACCGGATGATCGGGCACACCGGGTTCCTCGTCACCACCCGGCGGCTCGCGCCGGGAAACACCCCGCAGCAGCGTACGCGCCGCCCCGCGAAGGGCGCCTACCCCACCGAGAGCGACTGGACGCCGGAGGACGTGGGGGAGCGGGCGATCTCGGAGAAGAAGATCCGCCGCGTGCGCCGGGACATCCACCGCCGCGCGGAGATCGAGCAGACCGGGATGGCGTCCCGGCCCGGGCCGCGGCCCGACGAGGAGCGGGCCGTGAGCCAGGACGCGAGCGAGCTGCTCAGCCACCCCGAGGACTGACCTGCCACGGCCCGACGGCGGTGGCCCGGGCCGTCCGCACCTTTGCGGCGTCACTTCGTACGGGTATCCCTGACGGAGTGACGCCGCACGGTTGTCGGGCCGCCTGTCCGCGCCTCGGCCGCGCCTCGCGGTCTCCTGTGGCGTCGTCTCGTACGGGTGTCCCTGACGGAGTGACGCCACGGGCGAGCGGGCGCCCGGAGGGGCCGGCGGGAACGGTGCGCGGGCGGGGTGCGGCGGTGCGGGGGCCGGGTGGCGCGGTGCCGGGGCGGGGTGGCGCGGTGCGGGGGCCCTGCGCGCCGGCGCGGGGGCCGGACGCCGGACGCCGTCCCTGAGAGCGCCGTCACCCGGGCGCCGCGATCGCCGTGTCGGCGCCAGCGCATAGGCTGGTCGGCGTCGATCAACGGAGGGACCGTCATGGCAGAGGCCGACCGCTTCAGCGAGGGTCGTGCGCGCGAGCTCGAGCAGCAGGCCATCTCGCTCGCGAGCAAGAACGAGCGGCTCGCCCAGGCGCTCGACACCGCGCGCCAACGCCTCGTCCAGCTGCAGGAGCAGCTCGACTCGATCTCCAAGCCGCCGGGCTCCTACGGCACGTTCCTCGGCGCGCACCTGGACGAGCGCGAGGCCGACGTCTTCGTCGGCGGCCGCAAGATGCGCCTGGCCGTCTCCGCCGCCGTCCCGCTCGGCGCCCTGCACCCGGGCCAGGAGGTGCGCCTGAACGAGCAGCTCCTCGTCATCGGCGCCGGCTCGTACGAGTCCACCGGGGAGATCGTCACCGTCAAGGAGATCCTCGACGGCGACCGCGTCCTGGTCCTGGCGCGCGCCGACGACGAGCGCGTCATGCGCCTGGCCGGCCCGCTGCTGACGTCGGGCGTGCGCATCGGCGACGCCCTGACCGCGGACTTCCGCACCGGCTTCGTCTCCGAGCGCGTGGTGCGCTCCGAGGTCGAGGAGCTCCTCCTGGAGGAGGTCCCGGACACCGACTACTCCGACATCGGCGGCCTCGGCCCGCAGATCGAGCAGATCCGCGACACCGTCGAGCTGCCCTTCCTCCACCCCGACCTCTACCGCGAGCACGGCCTCAAGCCGCCGAAGGGGGTGCTGCTCTACGGCCCGCCCGGGTGCGGCAAGACGCTCATCGCCAAGGCGGTGGCCACCTCCCTGGCGACGACGGCGGAGGCCCGCCGCACCGAGCGCGACGGCGACGCGGCGGCCGGGCGGGCGGACGCCCCGCGCAGCTACTTCCTCAACATCAAGGGGCCGGAGCTGCTCAACAAGTACGTGGGCGAGACCGAGCGGCAGATCCGGGTGATCTTCGCCCGTGCCCGCGAGAAGGCCTCCCGCGGCATCCCTGTGGTGATCTTCTTCGACGAGATGGAGTCCCTGTTCCGCACCCGCGGGACGGGCGTGAGCTCCGACGTCGAGACCACGGTGGTCCCGCAGCTGCTCAGCGAGATCGACGGCGTGGAGAAGCTCGAGAACGTCATCGTCATCGGCGCCTCCAACCGCGAGGACATGATCGACCCCGCCATCCTGCGACCGGGCCGCCTGGACGTGAAGATCAAGATCGAGCGGCCCGACGCCGAGGGGGCGCGGGAGATCTTCGCCAAGTACCTCACCACGAACCTGCCGCTGCACGAGGACGAGCTGGCCCGGCACGACGGCGACCCGGCCGCGACCGTGGAGGCGATGATCGACACGGTGGTCGAGGCCCTGTACGCCACGACCGCCCAGACGGAGTTCCTCGAGGTCACCTACGCCAGCGGGGACAAGGAGGTCCTGCACTTCAAGGACTTCGCCTCCGGCGCGATGATCGCCAACATCGTCGACCGCGCGAAGAAGCGAGCGATCAAGGACCTGCTCGCCTCGGGCGGGCGGGGCCTGCGCACCGAGCACCTGCTCGCCGCTCTCGCCGCGGAGATGCGCGAGAACGAGGACCTGCCCAACACCACCAACCCCGACGACTGGGCCCGCGTGAGCGGGAAGAAGGGCGAGCGCATCACCTACCTGCGCACGCTCGGCCGCGACGCCGGAGGCTCGGCCGCGCCGTCGCCCGCCGGGCACCGCACCGGCGTCGTCGCGCTCGGCGGGGAGATGTCGGAGGACGGCATCGAGACGATCACCCCGGTCCCCGGGTACCTGTAGAGCGCGAGGGAGTTTCGTGAGCGTGCACCGCCCGATGGGCATCGAGACCGAGTACGGCCTCATCGAACCCGGCAACCCGGATGCGAACCCGATGGTGCTGTCCACTCACGTGGTCGCCGCGTACGCCTCGCACCCCGGCAGCGCCGGCCGCGGCGGCCACGTGCGGTGGGACTACGCCGGTGAGGACCCGCTGGCCGACGCCCGCGGGTTCCGCCTCGACCGCGCGGCCGCCCACCCGTCGCAGCTCACCGACGACCCGGACGCCCCGGCCCCCTCCGCCGACGACGGCGCACCCCCCGCGCCCGGTGTCCGGACCACCCACGTGCGCCGCCCGAGCGAGGCGGAGGCGGCGCTGCCGACCGCCCACAACGCCGTCCTCTCCAACGGCGCGCGGCTCTACGTCGACCACGCCCACCCCGAGTACTCCAGCCCCGAGGTCACCAACCCGCTCGACGCGGTGCGGTGGGACCGGGCCGGCGAGCTCGTCATGCGCGGCGCCATGGACGCGCTGCGCGAGGTGCCCACGCTCCCCGACGTCGTGCTGTACAAGAACAACGTCGACGGCAAGGGGGCCGCGTACGGCACCCACGAGAACTACCTCGTCGAGCGGTCCGTGAACTTCGGCGACATCATCCGCTACCTCACGCCGTTCTTCGTCACCCGGCCGGTCTTCTGCGGCGCGGGCCGCGTGGGCATCGGGCAGCGCAGCCAGATCCCGGGCTTCCAGATGTCCCAGCGCGCGGACTACGTGGAGAACGACGTCGGCCTGGAGACCACCTTCAACCGGCCGATCATCAACACCCGCGACGAGCCGCACGCCGACGCCGACCGGTTCCGGCGCCTGCACGTCATCGGCGGGGACGCGAACCTCTTCGACGTCTCCACCTACCTGAAGATGGGCACCACCTCGCTGGTGCTCTGGCTGCTCGAGGCGGGCGCGGTGCCGATGTCCCTCGACGCGCTGATGATCGCCAACCCGGTGGGGGAGACGTGGGAGGTCAGCCACGACACGACGCTGACCCACCGGCTGACCCTCTCCGACGGGCGGGAGATGACGGCGCTGGAGATCCAGCGCCAGTACCTCACCGTCGTCGCCGACGCGGTCCGCCAGGCCGCGCCCGCCACCGGGGTGGACCCGGCGACGGCGGACGTGCTCGAGCGCTGGGGCGGCGTGCTGGACCGCCTCGCCACCGACCCGGCGAGCGCGGCCGCCGAGGTCGAGTGGGTGGCCAAGAAACAGCTGCTCGAGCGCATGCGCCGCCGCGAGTCCCTGCCGTGGGACCACCCGAAGCTCCAGGCGTTCGACCTGCAGTGGTCCGACCTGCGCCCGGAGCGCTCGATCGTCGGGCGCCTCGCCGCGGCCGGCCGGGTCGAGCGCCTCGTGCCGGATGCCGACGTCGCGGCCGCCGAGCACACCCCGCCGGCGGACACCCGGGCCTGGTTCCGGGGCCAGGTGGTCTCCCGCTACCCCGGTCAGGTGGCCGGTGCGAGCTGGGAGTCTGTGGTCCTGGACGTGCCGGAGAACGAGCACCTCGTGCGGGTGCCGATGAACGACCCGCTGCGCGGCACCCGCGCGCACGTCGGGGCGCTCCTGGATCGGTCGGCCACGGCCGCCGAGCTGCTGGAGAACCTGACGGCGCCGCCGGCCTCCTAGCTCGCCGGCGACGACCGTCTCTCGCGTCGTCACCAGCGATCTGACCGAGCCGGTGCGGGCTACCGTGGCGGCATGGATCTGCAGCTGGCGGGACGTGTGGTGCTCGTCGTCGGAGGGACCGGGTTGATCGGCGCCGCGGTCGTGGAGCGCCTCCGTGCGGAGGGGGCCGTGGCGGTGGCGGCCTCGCGCGGCGGGACCGGCGGTGCCGTCCTGGACGCGCGAGACGACGCGTCCGTCTCCACGGGGATCTCGGCGCTGCTCGACGAGCACGGCCGCCTGGACGGCGTCGTCGTCACGGCGGCGCCGAGCGCGCAGACCCTCGACCCCGCGCGCAGCTCGGAGCCCGCGCAGGTGCTCGAGGCCGTGGACGCCAAGGCGCTGACCTTCCTCAGGGTCGCGAACGCCGCGCTGACGGTCATGACCGCGTCCGGCTACGGCCGGATCGTCGGGGTCTCCGGGCAGAACGCCTTCCTCACGGGAAACGTCACGGGTGCGGTGCGCAACGCGGCGCTGATCATCGCGGCGAAGAACCTCGCCGACTCCGTCGCCGGGACCGGTGTCACGGTCAACACCGTCAGCCCCGGCACGGTCCGCGAGGACCCGAGCCCCGAGGTGCAGAGCGCCGGGGCGGGGGAGGTGAGCCCCGCCGACGTCGCGGCTCTGATCGCGTTCCTCGTCTCCCCGATCGCCGGGGCCGTCTCCGGGGAGTCGATCGCCGTCGGCCACCGCGTGCGCGGAGTCACCTCGATGTGACGGTCAGAACTTCGGGGGCCGGCGACCGATGACTTCCCGACGAGTCGGGGCAGACGCTCTAGGATCGGATCACACCAAGGAGGGGAGCACGACATGGCAGAGCAGGAGCAGCGCCGTACCACCCGTCGCGACGACCCGGGCGCCGAGCCCCTCGGCCCGCCCGTGGCCGCCGCCGGGCAGGTCCGCACCCAGGAGGTCGACGACCTCCTCGACGAGATCGACTCCGTCCTGGAGGCCAACGCCGAGACCTTCGTGCAGGGTTTCGTGCAGAAGGGCGGGCAGTGACGGCCAGGCGGATCTTCGGCGTCGAGACCGAGTACGGCATCACCTGCGCCCCGCCCGCCGGGCGGGGCGCAGGCGTGAGCGGCGCCGGAATCTCCGACGCTCCTCCGTCGTCGGACGGCGCCGCAGGGGCACGTGAGGGTGCCGAGGGCGCCCGGGACGGTGGCGCGGGGCCCGCGGGCGGACCACCCGCCGTCGTCACCGCCGACGACGCCGCGCGCTACCTGTTCCGCAAGGTGGTCCAGTGGGGCCGCTCCTCCAACGTCTTCCTCCGCAACGGCGCCCGGCTCTACCTCGACGTCGGGTCCCACCCGGAGTACGCCACCGCCGAGTGCGACGACGTCCGCCAGCTCGTGGCCAACGACCGTGCCGGCGAGGCGATCCTTGATGAGATGACGGAGGACGCCAACGCACTCCTCGCCGAGGAGGGGGTGCCGGGAACCATCCACCTGTTCAAGAACAACGTCGACTCGGCCGGCAACTCCTTCGGCTGCCACGAGAACTACCTCGTGCGCCGTCGCCGCGACTTCCAGGCCATGGGTGAGGCGCTGATCCCGTTCTTCATCACCCGGCAGATCCTCACGGGCGCCGGCCACATCCGGGCGCGGGCAGGCGGGGGCGCGTCCTACGCGTTCTCCCAGCGTGCCGACCAGATGTGGGACGCCATGAGCTCGGCGACCACCCGGTCCCGGCCGATCATCAACACCCGCGACGAGCCGCACGCAGACGCCGACCTGTACCGCCGCATGCACGTGATCGTCGGCGACTCCTCGGTGGCGGAGACGACGACCATGCTCAAGGTCGGGATGACCGATCTGCTGCTCGGCATGCTCGAGGACGGCGTGCGCGTGCGGGACCTCGCGCTGGCCGAGCCGATGCGCGCCATCCGTGAGATCTCCCACGACATGACGGCGACCAGTCCCGTCGAGCTGGCCAGCGGCCGGCGGATGAGCGCGCTGCAGATGCAAGAGGAGTTCCTCGCCCGGGTCACCGCCTACCTCGACTCGACCGGGCAGACGGCGGAGCTCACGGACGTCCAGCGGCGGGTGCTGGAGCTGTGGGAACGGGGCCTGCGCGCCCTGCGCGAGCAGGACCCGACCCTGGTCGAGACCGAGCTCGACTGGGCGATCAAGGGCCGGCTCCTGGACCGCTACCGCTCCAAGCACACCCTCGGCCTCGACGACCCGCGTGTGGCGCGGCTGTCGCTGGCGTACCACGACATCTCGCCGCAGCGGGGCCTGGCCACCACCCTCGCCCGGCGCGGGCTCATGGCCCGCGTCACCACGGACGAGGAGATCGCCGACGCCGTGGTGAACCCGCCGGCCAGCACACGCGCGCGCCTGCGCGGGGAGTTCGTGGCCGCCGCGCAGGAACGGCGCCGCGACATCACCGTGGACTGGGTCCACCTGAAGATCAACGACGCCGCCCAGCGCACCGTGGTGCTGAAGGACCCGTTCTCCCCGGTCGACGAGCGCGTCGACGCCCTGCTGGCCGCGCTGCGCGTCTGAGCGGCGCGCCGCCGTCCCGGGCGGGGGAGCGCGGGGCGCCCGCCGGGCTCGACGTAGGCTGCTGGGGTGAAGTTTGACCTGACGAACCGCCGGCGCGGAGCCCGGAGCCGGATCGCGGCGCTCGTGGCGCTGCTGCTGACGTCGGTGCTCCTCGTCGCGTGCACCGAGGACCCGGTCAAGAACGAGGAGGAGGTCGCCGGGGTGACCGTCTCCGGCGCCTTCGGGTCCGTGCCGGTGGTGACCTTCGACCCGCCGCTGCCGCTGGAGGACGCGACGGTCGAGACCCTGATCGAGGGGGACGGGCGCGAGCTCGTCGAGGGCGCACCCATCCTGCTGAGCCTGACCGCCTACGACGGCGACGACGGCGGCCTGGTGGAGGGCCGCGACGTCGGCATCGCCCGGACCCTGATGCTCACCCCCGAGGACGTCGGCGAGGATCTCTTCCCGGTGCTCTCCGGCGCCCGGGAGGGCAGCCGGCTCCTCGTGCAGCAGCCGATCGAGGAGGACGGCGAGGAGCGCATGCTCGTCCTCGTCCTCGACGCGCTGTACACGCAGGCCCGCGGGGAGGCCGTCGCGCCGCGCGACGGGCTGCCCGCGGTCACCCTCGGCGACGACGGCGCCCCCTCGATCGCCGTGCCGGACGCCGAGCCGCCGGCCGCGCTCGTCGTGGCCCCGCTGATCCGGGGCGAGGGCCAGCAGGTCCGGCCGGGGCAGGACGTGACGGTGCAGTACACCGGGGTCGAGTGGGAGTCCGGCGAGCCGTACGACTCCACCTGGGAGGGCGGCAAGGTGCCGCAGACCGTCCGGCTGGACGAGACCATCGACGGGCTGCGCGACGGCCTGGTCGACCAGCCCGTCGGGTCCCAGGTGCTGCTCGTGATCCCGCCCGGGCAGGCGCACGGCACGGACACGCTCGTGCTCGTCGTCGACATCCTCGCCGCCTCCGGCGGGGACGAGGGGTCCGTGGTCGGCGGGGCCGAGGGAACCGCGCCGGCGACGGAGGGGCCCGTGACGGAGGGGCCGACGGCGGAGGGGACCCCCGCCGGCTGACCTCGCCGGGGGACGCCGGGCGGCTGGCCCCGGGGGACGCCCGGGCGGCTGGCCCCGGGCTTCTGGCCCTGGACGTCTGGCCCCGCCCGTTGAGCCCGCCGGGCGCGCGCCGCTCAGCGGATGCGCCGCAGGAGGCACTCAGCCGGTGCGGAGGACCAGGTCCGCGGTCGAGCGCGCGTCGCGCGCGACGAGGAGAGCCTGCTCCTGGGCGGCCCACTCGTCCCACAGGTTCCCCCACGTGCCGGCGTCGCGCGCCATGGCCCGGGCCCTGCGCACGTCCTCCGGCGCCTCGAGCCACACCAGCACGTCGACGAACGGCGCGCAGATCGCCGAGCCGGCGCCGCAGCCCTCGACGACCAGCACGCGCGGCAGCGGCGCACCCGGCGCGGGCACCGTGAGCACCCCGTCCACGCGCCCGGCGTGCCAGTCGTAGCGCCGCACCGAGCCCGCCTGGCCGCGCGAGAGCGGCTCCAGGACGCCGGCGGCCACGGCGCCGAGCCCCACGGCGAGGCCGTGCCAGCCGCGGTAGGCCTCCTCCAGCGCGAGCACGACGACGGCCCCCGGCGCGCCCAGCCCGGGCTCGGCGGCGAGCCGGCCGGCCAGGTCGGCCGCCAGGTCGGACTTCCCCGACCCCGAGCGGCCGTCGATCGCGACCACGACGGGGCCGCGCCGCGCCCCGACGGCCGGACCACCCGCGCCGTGGGAGTCGGGTGCGGCGCCGCCGCGGCTCGCGCGCCTCGCGAGCGCCGCACGCACCAGCGGGACGACGGTCTCGCCGTCGGGACGTGGCGTTCGTCGCGGTTCGTGGGCGGTCATGACGGTCGACGCTACCGGCCGGATAGCCTCTACCGTGCGGCGCGTGAGGGTCAGGTGGCCGCGGAGGAGGAACTGATGACTGTCGCGGTCCGCGTCATCCCCTGCCTGGACGTGGCGGACGGGCGCGTGGTCAAGGGCGTGAACTTTCAGGGGCTGCGCGACGCCGGCGACCCCGTCGAGCTCGCGCGGCGCTACGACGCCGAGGGCGCGGACGAGATCACCTTCCTCGACGTCTCCGCCTCCGCCGAGGCCCGGGCCACCACGATGGAGGTGGTCTCGCGCACCGCCGAGCAGGTCTTCGTGCCGCTGACCGTGGGCGGCGGCGTGCGCTCCGTGGAGGACGTCTCTCGCCTGCTCAAGGCCGGGGCTGACAAGGTGGGCGTCAACACCGCCGCGATCGCCCGCCCCGAGCTCATCAGCGAGATCGCGGAGCGGTTCGGCCGTCAGGTGCTCGTGCTCTCCGTGGACGCCCGCCGCTGCCAGGGCGACACCGTCACCCCCTCCGGCTACGAGGTCACCACGCACGGCGGCCGCACCGGCACCGGCATCGACGCCGTGGAGTGGGCGGAGCGGGGCGCCGAGCTCGGCGCCGGCGAGATCCTCCTGAACTCGATGGACGCGGACGGCACCACCGGCGGCTTCGACCTGCAGATGCTCGACGACGTCCGCTCGCGCGTGAACGTCCCGCTGATCGCCTCCGGCGGCGCCGGCACCGCCGAGCACTTCACCCAGGCCGCCCGGCACGGGGCCGACGCGGTGCTGGCGGCGTCGGTCTTCCACTTCGGCACACTGACGGTCGGCCAGGTCAAGGACGAGATGCGCGCCGCGGGCCTCGAGATCCGCTGAAGATGAGGCCGTCCGCGTGAGGACCCCCATCTGCGCTGACGACGGACGGTTCGACGGCTGTCCTCGGCCCAGAAGGCGGTCCTCACGTGGTCAAGGCCTGGCGCTGTGCCGAGGTGACCTTCGGCCCTCGCGGGTGCCGGGCGGGCCTGCGTAGCGTGGGGAGCAGGTGGACGACCCGAGGGAGGTCCACATGGCACACGAGGTGCGCGAGCGCCCCGCCGTCGGCGCGCGGCGGTTCGGCTACACGATCGCGGTGGTGGTCAACGCGGCGATGCTCTACGCGATCAACGTCGCGCCCGGCTGGCAGGTGCTGCCGTTCCTGACGGCTGACACCGCCCTCGTCCTCGGCGCGGTGAACGCCTCGATCGCGGTGGGGCTCGTGGCCAACGCCCTCTACGTCGTCCACGACCCGCTCTGGTTCCGGGCGCTCGGCGATCTCGTCACCACTGTCGTCGGCCTCGTCGCCGTGGTGCGGCTGTGGCAGGTCTTCCCGTTCGACTTCGGCGACGCGACGTTCGACTGGGAGCTGGTCGCGCGCTGGGTCGTGGGGCTCGGGATCTTGGGCAGCGTCATCGGGATCGTGGCGGCGCTGGTCGCCCTGATTCGGGCGGTGGCACACTCGGCCGCCGGCGCCGCGCCGAGAATGTCCTAAGTGCCCGTCCGGACGCGCCGATGAGCCCTTAGGGCATTCTCGACGTGGGCGTGGGCGTGGGCGTGGGCGTGCGCGTGGGCGTGGGCGTGGGCGCCGACGGGGGCGCGGCCGGCAGGTGCGCCAGCACCTCCGGCGGCTCGCCCGTGTGGACCACCGTCAGCGCGGACGTGGGCCGGGTCAGCGCCACGTACAGGTCGTTGAGCCCGCGCTCCGCCGCGAGGATCTCGGCCGGCTCGGCCGCGACCACCGCGTCGAACTCGAGGCCCTTGGCCTCGGCGGGGGAGAGGACGACGACGCCGGCGCGCAGGTCCACCGCCCCCGCCCGGGTGCCCAGCGTCGCCGCGAGCTCGGCGACGCGGCCGGTGGCGGCGACCACCCCGGTCCGGTCCCCTCGACCGAGCGCCTCCTCGACGACGGCCGCGACGGCGTCGTCCAGCCCGCCGGCCGGGGCGATCACCCGGACGGGGACGGCGCCCGTGGACCGCGCGCACAGCGGGGGCCGGGCGGCGGGGTCCAGAGCGCGGAGCACCGGGACCGCCGCGTCCATGATCTCGCGCGGGGTGCGGTAGCTGACGGTAAGCTCCGCCCGCCGGACCCGCGCGGAGGTGTGCGGGGCGAGCGCCGCCTCCCAGTGCTCCACCGCGGTCGGGCCGGAGGCCTGGTGCACGTCGCCCACCACGGTCATCGACCCCGCCGGGCAGCGCCGGAACAGCGCGCGCCACGTCATCGCGGAGAGCTCCTGCGCCTCGTCGACGATCACGTGCCCGTACACCCACGTGCGGTCCTCGGCCGCCCGCTCGGCGAAGCTGCGCCGGTCCGTCTCGGCGTGGCGCCGGGCGAGCTCGTCGTCGCTGAGCAGCGCACCGGCGCTCACGGCGTCGCCGTCGCCCTCCTCGACGAGCAGGTCGTTCGCGCGGAGCACCTGGCGTGCGAAGCGGGCGTTCTCCCGCCGCCTGGCCGCCTCCCGCGCGCGGGCGGCCGAGTCGTCCACGCCGAGCAGCTCGGCCGCCTCGTCGAGCAGCGGGACGTCGGCGACGCACCACCCCCGGCCCATGTCGCGGCGCAGCAGCGCGCGCTCGTCGCGTGTGAGCAGCCCCGCCGAGGCGGAGGCCAGCAGCGCGGGATCGGTGTAGAGGTCCCGGAGCAGGGCCTCCGGGCTCAGCTCCGGCCAGAGCTCCTCCAGCACGGCCGCCACGCGCGGGTCCGCGAGCAGGTCGCGCTCCACGAGCGGCAGCTCGTGCGCGGCGGCGAGCCCGTCGATCTCGCTGCCCGCGGCGTTCACGCGGCCGGGGACGGCGTCCGGGTTCCGCGCCAGCGACGCGTCGACGGCGGCGAGCTCGTCCTCAAGCCCCTCCTCGACGTCCTGCAGCAGCCGGTACCCCGCCCCGATCACCTCCAGCGCCAGCGCGGTGACCACCTCGGCGCGGAAGTGGCGCCGGGCCTCGTTGTGCGAACGCCCGGAACGGCGGGCCCGGTCGGCCGCCGCCTCGAGGAGGTGAGTGGGCAGGTGGTGCTCATCGCCCTCGAAGGTCACGACGACGTCCTGGCCGGACCCCTGCCGGGCGCGGACCGCCCGGGCGAGGACCTCCGCCATCACGACGTCGCCCTTGAGTCGCTCCACCGCCGGGTCCTCGCGCCGGGCGGCGACGACCCCGGGGACCAGCGCCTCGGGCGTGGTGAGCACCACCTGCGTCTCCCCGAGGGAGGGCAGGACCTGCTCGATGTAGTCCAGGAAGGTCGGCGTGGGGCCGACCACGAGCACGCCCCGCGCGGTGATCGAGGGCTGGGCGTAGAGCAGGTAGGCCGCGCGGTGCAGCGCCACGGCCGTCTTCCCGGTGCCGGGCCCGCCCTGGACGACCAGCACGCCGTCCGAGCCGGCGCGCACGATCTCGTCCTGCTCCACCTGCAGGGTGGTGACGATGTCCTTCATCCGGCCGGTGCGGTGCTCCGCGAGGGCGGCCATGAGCGCGCCCTCGCCCTGCAGCCGGACGCTGCCGCGCGCGGCGTCGAGGTCGAGCAGCTCGTCCTCGAGCGCCTCCACCCGGCGGCCGGCGGTGCGCAGGTGCCGGCGGCGGAGCACGCCGTGGCTGTCCGCGGGCGTGGCGACGTAGAACGGCCGCGCGCCGGGGGCGCGCCAGTCCAGCAGCAGCGGGGTGCGCTCGGGCGCGGGCGCGCGCAGACCGGTCCGGCCGACGTAGCGCACCTGCCCGTCGTCAGGTCCAGCCGGCCGAAGCACAGGCCGTTCTCCGCGTGGTCCAGGGCGACGGCGCGCTCGGTGAGCCGGTCCACGCGCGCCTCGCGGTCGACGAGGTCACGGGCGGAGGCGCCGCGCTCGCGCAGGGTGGTGGCCAGCTCGGCGGCGACCTCGGCGCGCAGCTCGTCCACCCGGGCGTACAGCCGGTCGAGGTTGTGCTGCTCACGCTCGAGCTCCGTCATGTGCCCCCTTTCGTGGGGTTCGGTCCGACGAGGGCCACCGGAGGTGACGCGGCCACCGGAGGTGACGCGGCACCGGAGGCGGCGCGCCGTCGAGGCTACCCGTCCGCCGGCTGGCAGCATCTGGCGCTCGTGAGCATCACTTCGCCGCCGCTGACCCCCGCCCTCGGCGCGCGGGTGCTGCGGGCGGCCGCCGACCCGTGGCAGCGGACGCTCGGCCCGGTCCTCGTCGCCTTCGCCCTCATGGCCGCCGTCGGCATCGCCTTCGACACCGTCGCCTGCACGCCCGCCTCGCCGTGCGGACCGGACCACGTGGGTGCGGCCGGCTTCGGGCTGCTGCTGGCCTCGGTGCCCGTGGTCCGGGTGTCCGGGCCGGTGGGCGTGGGCGCCGGCGTCGTAGCCGTGGCGGTGGGGCTCGCCACCAGCGGCCTCAACCCGACCGGGTCGGCCGCGGTGGTCGGCACCCTGGTGGTGTACCTCGCCGCCCTGGTCTGGGCCGCGCGGCGTCGCAGCCTGCTGCACCGGGCGCCGCGGGGCCTGCTCATCGAGGCGGGTGCTCCGACGCTCGCCCCCGCCTCGCTCGGCGTCCGGCCGGGCCGCGCCCGCTGGCCCCGCCGGCCGCTGGCCGCGGCCGCGGCGCTCGCCGTCGGCGCGGCCGCCCTCGTCTGGTACGGCGTGGAGCTCGGCCGGGACGCCGCCGCCGAGGAGGCGGCCGCACCCGTCGTCGTGGGCACGGTCGCCGCCCACGTGGACGAGTTCGTCATCGCCGTCTCGGTCCCCGGCCGTCCCGGCACCACCGAGATCGACACGCTGGAGGCGGCTCAGTACCCCGTCGGTTCGCGGCAGCCCGTGTGGGTGCTCCCGGAGGACGACATGCGCCTGCTCGCCGAGCCGTACGACGGGACCGCGCTGGACGTGCCCGGTGCCGCCGCCGGCGCTCTCGCCGTCGCCCTGGTCGCCGCGGCCGCCAGGCAGCGCCGCGAGCGCGCGGCGTTCGACGCTCAGCCGCAGCCGGTGACCACGGCGCTCGCCCGTCGGTCCCTCGACGACGGCGCGCTCCTCTACCCGGCGGCGAGCGGCACAGGTGCGGTGCCCCTCCTGGACCTGCCTCCATCCAGCCCTTTCCTCGCTGACGGGCCACCCGACGAGGACCGCCCCACCGCGCGCGACCATGCGGCGCAGGACGCGACGGAGGACGAGGAGCTCTGGCCGGACGAGGAGCTCCCGCCGCTCGAGCCCGTGACCGTCGTCGGGGTGCCCGCGCCGGGCCACTGGGTGGCGACCCGCTGGTCCGACGGCGCGGTGGACGGACCCGTGCGCGCCGTGCGCGACGAGTCCCAGCTGCCGGCCGGTGCGGACGACGAGGTGGACGAGCTGGTGCTGCGCGGGTTCTCCCCGAGCGATCTCGCCCCGCGCGACCGGACGGGCGTGGTGATGCAGGGCGAGCACCGGGTGCCGGTCTGGGCCCAGCTCGTGCGGGTCGCCCTGGCTCTGCTCCTGACCGCCGTCGGAGACCCGTTGCTCGACCTGGTGCTCGGCTGGACCGGGCTCGGGGCCCGCGCCGTGGCCGCGCTCGCCGGCCTCGTCGCGCTGGAGCTCACCTGGCGGTTCGCCGCCCGTCCGCGCCTGAGCTGGGACGGCGCGGGGGTCCGGGTGGTCGGCCCGCTGGGCCCGCAGCTGCTCGTCCCGTGGGCGGCGCTGCACGGGGCGGTCGCGGAGGGCCGCGAGCTTCATCTGGTGCTGGCACCCCGTCCCGAGCGGCTCGAGGCCGGCGGAGGCCCCGAGACGGGCGGCGACGAGGGCGGGGACCACGCGTCCGACGACGACGGCGAGCTCCTCGACGTGGTCGACGTCGACGCCGCCGACCCCCGCCACCGTGCGCTGCACGCCGGCTGGCGCACCGCGACCCAGCTTCGTGCCGTGCTGCTCTCCGCCCGCCGGTACGCCACCGGGGGAGCGGCGAGCACCGGGGGAGCGGCGAGCGCCGGGGGAGAGATCGCCGCCGAGCCGGCGCCGCGGCGTCCCTGGAGCGTGCTCGCGATCTGGGCCCTCGTCGTCGTCGCCTCGCACCTCTACGGCTGACGGGTGGTCACCGCGTGCGGCGGACCCCCAGGGTCGCCGTCGCGTCGCCGTCCCAGTCGCCGACCAGGACCGTGTCGCTCGCGCGCCCGTAGGCGAGCACCAGGTCGGCCGAGCCGCCCGCGATCGTGTTCTTCACGTGGTAGATGTTCCCGCGGCGCACGGCGAGCGAGCTGCCCCCCTGCCCGTCCCAGTCCCCGGAGAGGACGACGTCGTCGGGCCGGCCGTAGTACACGACCGTGTCCGCAGGCCCGGCGGAGATGGAGTTCTTGATGTGGTACTCCCGGCCGCGGCGCACCGCGAAGGTGTCGTCACCGTCGCCGTCCCAGTCGCCGACGAGCACCTCGTCACCGGCTCGGCCGTAGACCACCACCTGGTCGGCGGGCCCGCCGGAGACGGAGTTCTTCACGTGGTAGACGTTCCCGCGGCGCACGGCGAGGCTGTCCACGCCGTCGCCGTCCCAGTCGCCGACCAGCACGACGTCGTCCGCGCGGCCGTAGGCGAAGACCTGGTCCGCGGTCCCGCGGAGGCTGTTGGCGACGTAGAAGACGTTCCCGCGGCGCACCGCCACGGTGTCCTGGCCGTCGCCGTCCCAGTCGCCCACGTAGGCGGTGTCGCCGGCCGTGCCGTACGCGAAGACGTGGTTCGCCGACGCGCTCCAGGCGTCGTTGAGATAGAAGGTCACCGAGCCGTCGGTGCCGGGCTGGGGGACAGGCTGCGGCTCGGCGGGCCCCGGCGCGGGGGCCGGGACGGTCAGCGCGGTCGAGGCCGCGCCGGCGAACTGCCCGACGCGCGCGGTGACGCGGGCGTCGAACGTCCCGGTCGCGGGCACGGTGACCGTGGCGCGGGTGCTGGCCGAGACCGTGTCCGCGGCCACGCTCCACGAGCCGCCGGCGGGCCGGACTTCGAGGACGTAGTCCGTCGGGGCCACCAGGGACCCGGCCGGGGCCGCCCACGAGAAGGTCGCCGACGTCCCGCTCCGGGACGTCAGCGCCAGGCCGGTCGGCGCACCGGCGGTGAGCGAGGCGCCCATCGTCAGGACGCGGTTGCCGGCCGACCGGGCGTCGGTGACCGCGCCGGCGGCGGCGCCGTCGAGGGCGGCCTCGACCTGCGACGGCGTGGCACCGGGGTGCTGGCCCAGGTACACGGCCGCCGCGCCGGCGACGTGCGGGGCTGCCATCGACGTGCCCGACATGATGGTGTAGTAGCCGGCCTGGAGATCCAGGGACGCGATCTCCTGACCGGGCGCGAAGACGTCCAGGCATGCGCCCCAGTTGGAGAAGGACGCCCGGGTGTCGCCGGAGGCGGTGGCGCCGACCGTGTAGGAGCTCGGGGCACGGGCCGGGGAGCTGCCGCACGCGTCACGGTTCTCGTTGCCGGCGGCCACGGCGACGAACAGGCCCGCCTGGGTGGCCGAGGCGACGGCGGCGTCGAGGGCGTAGTCCGGCACCTCGGTGCCGAAGCTGAGGTTGAGCACGCCCGGCGTGCCGGCCGGGTGGTTGGCCAAGATCCAGTCGATCCCGGCGAGCACGGTCGAGGTGCTGCCGTAGCCGAGGCAGTCGAGGACCCGCACGGGCACGACCGTGGCGCCCTCGGCGACCCCGAAGGTCTGGCTCGCGACCGTGCCGGCGACGTGGGTGCCGTGGCCGTGGCAGTCGGAGGTGCCGCCGCCGACCGCGGAGTAGCCGGAGGCCAGGCGGGTCAGGTCGGTCTGGGTGGTGACCACGCCGGTGTCCAGGACGTACACGCGCACGCCGAGCCCGGCGGAGGAGGACTCCATGTACTGGCCGTCGAGCGGGAGCGTGCGCTGGTCGACGCGGTCCAGGCCCCACGACATCGTCGCCCCCGCGGCGCCGACCCGGCCGGCGGGCCCGGCCGGCTCCGCGGGCTCGCTGAGCGTCACGGGGTTGTCCGGCTGGACGACGGCGACGCCGGGGACGTCCGCCACCTGGTCGACCTCGGCGCCGTCCAGCGTCACGGCGAACCCGTCGACCGCGTCGGCGAACTCGGCGTCGGGCTCGACGCCCATCCCGTCGAGGGCGGCCCGGACCTCGTCCTGCGAGCCGGCGTCGACGCGCACGATCCAGCTCTCCTCCTCCGCCGGCCGGGCCGAGGTCGGTGCGGCGACGAGCACCGGGCCGACCAGTGCGGCCGCGGCGGCGGCCAGGAAGGGCTTCACGAGGCGCAACGCGGTGTCCTTTCGACAGCGACCGCGCGTGGCCGCCGGTCTGTGGTTGCCGAGTCTTCCGGAGATCACGGCGGAACGGGTCCGTTTCGGTCGACCTCGCCGCCCAGCCGCCCTCGGCGGCACCGGCGCGGCACGCTCGGTCAGCGCGCAGCCAGGTACCGGTCGACGACCTCGTCCCGGCCGAGCACCTCGACCTCCGCGACCTCGTCGCGCCCGAGGGCGTGCAGCGCCAGCTCGACCGGGTCTCCCAGGACGACGACGGCGTCGCGGCCGCGGTGCACCACGCGCCGCGGCCCGCCCGGAACCACCTGCACCACGCCGACCGGGCTGGAGCGGTGGGCCATCCGCGCGAGCGGGCCGAGTCGCTCCCACACGGCCCGCACCAGGTCGGTCGGCAGGATGCGCGGCTCCGCCGGCTCGGCGCCGGCGCGGCGGACGTCCTCGTGGTGGACGACGTACTCGAGGAGGTGGGCGGCGTCGCCGGCCCAGCCCACCGGCGACCAGGGCGGGATGCCGGCGGCGAACCGGTCGACCAGGGCGCGGTAGCCCTCCGGCGTGCGGGCGCCGTCGGCCAGTCGGCCCTGGAACCGCTCGCTCCCCGGCGCCCGGCGCTCGAGGACGTCGAGCCCGCGGCGCAGCGGCATGTGCTCGCGCTCCACCAGGTGGGCGACCAGGTCGCGGACCGTCCAGCCCTCGCACAGCGTCGGCGCGTCGGGGTCCGCAGCGCGCAGGGTCTCCACGAGCGCCGCGCGCTCGTCCTCCATCCAGGCCATTCGGTGTCCTTCCTCGGTCGCGTCCGCTCACACCGTGCCACGACGGCGGGGACGGCGCGTTCTGTGCGAGGATCGACGCCAGCCCACGGACCGCCGGAAGGACCAGCTGTGCCCGTCCCAGCGCAGGAGGACGCGTCCTCGCGCCGTCACGACGGACCCCGCCCCTACGCCCTTCCGGGCGGCACCCTGCGCCGGAGCCTCGCCCTGATCGCGCGCGGCATCGCCGACTCCCGGCGCGCGTCCGCGGTCGCCATCCTCGCCGCCGCCGTATACGGCGTGGGCACCGTCGCCTCCGGCTGGCTGCTCGGCCGGATCACGGACGGCGTCATCGCCCCGGCCCTGACCGACCGGGTGCTCGACCCCGCACGGCTCTGGGGCGCCGGCGCGGTCCTGCTGCTCGTCGGGCTCGTCACCGCGGCCAGCGTCGCGCTCCGCCGGATCTACGGCGGCCGGGCCTCCTTCGAGGTCCAGGCGGCCCACCGGCTGCGCGTCACCCGCCAGTACCTGCGCCTGCCGGTCAGCTGGCACCGCCGGCACCCCACCGGGCAGCTGCTCTCCAACGCGAACGCCGACGCGGAGGCCGCCGCGGGCGTCTTCTTCCCGCTGCCGTTCGCCCTCGGCGTCGTCGTGATGATGGTCGTCGCCGCCGTCGCGATGTTCCTGGCCGACCCGCTCCTCGGCCTGATCGGCGTCGCCGTGCTGCCGCTCGTGGTCGCCGCCAACGCGGTCTTCCGGCGGCGCATGACCCCCGCGGCCACCCACTCCCAGCGGCTGCGCGCCAAGGTCTCCGACGTCGCCCACGAGAGCTTCGAGGCGGCGCTGCTGGTCAAGAGCCTCGGGACCGCCGACGTCGAGCAGACGCGCTTCGCTGGCGCCACGGACGAGCTGCGCGACGCCAACGTCACCATGGGGCGGATCCGCTCCGTGTTCGACCCCGTCATCGAGCTGCTGCCCTCCGCGGCCACCCTGGTGGTCATCGCCGTCGGGGCGCTGCAGGTGCGGGCGGGCCACGCCCGCACGGGCGACGTCGTCACCGTGGCGTACCTGCTCACCGTCATGACGATGCCCATCCGCTCGATCGGCTTCGTGCTGGGCGAGCTGCCGCGCTCCCTCGTGGGGCACGAGCGCATCGCCCGCGTCGTCGACGCCACCGGCGCCCTGCCGGCCGGGCGCGCACGGCTGACGGGCGACGGCGGCCTCGACGTCCGCCTCGAGCACGTGACCGTCACCGTGCCCACCCGGGTGGCCGAGGGCGGCGACGGCGAGCCCGCCGGCCACCCCGGCGACGTGCCCGGCACCTCGGACCTGCTGCACGACGTCTCGCTGGCCGTCCCGCCGGGACGGACGGTCGCGCTGGTCGGCTCCACCGGCTCCGGGAAGTCCACCCTGACCGCCGTCGTCGCCCGCCTCCTGGACCCCACACGCGGGCGGGTGCTCCTCGACGGCACGGACGTCCACGACCTCGACCCGGCGGCGCGCACCGCCGCCGTCGCCCTGGTGAGCCAGTCCACGTTCGTCTTCGACGACACGGTGCGCGGCAACGTCACCCTCGACGACGGCGGCCGATTCGACGACGAGCAGGTCTGGGCCGCGCTGCGCACCGCCCGCGCGGACGGGTTCGTCCGCGCCCTGCCGCAGGGCCTCGACACCCTCGTCGGCGAGCGCGGCGCAACGCTCTCGGGCGGCCAGCGGCAGCGCCTCGCAATCGCCCGCGCCCTCGTGCGCCGGCCGCGGCTGCTGATCCTCGACGACGCCACCTCCGCCGTCGACCCCGTCGTGGAGCAGGAGATCCTCGCCGGGCTCGGGGCGACGACGAGCGGCACGGGGCCGTCCGTGCTCCTGGTCGCCTACCGCACGTCGACCATCGCGCTGGCGGACGTGATCGTCCACCTCGAGGGCGGGTCGGTCGTCGACACCGGCACGCACGACGAGCTTCTCGAGCGGGACCCGGGCTACCGCGAGCTCGTCACCGCCTACGCCGCCCGCACCGCCGAGCGCGAGGCCGAGCGGGCGGAGCGCGGCCGATGAGCTCGCAGATCTCCTCCGCGTCGGAGCTGGGCGTCGTCGCGACCGTGCGTCGGGGCCTGCAGCTGTCCCCGGCGATGGTCGAGGGCCTGCGCGTGACCCTGCTGCTCTCCGTCGTCGCGACTCTCGGCCGCGTGGTCGTCCCCGTCGTGGTCCAGCAGGCCACCGACTTCGGCATCCTCGCCCCGGGCGGGCCGGACGTCGCCCGCGTGGCCTGGCTGTGCCTCGCCGGCCTGCTGGTGCTCCTGGTGACCGGGCGGGTCAGCGCCGTGGTGAACGTCCGGCTGTACCAGGCCAGCGAGACGGGCCTGGCCCAGTTGCGGGTGCAGACCTTCCGCCACGTCCACGACCTCTCGACGCTGACGCAGTCGGCCGAGAAGCGGGGCTCGCTGGTCTCGCGCGTGACCTCCGACGTCGACACCATCTCGATGTTCGTCCAGCGCGGCGGGCTCATGCTGATCCTCAACGCGGGTCAGCTGCTGCTGGCCAGCGTCGCGATGTTCGTCTACTCCTGGCGCCTCGCCCTGCTCGTGTGGCTGTGCTACCTGCCCATGGTGCTGCTCGCGCCCCGTGCCCAGCGGGCCGTCTCCGCCGCGTACGGCGGGGTGCGGGTCAAGGTCGGCGGCATGCTGTCGGCGATCTCGGAGTCCGTCGTCGGCGCCGAGACGATCCGGGCCTTCGGCGCCGCCGACCGCACCCAGGAGCGCATCGACCGCTCCGTGCGCGCCCACCTCGGCCAGGCCGTCCGCGCGCAGACCTACGTCGCGCTGGCCTTCTCGACCGGGGTCGTGCTCTCCGCCGTCGCGCTGGCGGCCGTCGTCGTCGCCGGCACCTACCTCGGGGTGCGGGGCGACATCTCCGTCGGGACGCTCCTCGCCTTCCTCTTCCTCGTGCAGATGTTCACCGGCCCCGTGCAGAACGCCACCGAGGTGCTCAACGAGCTCCAGAACGCGGTGGCCGGGTGGCGCCGGGTCATCGCCGTGCTCGAGACGCCCGTGGATGTCACCGACCCGGCCGGCGCGCCCGCCCGCCCCGTCGCGCGCGACACGTCCCCGCACCACTCGCCCCGCGCGGCCCGGGTGGAGTTCCGGGGCGTGCGCTACGCGTACCCGGGCGGCCCCGAGGTGCTCCACGGCGTGGACCTGGTGATCGAGCCGGGCACCCAGGTCGCGGTGGTCGGGCAGACCGGGTCGGGCAAGACCACCCTCGCCAAGCTCCTCGCGAGGCTGATGGACCCCACGGCCGGCCGCGTCCTCCTCGACGGCACGGACCTGCGCGACCTGCCGCTCGCCGACCTGCGCGACCGCGTGGTCCTCGTCCCGCAGGAGGGCTTCCTCTTCGACACCACGATCGGGGCGAACCTCGCCTACGGCCCGGTCGCCCGCTCCCCGGAGGAGGTCCGCGCCGCCGTCGCCGACCTCGGGCTGGGCGGCTGGGTGGCGACCCTGCCGGCCGGGCTGGACACCCCGGTCGGCCAGCGCGGGGAGTCGCTCTCCGCGGGCGAGCGCCAGCTCGTCGCCCTCGGGCGGGCGTACCTGGCCGACGCGGACCTGCTGATCCTCGACGAGGCGACCTCCGCCGTCGACCCGGCGACCGAGACAAGGATCAACCGGGCCCTGGACCGGCTCACCCGCGGGCGCACCTCCGTGACGATCGCGCACCGGCTCTCCACCGCGGAGGCCGCCGACCTGGTGGTGGTCGTCGACGAGGGCCACGTGGTCGAGGTGGGCGGACACCACGAGCTGGTCGACGCGGGCGGCACCTACGCGCGCATGTACGGCTCGTGGGTGGCGCAGACCCGCTGACCCGTCACGTGCTCGGTGAGACGCCACGTGCTCGGCGTCACCCGCTCGGCGAGCCGCCGAGCGTCAGGACCTCACGAGATCGCGATAGTGGTTCCAATCAGGCGGTTCCATGAACCAGATTCTCGATCTCGCTGGCCCGCCCCGCTCGGGCGGACGCGGCGGACGGTGCCGGGGCGGGTCGTGGCAAGATCGTCCGGTGCCCGCGAACACCTCCCTCGACCCCGACATCGCCGCCCGTCTCAAGCGGGACGAGCACGGCCTGGTCTGCGCCGTCGTCCAGCAGCACGACACCGGCGAGGTGCTCATGGTCGGCTGGATGGACGACGAGGCGCTGCACCGGACGCTGACCACCGGCCGCGCGACCTACTGGTCCCGGTCGCGCCAGGAGTACTGGCGCAAGGGCGACACCTCCGGGCACACCCAGCACGTGAGGTCCGTCGCCCTGGACTGCGACGGCGATGCCGTCCTGGTCCGCGTGCACCAGGTCGGCGCGGCCTGCCACACCGGCACCCGCACCTGCTTCGAGGCCGGGGGAGACCTCGGCGCCGTCGTCGGGGAGCAGGCGTGAGCGGGGCGACGGCGGCCGGTCCCGGCGCCGCGGGCACGGCGGCCTCCGTCCGCTGGGGCGAGACGTGGCCGGAGCTGCCGGCGTTCCGGCAGATGGCGGCCGACCGGCGCGTCATCCCCGTGGTGCGGCGCCTCCTCGCCGACGACGTCACGCCCGTGGGTCTGTACCGCCAGCTGGCGGGCGGGCGGCCGGGCACCTTCATCCTCGAGTCCGCGGAGCACGACGGCGCCTGGTCGCGCTGGTCCTTCGTCGGCGTCGCGTCCCGGGCCACCCTCACGAGCCGGGACGGCCACGCCCGGTGGACCGGCGACGTCCCGGTCGGCATCCCCGCCGAGGGACCGGTGCTCGAGGTGCTCGCCACCACCCTGGAGAAGCTGCGCACCCCGGCCGTGCCCGGCCTGCCGCCCCTGACCGGCGGGCTGGTCGGCTCGCTCGGCTGGGACGTCCTGCGCCAGTGGGAGCCGACCCTGCGCGCGACCGCCCCGGTCGAGCACGACACCCCCGAGGTGGCGCTGTGCCTGGCCACGGACATGGCGGCCGTGGACCACCACGACGGGTCGGTGTGGCTCATCGCCAACGCCGTGAACTTCGACGACACCCCCGAGCGGGTGGACGAGGCCCACGCCGACGCCGTCGCCCGCCTGGACGCCATGGAGGCCGCGCTGACCGCGCCGGCCGCCAGCGCCGCCGCCGTGCACGAGCCGACCACGGAGCCCGAGCTGCGCTTCCGCACCCCCCGCGCCGACTTCGAGAACGCGGTGCTCGCGGCGAAGCAGGCCATCGTCGACGGCGAGGTCTTCCAGGTGGTGCTGTCCCAGCGCCTCGACATCGACTGCGCGGCCGACCCGCTCGACGTGTACCGGGTGCTGCGCACCATCAACCCGAGCCCGTACATGTACTACCTCCAGCTCGACGACGGCGCGGGCGACGGCGAGGGGTTCGCCGTCGTCGGCTCCAGCCCCGAGACGCTCGTGCGGGTCCAGGACGGGCAGGTCACCACGTTCCCGATCGCCGGCTCCCGCCCTCGTGGGGCGACGCCGGCGGAGGACCGGGCGCTGGCGGAGGAGCTGCTCGCGGACCCGAAGGAGCTCTCCGAGCACGTCATGCTCGTCGACCTCGCCCGCAACGACCTGGCGAAGGTCTGCCGGCCGGAGACGGTCGAGGTGGTCGAGCTCATGGAGATCAAGCGCTTCAGCCACATCATGCACATCTCCTCCACGGTGGTCGGGCGGCAGCGGCCCGGCGTCACCGCGCTGGACTGCCTCACCGCCACGTTCCCCGCGGGCACGCTCTCCGGGGCCCCCAAGCCGCGGGCGATCGAGCTCATCGACGCCCTCGAGCCCGCCCGCCGCGGCGTGTACGGAGGGGTGATCGGCTACCTCGACCTCGCCGGCAACGCAGACCTCGCCATCGCGATCCGCACCGCGGTCATCCACCGCGGTACGGCCTCCGTGCAGGCCGGCGCCGGGATCGTGGCGGACTCCGACCCGGCGACCGAGTACGAGGAGACGCGCAACAAGGCCGCCGCCGCGGTGCGCGCGGTGCAGGTCGCGGCCGGGCTGCGTCCGGCCGCCGGCTCCGGTCCGGCCGCAGGCTCCCGTCCCGCCGTCGGGGCTGGCGCCGCGGGGCCCGGGGCATGACGGTCCCGCGGCGCAGGCACGTGGTCGTCGCCGTGCTCGCGCTCGGCGTGCTGCTGCTGGCGTGCGGCTCGGCCGGCTGGGCGCACGGCGAGGTGTCGACCGTGCTCGGTCCCCGCGAGGTCTCCGTCTCCGGCTCCTCCGCGGCGCCCGGTGTCGGGGCGGCGGCGCTCGTCGTCGGGGCTGCCGCACTGGCGGCCGCGATCGGCCGGCGGGTCGGCGCCGTGATCGCCGGCATCGCGCTCGTCTGCGCCGCCGTGCTGGTGGCGGCCTCCGTGGTGGGCTTCCTGGGCGACCCGGCGGCGCCGCTGGAGGCGGCTGCCGGCGAGATCAGCGGAGTGCCCGAGCTGACCGGCGAGGCGCGGACCGCGGTCTGGCCCTACGTCACCCTCGTCCTCGCCGTGGCCGTGGCCGGTGCGGGGGTCGTCACGCTGCTGGCCGGCCGTTCGTGGCAGAGCGCCGGCCGGCGGTTCGAGCGGCCGGCGACGGCGGGACCGAGGTCGGCGGCCAGCGCGGCGACCGACGAGCGGGACCGGGCCATGGACGACTGGGACGCGCTCGGCCGGGGCGAGGACCCGAGCGCGGGCACCGACGGTGCGGGACCCGGCACCGGCCCGCGTGCCTGAGACGTTTCCGGGCGGGCTGAGCCGATAGGCTGTCCGTCGATCCGTTCAACCGAGGAGCACAACCATGGTCCAGACCCCCGAGCCGCACACCTACTCGCTGCCTGCGGCCGCACCGTACTCGAACCACGGCCGGACCAAGGCCGCGTGGGTGCTGATGCTGGGCGTCTGCCTCGGGTTCCTCCTCGCCGGGGTCGGGCTGATCATCAGCAACGACGCGATCGTGATCGCCAGCATCGTCATCACCGTCGCCGCGGTCGTCAGCTCGGTCATCATGCGCGGCATGGGCCTGGGGCAGCCGGTTCCCCGTGCAGGGGACGAGACGGAGAAGAAGGACTGGTACAGCGCCTGAGGGCGATCGGGGGGCTCTCGGCCTGAGGCCCGACCGACCACGACGGCGCCCGAGGTGCCGGTACCGACAGACCGACGAACCCGGGAGCTCCGTGCCTCCCCGGATGGAGGACGCATGAGCGCCGACGACCAGCAGCCCCGCTACGGGCAGAACCCCGACCCGCGCGAGAGCGCACAGCCCGGCCGCGCCGCGCCGGACCACGGCCAGCCCCCGGCCGTGCCGCAGTACGGCCAGACCGCGCCGCAGTACGGCCAGACCGTGCCGCAGTACGGCCAGACCGTGCCGCAGTACGGCCAGCCGCCGGCCGCCCCGCAGTACGGGTCGGGCTACGGCGCGCAGTACGGCTACGGCCAGGCGCCGTTCGGCGCGCCCTCGAGCGAGAAGAACAGCCTCGGGACCATCGCCCTGGTGCTCGGCATCATCGGCATCCTGGCCTTCTGGATCCCGATCCTCGCCATCGGCCTCGGCATCGCGGCGACGGTCCTCGGTGCGAAGGCGAAGAACGCGGTGCAGGCCGGCATCGCCACCAACGGCGGCGCCGCCCGCGCCGGTTTCGTGCTCGGCATCGTGGCCATCGTCGTCGGCGTGATCTTCTGGATCGTCAGCGCCGCACTCGTCTTCTCGGAGCTCGGCACGGGGGTCTGACACCCGCCGCCTGCGGTGGCCGCCGGGCGGCCCGCGAGCTCCGCACCGGTGCCCGGTGCGCCAGTCCTCGGACGGCGCACCGGGCATGTCTGCACCCCGGCCTACCATGGGGGAAGTCCGACCTGAAGGGAAGTGCGCCGTGACCGTGCTCGAAGACATCGTCGCCGGGGTCCGCGAGGACCTCGCCGAGCGGGAGGCGCAGCGACCGCTCGACGTCCTCAAGGAGCTGGCCCAGCGCCGGCCGAGCGCCAAGGACGGCGTCGCCGCCCTGCGCGGCGGGAGCGGGGCCGTCACCATCATCTCCGAGGTGAAGCGCTCCAGCCCGTCGAAGGGCGCGCTGGCGACCATCGCCGACCCGGCCGGCCTGGCCGCCGAGTACGAGGCCGGCGGGGCCGCCGTCGTCTCCGTCCTCACCGAGCAGCGCCGTTTCGGCGGCTCGCTCGCGGACCTGGACGCGGTGCGCGCCGCCGTCGAGATCCCGGTCCTGCGCAAGGACTTCATCGTCACGCCGTACCAGGTCTGGGAGGCGCGGGCGCACGGCGCCGACCTCGTCCTGCTCATCGTCGCCGCGCTCGAGCAGACCGTGCTGACGTCACTGGTCGAGCGGGTCCACTCGCTCGGCATGACCGCGCTCGTCGAGGCGCACGACCGCGAGGAGGCCCGCCGGGCGGTCGACGCCGGCGCGCGGGTGGTGGGCATCAACGCCCGTAACCTCCACGACCTGCAGGTCGACCGGTCGGTGTTCGCCAAGGTCGTCGACGTCGTGCCCGACAGCATCGTGCGCGTGGCCGAGTCCGGCGTGCGCGGGCCCCACGACGTGCTCGACTACGCCCGCTCCGGCGCCGACGCGGTGCTCGTGGGGGAGGCGCTGGTCACCGGCGGCAACCCGCGCGCCGCCGTCGCGGACATGGTGGCCGCCGGCTCGCACCCCTCCCTGCGGGCGGTGCGCAAGTGACCACCACCCCCAGCCGGGAGCGACCTGGCCACCTCGCCGACGCCGCCGGGCCCTACTTCGGCGAGTTCGGCGGCCGGTTCGTCGCCGAGGCGCTCGTCGCCGCGCTCGACGACCTCACCGCCGCCTGGGAGGAGCTCAAGGTCGACCCGGCCTTCCTCACGGAGATGGACCACCTCCACCGCACGTACACCGGGCGCCCGAGCATCATCACCGAGGTGCCGCGGTTCGCCCAGCACGCGGGCGGGGCGCGGATCATCCTCAAGCGCGAGGACCTGAACCACACCGGATCGCACAAGATCAACAACGTCCTCGGCCAGGCGCTGCTGACCCGGAAGGTGGGCAAGAAGCGGGTCATCGCCGAGACCGGCGCCGGCCAGCACGGTGTCGCCACCGCCACGGCCGCGGCGCTGCTGGGGCTCGAGTGCACCGTGTACATGGGCGAGGAGGACGTGCGGCGCCAGGCACTCAACGTCGCCCGCATGCGCCTGCTGGGCACCGAGGTCGTCCCCGTCACCACCGGCTCGCGCACCCTCAAGGACGCGATCAACGAGGCCTTCCGCGACTGGGTCACCAACGTCGAGACGACCAACTACATCTTCGGCACCGCCGCCGGTCCGCACCCGTTCCCGGCCATGGTCCGGGATCTCCAGAAGATCATCGGCGAGGAGGCGCGCCAGCAGGTGCTCGACCTGACCGGCGCGCTGCCCGACGTCGTGTGCGCGTGCGTGGGCGGCGGCTCCAACGCGATCGGCATCTTCAACGCCTTCCTCGACGACGAGGGCGTCCGGCTGGTGGGGCTCGAGGCCGCCGGCGACGGCGTCGAGACGGGGCGGCACGCGTCCTCCATCACCGGCGGGGAGCCCGGCGTCCTGCACGGCGCGCGAACCTTCATCCTCCAGGACGAGGACGGCCAGACCAAGGAGTCTCATTCGATCTCCGCCGGCCTGGACTACCCCGGCGTAGGGCCCGAGCACTCCTGGCTCGCCAGCATCCACCGTGCCGAGTACCAGCCCGTCACGGACGCCGAGGCCATGGAGGCCTTCCGCCTGCTGTGCCGCACCGAGGGGATCATCCCCGCCATCGAGAGCGCGCATGCGCTGGCGGGTGCCATCCGGATCGGGAAGGAGGCCGCGGACGCCGGCCTGCCGGCGCCGACGATCCTCGTGAACCTCTCCGGACGCGGGGACAAGGACGTCGAGACCGCGGCCGCCTGGTTCCACCTTCTCGACGACGCCCAGCACGACGCCGACGTCCCCGAGGCCGCGCGCCCGGAGGATGCCGCCAAGACCGGCGCCGTGGACGACGCGCCCTACACCGCCACCGGGAGTGTCGAGAAGTGAGCGAGACGACCACCAGCCGCACCACCGCGTCCAAGAGCGCGGCCGCCATCGACGCCGCGAAGGCGCGCGGGGGAGCAGCGCTCGTCGGCTACCTGCCGGTCGGCTTCCCGGACGTGGCCACGTCGGTGCGGGCGGCGAAGACGCTCGTCTCGGCCGGTGCCGAGGTGATCGAGCTCGGCTTCCCCTACTCGGACCCGGGCATGGACGGCGAGGTCATCCAGCGTGCGACCCAGGCCGCGCTCGACGGCGGCACGCGGACCGCCGACGTGCTGCGCGCGGTCGAGCAGGTCGCCCAGACCGGCGCCGCCGTGCTGGTCATGACCTACTGGAACCCCGTGTACCACTACGGCGTCGACCGCTTCGCCCGCGACCTCGCCTCCGCGGGCGGCGCCGGCCTGATCACGCCGGACCTGATCCCGGACGAGGCCGCCGAGTGGATCGCCGCCTCGGACGCGCACGACCTGGACCGGGTCTTCCTCGTGGCGCCGAGCTCGACCGACGCGCGGCTGCGCATGACCTCCGAGGCGTGCCGCGGCTTCGTCTACGCCGCCTCGACCATGGGCGTGACCGGCGCGCGGACGAGCGTGGACACCCACGCGCGCGGACTGGTGGAGCGCACCCGGGCGGCCGGAGCCGAGCGGGTCTGCGTCGGTCT
This sequence comes from Georgenia daeguensis, assembly GCF_039537705.1. Lineage (NCBI taxonomy): Bacteria > Bacillati > Actinomycetota > Actinomycetes > Allobogoriellales > Allobogoriellaceae > Georgenia > Georgenia daeguensis. The sequence continues at coordinate 188,842 of NZ_BAABBA010000003.1, forward strand.
GGGCGTCTCCACCGGCGCGCAGGCCGCGGAGATCGCCGAGTACGCCGACGGCGTCATCGTCGGATCGGCGTTCGTGCGCACCCTTGCGCGCGAGGACGGCGACGTCGAGGCCGGGCTCCGCGATCTGGCCGCACTGGGCGAGCAGCTCGCCGCCGGCGCGCACGGGGCACTGCCCGACCGCTCGGCCTGACCTCCGGTCCGGGCGACCTGGCGTCGGTCCGACCTCCCGTCCGGCGCGACGCCCCGTCGGCCTGACCGGTGGTCGGCTGTCCGGCCCGCGGTCCGCGGCCGTTACCCTTCGAGGGTGTTCCTGAGTCCGCTCGCCTCCATCCCCAGCCCGTCGCAGGCCGAGTGGCATCTCGGGCCCCTGCCGATCCGCGCCTACGCGCTCGCCATCCTGCTGGGCATCTTCGCCGCCTGGTGGATCCTCGACCGGCGCTACACCGCCAAGGGTGGGCCGAAGGACGCCGCGCTCGACGTCGCGTTCTGGATGGTGCCGTTCGGCATCGTCGGTGCGCGGATCTACCACGTCATCTCCTCGCCCGACGCCTACTTCGGCCCGGACGGCGACCCGGTCCGGGCCCTCTACATCTGGCAGGGCGGCCTCGGTATCTGGGGAGCCGTCGCGCTGGGCGCCGTCGGCGCCTGGATCGGGCTGCGCCGCAGGGGGCTGCGCATGGCGCCGTTCGCCGACGCGCTCGCGCCCGGCCTGCTGGTGGCCCAGGCGATCGGGCGGCTCGGCAACTACTTCAACCAGGAGCTCTACGGCGCGCCCACCACGCTGCCCTGGGGCTTGGAGATCGACGACGCACACCTCGTGGGTGGGTACGAGCCGGGCACGCTGTTCCACCCGACGTTCCTCTACGAGATGCTCTGGAACCTCGGGGCGGCCGCGGTGCTGATCTGGGCCCAGCGCAGGTTCGGGCTGCGCCACGGGCGGGTGTTCTGGCTCTACGTCATGCTCTACACCGCGGGCCGGGTGTGGATCGAGTACCTGCGCATCGACGACGCCGAGCTCGTCCTCGGGCTGCGGCTGAACGTGTGGACCTCGATCCTGATCTTCCTGGTCGCGCTCGTCGCCTTCGTCGTCATCGGTCGACGCACCCGCGGCGTGCCCGAGACCATCTGGCTGCCCGGCCGGGAGCCGGCCGAGGGTGAGGGGGACACCCGGGACGAGGACGCGGCAGAGGCCGACGGCGGCAAGCCCGACGACGCCGCGGAGCCCGAGCCCGGGGCGTCGGCACACCGGGACGGACCGGCGGCCGCTGACCCGGAGGACGAGACGTCACCGGCGGACCCGCAGGGCAGAGACCGCATCTCCTGAGCCGCGCAGGGTCACGACCTGCCGACGTGGAGCGTCACCTGGTCGCTCGCGACCCCACCGGCGGAGTCTCGGGCGGTGGCGGTGATCGTGTGCGTGCCCTCGCTGAGGTGGTCGGCCCGCTGGAGCAGCTGGGCCCCCGTGCCGAGGGATCCGTCGACGTCGGAGGACCACTCGACGGGACTGCCGTCGCTGCTGCCGTCCTCCGGGTCGGCCACCGTCGCGCTGAGCACCACCGTCTGGTCCCCGGTGGCCCGCTGCCCGTCGGCCGGGGACGAGATCACGACCGTCGGGGGGTTGTTCGGCAGCGCGGACAGCGGTGAGGTCGCGAACGCGCTGCGGAGACCGTCGCTGACCACCACCCGGACGAGCAGGTCCGTCCCGCCGGGCAGCGTCCACCGGGGCACCGGGACAGCCGTGTCGGTGATGTCCGCCGCGACGGCGTCCCACGAGGCTCCGCGGTCGGCGCTGACGAGGACCCAGTGGGTCAGCGGGTCCCCATCGGGGTCCGACGACGTCCACGTCACCTCCAGCGAACCGGCGTCACCGTCCGACGCGGCCGGGGCACCGACCACGGGCGCCGAGGGGGAGAGCCGGCGGGTGGCCAGGACCGTGCCCCTCGCCTCGAGCCGGACCTCGGCCACGGAGCTGAGGTCGGCCGGTACGACGACGAGGAACGACGCCTCGGGCGCGCCGGCGGTCGCTCCCTCGGCGGGCTCCTCGGACGAGCTCTCGGGTGTGAAGCGGGTGGCGTGGACGACGGCGCCGGTGCTGCTCACCAGGACGATCGCGTGCGTGCCGGAGGGGTCGTCGGCGTCCGGCGCGAGGTCGACGGCGAGTGCCGGCGCGAGCTCCACCCGACCTCCGTCCGGGCCGCCGATGGTCCCGCGAAGGGCCAGCCCGGCCGGCTGCCCCGTGCTGCTTCCCCGTGCGGCCGGGGAACTCGTGGCGGGCGGCGTCGATGTGCCCTGCGGCTGTTCCGGGCGGGGCCGCTCCGTCCCTCCGACGACCGGCGACGGTCCGGCGGCTTCGCCGGTGGGCCCGCACGCGGCCAGGGCGGTGCCGACCACGAGGAGGCCGACCGTCGCCGCCGCGGGCCTGCGAAGCGCTCCACGTCTCATCTCGCCCCAGCTTCCGCCGTCCGAGCACGTCCGTCCGCAACGTAGCGGGCCGCGGGGGGCTGCGGGCCGGTTTCGGCCGGGAACCGTACGGTCCGGCGACGAGCGGCAAGGCCCTGCCCGCACGGCGCGCCCGGAGCAATTTCGTCGGGCCGGGAGACCTTGACACGGGCCGTTCTGCCGCCGTTTTCTTGGTGTCTGGCCATGGGCTCGTCACCCGAGTGTCAAGAATGTGGACACTTCGTGTCACCGGGTCGTCATCTGAGAGTAATATCGCGCCGCCAACGGGACGACGACGACCCACCACATCAGCACGACGATGCGGAGCCCGTCCCCGGAGCGCTCCGCAGTGAGGACAGCACGCGGATGGAGTCACCCCAGGTCTCAGGACCCTTCCCCGCGCGCCCACGCGCGGGTCTGTACGCACCCGACCGTGAGCACGATGCCTGCGGTGTCGCCTTCGTCGCCACCCTGCGCGGCACTCCCGGGCGCGACATCGTCGACGCCGGCCTGACGGCGCTGCTCAACCTCGACCACCGCGGCGCCGTCGGCGCGGAGGAGAACACCGGCGACGGCGCCGGCCTCCTCACGCAGGTGCCCGACGCGTTCCTGCGGGAGGTCGCAGGCTTCGCGCTGCCGCCGGCCGGCCGCTACGCCGTCGGCCTCGTCTTCCTGCCCGGGCCGGACGAGGAGGACGCCGGCCGGGACGCCGCCGTCGCCCGCATCGAGGAGATCGCCGCGGAGGAGCACCTGACCGTCCTCGGCTGGCGCGACGTCCCGACCGACCCGTCGATGATCGGGCCCAGCGCGCTGGAGTCCATGCCCACCTTCCGCCAGGTGTTCGTCTCGGCCGCCGACGGCGCGGCGGCCGGGCTGGCGCTGGACCGGCTCACCTACCGGCTGCGCAAGCGTGCCGAGCACGAGACGGGCATCTACATCGCGTCGCTCTCCTCGCGCACCCTGGTCTACAAGGGCATGCTGACGACGACGCAGCTGCAGCCGTTCTTCCCCGACCTGTCCGACCCGCGGTTCGCCTCCGAGATCGCCCTGGTGCACTCGCGCTTCTCGACGAACACCTTCCCGTCCTGGCCGCTGGCCCAGCCGTTCCGGCTGGTCGCCCACAACGGCGAGATCAACACGGTGCGCGGCAACCGCAACTGGATGTCGGCGCGGGAGGGCATGCTCGCCTCCGAGGTGCTCGGCGACCTCGAGGAGCTGCTGCCGGTGTGCACGCCGGGCGGCTCGGACTCCGCCACCTTCGACGAGGTCCTCGAGCTCCTCCACCTCGCGGGCCGGTCCCTGCCGCACGCGGTGCTGATGATGATCCCGGAGGCGTGGGAGAACCACACCTCCATGGACCCCGGGCTCCGGGCGTTCTACGAGTACTCCTCGACGATCATGGAGCCCTGGGACGGCCCCGCCGCCATGACGTTCACCGACGGCCGCCTCATCGGCGCCGTCATGGACCGCAACGGCCTGCGCCCCGGTCGCTTCTGGGTCACCGACGACGGCCTGGTGGTCCTCGCCTCCGAGTCCGGCGTGCTCGACCTCGACCCCGCACGCGTCGTGCGCAAGGGCCGCCTCGAGCCCGGCCGGATGTTCCTGGTCGACACCCACACGGGCCGCATCGTCGAGGACGAGGAGATCAAGCGCGGGCTCGCCGAGGCCAACCCGTACCAGCAGTGGCTCGACGAGGGCCTCGTGCGCCTCGAGGACCTCCCCGACCGCGACCACGTGGACCACTCGCACCTCTCGGTGGTGCGCCGCCAGCAGACGTTCGGCTACACCGAGGAGGAGCTGCGCCTGCTGCTCGCCCCGATGGCGGCGAGCGGCGCCGAGGCGATCGGCTCGATGGGCACGGACACCCCGCTGGCCGTGCTGTCCGCGCGCCCGCGGCTGCTGTTCGACTACTTCACCCAGCTCTTCGCCCAGGTGACCAACCCGCCGCTGGACTCCATCCGCGAGGAGCTCGTCACCTCGCTGGCCGGCGCCATCGGGCCCGAGCCCAACATGCTCGCCGACTCCCCGAGCCACGCCCGCAAGGTGGTCGTGCCGTTCCCGACGATCGACAACGACCAGCTCGTCAAGATCAAGAAGATCGGTCGCACACCGCGGCAGGGCAAGGGCTTCTCGGCGGTCACGATCGAGGGTCTGTACCGCGTCTCCGGCGGGGGAGCGGCCCTGCAGGCCCGCCTGGAGGAGATCTTCGACGAGGTCGACAACGCCATCGACGCGGGCGCCAGCTTCATCGTCCTCTCCGACCGAGAGTCGACGGCGGAGCTCGCCCCGATCCCGTCGCTGCTGCTCACGTCGGCCGTCCACCACCACACGCTGCGCCGGCGCACCCGCACGAAGATCTCCCTGATCGTCGAGGCGGGCGACGTGCGCGAGGTGCACCACGTGGCGCTGCTCGTCGGCTACGGGGCGGCCTGCGTCAACCCGTACCTGGCCATGGAGTCCGTCGAGCACCTGGTGCGCGAGGGCATCGTCACCGGCGTCACGCCCGAGCAGGCCGTGAAGAACGTGATCAAGGCGCTCGGCAAGGGCGTGCTGAAGGTGATGTCCAAGATGGGCATCTCCACGGTCATGTCGTACCGCGGCGCCCAGGTCTTCGAGGCCATCGGCCTGTCCGAGGACCTCGTCGAGGAGTACTTCACCGGCACGCCCACCCCGCTCGGCGGGGTCGGTCTCGACGTCATCGCGGCCGAGGTCGCCGCCCGGCACGCCACCGCCTACCCGCCGTCGGGCATCTCGCCCGCGCACCGCACGCTGCGCATGGGCGGGGAGTACCAGTGGCGCCGCGAGGGCGAGCCGCACCTGTTCGACCCCGAGACGATCTTCCGGCTCCAGCACTCCACCCGGACCCGCCGCTACGACATCTTCCGCAAGTACACCCACGGGGTGGACGAGCAGTCGCGGAGGCTCATGACCCTGCGCGGGCTCATGAAGCTGCGGACCGGCGTGCGGGAGCCGATCAGCGTCGACGAGGTCGAACCGGTCAGCGAGATCGTCAAGCGGTTCTCCACCGGCGCGATGAGCTACGGCTCCATCTCCGCCGAGGCCCACGAGACCCTCGCGATCGCGATGAACATGCTCGGCGCGAAGTCCAACACCGGCGAGGGCGGGGAGGACACCGACCGCCTGCACGACCCGCGCCGCCGTTCGGCCATCAAGCAGGTGGCCTCCGGCCGGTTCGGCGTCACCGCCGACTACCTCACCAACGCCGAGGACATCCAGATCAAGGTGGCCCAGGGCGCCAAGCCCGGCGAGGGCGGCCAGCTGCCGGCGCACAAGGTCTACCCGTGGGTGGCCAAGACCCGGCACTCCACCCCCGGCGTGGGGCTCATCTCCCCGCCGCCGCACCACGACATCTACTCCATCGAGGACCTCGCCCAGCTCATCCACGACCTGAAGAACTCCAACCCGGCGGCGCGCATCCACGTCAAGCTGGTCTCGGAGATCGGGGTGGGGACCGTGGCGGCCGGGGTGGCCAAGGCGCACGCCGACGTCGTCCTCGTCTCGGGGCACGACGGCGGGACCGGCGCGTCCCCGCTGACGTCCCTCAAGCACGCGGGCGGCCCGTGGGAGATCGGCCTGGCCGAGACCCAGCAGACCCTCGTGCTCAACGACCTGCGGGACCGGATCGTCGTCCAGACCGACGGCCAGCTCAAGACCGGCCGCGACGTGGTCGTGGCCGCCCTGCTGGGCGCGGAGGAGTTCGGCTTCTCCACCGCCCCGCTGGTGGTCGAGGGCTGCATCATGATGCGGGTGTGCCACCTGGACACCTGCCCGGTGGGCGTGGCCACCCAGAACCCGGAGCTGCGCGCCCGCTTCACCGGCAAGGCGGAGCACGTGGTCAACTTCTTCGAGTTCATCGCCCAGGAGGTGCGCGAGTACCTCGCCTCCCTCGGGCTGCGCTCGCTGGAGGAGGCGGTCGGTCAGGTCGACCTGCTCGACACCACCGAGGCGGTCGACCACTGGAAGGCCTCCGGGCTGGACCTCGCCCCGCTGCTGGTCAAGGTGGAGCCGAAGGAGGGCTCCTCGCTGCGGCAGGCGCGCAGCCAGGACCATGGCCTGGAGAAGGCCCTGGACAACGAGCTGATCGCCCGCAGCGCCCCGGCACTGGAGCGCGGCGAGCCCGTGCGGCTCGAGCTGGGCGTGCGCAACGTCAACCGCACGGTCGGCACGATGCTCGGCCACGAGGTGACCAAGCGCCACGGCGGCGAGGGCCTGCCCGACGGGACGATCGACATCACGCTGACCGGGTCCGCCGGGCAGTCCTTCGGGGCCGTCCTGCCCCGCGGCATCACCCTGCGGCTGGTCGGCGACGCCAACGACTACGTGGGCAAGTCGCTCTCCGGCGGGCGCATCGTCGTCCGCCCGGACGCGCGCTCGGTCTTCGCCGCGGAGCAGAACGTCATCGCGGGCAACGTGGTCGGCTACGGCGCCACGTCCGGGGAGATCTTCCTGCGGGGCCGGGCCGGCGAGCGCTTCGGCGTCCGCAACTCCGGCGCCACGCTCGTCGTCGAGGGCGTCGGCGACCACGCCGCCGAGTACATGACCGGCGGGACCCTCCTGGTCCTGGGCGGCACCGGGCGCAACCTCGGTGCCGGCATGTCCGGCGGCACCGCCTACGTGCTCGACCTGGACACCGCCAAGGTCAACGCCCCCGCGGTGGCCGACGGCGACCTCATCCTGGGCGCCCTCGACCCCGAGGACGTCTCGATCGTCGCCGACCTGCTCCGGCGCCACGCCGAGCTGACCGGCTCCCCGGTGGCCGCCGAGCTGCTGGCCGAGCCCGACGCCCTCCCCGCGCGGATCACCAAGGTGCTCCCGCGCCAGTACGCCGCCGTCTCCGCCGCCCTCGTCAAGGCGGCCGAGGACGGCCTCGACCCGGCCTCGCCCGACGTGTGGGCCACGATCATGGAGGCCACCCGTGGCTGACCCGAACGGCTTTCTCAAGGTCCGGGAGCGCGAGCTCCCCAAGCGCCGGCCCGTGCCGGTGCGCATCCTCGACAACCGGGAGGTCTACACCCGCCGGGTCGAGGACTCCCCGGCGCTGGTCCGGCAGGCCGGCCGCTGCATGGACTGCGGCGTGCCCTTCTGCCACAACGGCTGCCCGCTGGGGAACCTCATCCCGGAGTGGAACGAGCTGACCCGCCGGGAGGACTTCGCCGGCGCCATCGAGCGGCTGCACGCGACCAACAACTTCCCGGAGTGGACGGGCCGGCTCTGCCCGGCGCCCTGCGAGACCGCGTGCGTGCTCGGCATCAACCAGCCGGCGGTGACGATCAAGAACATCGAGCAGTCCATCGCCGACAACGCGTGGGACCTCAACCTCGTCGAGCCGCAGGTCCCCGAGCGGCTGACCGGCTCGCTCGTGGCCGTCGTCGGCTCCGGCCCCGCCGGTCTCGCGGCGGCCCAGCAGCTCACCCGCGCCGGGCACACCGTGGCCGTGTACGAGAAGGACGACCGCATCGGCGGCCTGCTCACCTACGGCATCCCCGACTTCAAGATGGAGAAGGGGCAGGTCGACCGCCGGATCGAGCAGATGGAGGCCGAGGGGACGCGGTTCCGCCCGGGCGTCGACGTCGGCGGCGACGGCGAGGGCTCCCTCAGCGGGCAGGACCTGCTCGAGCGCTACGACGCCGTCGTCCTCGCGATGGGCTCGACCGTCCCGCGCGAGCTGCCGGTCCCGGGCCGGGAGCTCGCGGGGATCCACCCGGCCATGGACTACCTGGTCCAGCACAACCGCGTCGTCGCCGGTCAGGAGGTGCCCGACCAGATCCTGGCCACCGGGAAGGACGTCGTCATCATCGGCGGCGGCGACACCGGCTCGGACTGCCTCGGCACCGCCCTGCGCCAGGGCGCGCGGTCGGTCACGCAGATCGACATCAACCCGCTCCCGGGCGTCGAGCGGCCCGCCGACCAGCCGTGGCCGACGTACCCGAAGGTGTACCGCGTCTCGACCTCCCACGAGGAGGGCGGCGAGCGCGTCTACGCCAGCTCCACCGTCGAGCTCCTCTCCGACGGGTCCGCGGGGGAGGGGCGGGTGACGCACCTGCGCCTGGAGAACGTCGACCGCTCCTCCGGACGGGCCGTGCCGATCGAGGGCACCGAGCGGGTGGTCCCCGCCCAGCTGGTCCTCCTCGCGCTGGGGTTCACCGGGGTGCCGCGCACCGGCCTGGTCGACCAGCTCGGCCTCGAGCTGGACGAGCGCGGCCGGGTCGCGCGCGACGAGACGTTCGCCACGTCGGTGCCCGGCGTGTTCGTCGCCGGCGACGCCGGGCGTGGCCAGTCGCTCATCGTGTGGGCCATCGCGGAGGGCCGCTCCGCGGCCTCGGCGGTGGACGCCTACCTGCGGGGCGACACCGACCTTCCGGCGCCGATCCTGCCCTCCACCGTGTCCGTGTCCGCCTGACGCGGCCGGTCCCTGCGGCGGCCCGGAGCTCCCCGGCACGGGAGCTCCGGGCCGCCGCACGTGCGTCCGGGGGCGTGCGTCCGGGCCCCGGTGTGGGCGAGACAACAGGTGGCACCCGGGACCTGCGGGGGGTGCGCCGTCACCGCCAGGCCCTAGGCTGGGGCCCATGCGTAGAGCGAAGATCGTGTGCACGATTGGCCCAGCCACAGCCTCCGCCGAGAAGGTCCAGGAACTCGTCGACGCCGGTATGGACGTCGCCCGGATCAACCGGTCCCACGGCTCCGTCGAGGAGCACAAGGCGGTGTACGACAACGTCCGCGCCGCGGCGCAGGCCTCGGGCCGCGCCGTCGCCGTGCTCGTGGACCTCCAGGGTCCGAAGATCCGGCTGGGCAACTTCGCCAACGGCCAGGAGAACCTCCGCGAGGGGGACACCTTCACCATCACCACCGAGGACGTGCCCGGCACCGCCGAGCTCGCCTCCACCACCTACCAGGGACTGCCCGGCGACTGCTCGCCCGGCGACCGCATCCTCATCGACGACGGCAAGGTCGCGGTCCGCGTGCTGGAGGTCGACGGCCCGCGCGTGATCACCCGCGTCGAGGTCCCCGGCCCCGTCTCCAACCACAAGGGCCTCAACCTCCCCGGCGTCGCCGTCTCCGTACCCGCGCTGTCCGACAAGGACAAGGAGGACCTGCGCTGGGGCCTCGAGGTGGGCGCCGACCTCATCGCTCTCAGCTTCGTCCGCTCCGCCTCGGACATCGACGACGTGCACGCGATCATGGACGAGGTCGGCCGCCGCGTGCCGGTCGTCGCCAAGGTCGAGAAGCCGCAGGCCGTGGAGAACCTCGTCGAGATCGTCGACGCCTTCGACGCCATCATGGTCGCCCGCGGCGACCTCGGCGTGGAGCTGCCGCTCGAGCAGGTCCCGCTGGTGCAGAAGCGCGCCATCGAGCTCGCCCGCCGCAGCGCCAAGCCGGTCATCGTGGCCACCCAGATGCTCGAGTCCATGGTGACCAACCCGCGCCCGACGCGGGCCGAGGCCTCCGACGTCGCCAACGCCATCCTCGACGGCGCCGACGCGGTCATGCTCTCCGGCGAGACCTCCGTGGGCGACTTCCCGATCGAGACGGTGCGCACCATGGCCCGGATCGTGGAGAACACCGAGGAGAACGGAGGCGAGCGCATCGCCCCGCTTGGCTCCAGCCCGCACACCCGCGGTGGCGTCATCACCAAGGCCGCCGCCGAGATCGGCGAGATGCTCGAGGTCAAGTACCTCGTCACCTTCACCCAGTCCGGCGACTCCGCCCGCCGCATGTCCCGCCTGCGCTCGCCCATCCCGCTGCTGGCCTTCACGCCGGACACGGACACCCGCAACCGGCTCGCCGTGAGCTGGGGCGTGCAGACCTACACGGTCCCCGCCGTCAGCCACACCGACGACATGGTCAACCAGGTCGACCAGATCCTGCAGACCACCGGTCTGGCCGACGAGGGCGACCGCGTCGTCATCGTCGCCGGCATGCCGCCCGGGCAGGTCGGGTCGACCAACTCGATCCGCGTGCACAAGATCGGCGAGACCTACACCAAGGCCCCCAAGGTCTGAGCCGTGCACCTGGCCCCGCCCCGGCACCAGCCGTGGGCGGGGCCGGCGCGCATCCCCGGGCCTCGGCACCAGCCGTGGGCGGGGCCGGCGCGCATCCCCGGGCCTCGGCACCAGCCGTGGGCGGGGCCGGCGTTCACTCCGGGGCCAGGCACGCCCCGACGCCGGCCGGTCCGGTCCGGCCCTGGCGGCGCGCTAACCTGGGCGCCGCCGTCGTCACGCTCCTGTGGTGGAACTGGCAGACACACCGCACTCAAAATGCGGCGCCGAAAGGTATGCGGGTTCGAGTCCCGCCAGGAGCACCTGCACCCCCGCCCGCAGGGTGGCCGTGAACCGTGTCACGTGCGGGCCCCCCGGTGCTGCTCGGGCAGCGTCGTCAATATAGGCTTGCGGCCGTGACGAAGAACGAGAATGACGCCGCGACCAGCGCCGACGCGGCCGACGAGACCGTGACGGCCGAAGCCCCCCTCGACCTGCCCGGCCCCGAGGCCGGCGAGGCCGAGGAGAGCGGCACCCGCCGCCGCGTCGTCGTCGCCGAGGACGAGACCCTGATCCGTCTCGACATCGTCGAGTCGCTCACGGAGGCAGGCTTCGACGTCGTCGGCGAGGCCGCGAACGGCGAGCAGGCCATCGCCCTGGCCACCGAGCTCGAGCCCGACGTCGTCGTCATGGACGTGAAGATGCCGGTGATGGACGGCATCACCGCGGCGGAGCGGATCATCTCCGCGCGCACGTGCGCCGTCGTCATGCTCACCGCGTTCTCGCAGAAGGAGCTCGTCGAGCGGGCCCGCGACGCCGGCGCGATGGCCTACGTGGTCAAGCCGTTCACGCCCGCCGACCTGGTGCCCGCGGTGGAGATCGCGATCTCCCGCCACCAGGAGATCCTCTCGCTCGAGAGCGAGGTCGCCTCCCTGGCGGAGCAGTTCGAGACCCGCAAGCGCGTCGACCGCGCGAAGGGCCTCCTCATGACCAAGATGGGGCTCAGCGAGCCCGAGGCGTTCCGCTGGATCCAGAAGACGTCGATGGACCGTCGTCTCACCATGCGCGAGGTCGCCGACGCCGTCATCGAGCAGGTCGGCGGCAAGAAGTAGTCAGCTCTTTCCGGCGCGGCCCGGCTCCCCTCGGGGAGGCGGGCCGTCGTCGTCCCCGGGGGTGCCGCTCGTGCGGGCGTGTGCGTCGTTCACGCGGCGTCGTTCGCACGGCGACGGTTCACGCGGCCGCCGTGGTGCCGCTCACGCCGGAGAGCCGGCGCCGCGCTCGAGGATCATGCAGCTGAGACGCGCGGTGCAGACCCGGCGTCCGTGGTCGTCGAGGACCGCGACGTCGAACGTGGCGGTGCTCCGGCCGCGGTGCAGCGCCGTGGTGGTGGCGGTGACGTAGCCATCCCGCGCGGACCGGTGATGGGTGGCGCTCAGCTCGGTGCCGACGGCGACGCGGCCCGGGCCGGCGTGGATCGTCGCGGCGAAGGAGCCGACCGTCTCGGCCAGCGCCGCCGTCGCCCCGCCGTGCAGCAGACCGTGCGGCTGGGTGTTCCCGGCCACCGGCATGCGGGCGACGACGTGGTCGTCGTCGGCGGCCAGCAGCTCGATGCCCAGCCGCTCGATCAGGGTGCCCGGGAAGGTGGCGCGCAGCGCCAGCAGGAGATCGTCCGTGTCGGTCATGACGCCTAGGGTGGCATCCGTGACTGACACCCAGCGCCCGCGTCTCCTGCTCGTCGACGGTCATTCGATGGCCTTCCGTGCCTTCTACGCCCTGCCGGCCGAGAACTTCTCGACCTCCACCGGGCAGCACACCAACGCGGTCTACGGGTTCCTGTCGATGCTGATCAAGCTGCTCGACGAGGAGAAGCCCACCCACCTCGCGGTGGCGTTCGACCTCTCCGACGTGACCTTCCGCACACAGGAGTACGCCGAGTACAAGGGCAACCGGGACGCGGCTCCCGAACCCTTCAAGGGGCAGGTGCCGCTCATCCGCGAGGTCATGGCCGCGATGAACGTGCCCGTCCTGGAGAAGTCCGGTTACGAGGCCGACGACGTCCTGGCGACCCTCGCCACCTCGGGCGAGGGGGCGGGCATGGAGGTGCTGCTCATCTCCGGCGACCGCGACACCTTCCAGCTCGTCAGCGAGGACGTGACCGTCCTCTACCCCATCCGCGGCGTCTCGACGCTGACCCGGATGACCCCGGACGCGGTCATGGAGAAGTACGGGGTCGGGCCGGAGCGTTACCCGGACCTCGCGGCCCTGGTGGGGGAGACCAGCGACAACCTGCCCGGGGTCCCCGGCGTCGGGCCCAAGACGGCCGCGAAGTGGGTCAACCTCTACGACGGCCTCGACAACGTCATCGGCCGGGCCGACGAGATCGGCGGCAAGGCGGGGCAGAGCCTGCGCGACCACCTGGACCAGGTGATCCGGAACCGCCGGCTCAACCAGCTGGTCACCGAGGTCGAGCTGCCGCTCGGGGTGGACGACCTCGCGCGCCGGCCGTTCAACCGGGAGGCGGTCCACCAGCTGTTCGACACGCTCGAGTTCGACGTCCTGCGGGACCGGCTCTTCGCCACGCTGCCCGACAAGGACGAGTCGGCGCCGGCGGAGACGCTCGAGATCGACGTCGTCGCGGTGCAGGACCTCCCCGGCGGCCTGGCGCCGTGGCTCGCCGAGCGGCGCGAGCAGCTCCTCGGCCTCGACGTCACGGGCACGTCCGCGCAGGGCGCGGGCGACGCCTGGGCCCTGGCGGTGGCCGACGACGCCGGTCACGCGGTGACGGTCGACCTCTCCGAGCTCCCGCCCGACGAGGAGACGGTCCTCGCCGCCTGGCTCGCCGACCCGGCGCGGGCCAAGGCGGTGCACGAGGCGAAGCGGGCCTGGCACGCCCTCGGCGGGCGTGGGCTGACCCTGGCGGGCGTCACCTTCGACACGGCGCTGGCCGGCTACCTCACCCACCCGGACCAGCGCCGGTACGCGCTGGCCGACCTGACGGTGCGCTACCTGCGCCGGGAGCTGCGCGAGGACGAGGCGGAGGGCGGCCAGGCGATGCTCGCCCTCGACGGCGGCACGGCCGACCGGCTCGCGGGGATCCGCGCGGGCGCCGTCGTGGAGCTGGCGGAGGTGCTCGGGAGCGAGCTCGCGGACCGCGGCGCCGCCCAGCTGCTCTCCGACCTCGAGCTGCCCGTCCAGCGGGTGCTGCAGGACATGGAGCGCGTCGGCATCGCGGCCGACGCCGATAACCTCGAGTCGCTGCGCCGGGACTTCGACCACGAGGTGGAGCGGGCCGCCGCCATGGCGTACGAGGCGATCGGCCACGAGGTGAACCTCTCCAGCCCGAAGCAGCTCCAGGAGGTGCTCTTCACCGAGCTGGAGATGCCGAAGACGAAGAAGACCAAGACCGGCTACACGACCGACGCCGACTCGCTGGCCGACCTGTACGCCAAGACCGAGCACCCCTTCCTCGAGCACCTGCTCGCGCACCGCGACCAGATCCGCCTCCGGCAGACTGCCGAGGGGCTGCTGCGCTCGATCTCGCCCGACGGGCGGATCCACACGACCTTCCACCAGACCATCGCCGCGACGGGCCGGCTCAGCTCCACCGACCCGAACCTGCAGAACATCCCGGTGCGCACCGAGGACGGCCTGCGCATCCGCGAGGGGTTCGTGGTGGGGGAGGGCTACGAGCAGCTCCTGACGGCGGACTACTCCCAGATCGAGATGCGGATCATGGCGCACCTGTCGGGCGACGCCGGACTGATCGACGCGTTCAACTCCGGCGAGGACCTGCACTCCTTCGTCGGCAGCCGCGTGTTCGACGTGCCCACCGACGAGGTCACCGCCGCCCAGCGCAGCAAGATCAAGGCCATGAGCTACGGCCTCGCGTACGGGCTGAGCGCGTTCGGGCTCTCCCGGCAGCTGCGGATCGAGGTCTCCGAGGCCCGCACCCTCATGGAGGGCTACTTCGAGCGGTTCGGCGGCGTGCGCGACTACCTCACCGGCGTCGTGGACCAGGCCCGGCGGACGGGCTACACGGAGACGATCATGGGCCGGCGCCGGTACCTGCCGGACCTGACCAGCGACAACCGCCAGCGCCGGGACATGGCCGAGCGGATGGCGCTCAACGCCCCCATCCAGGGCTCGGCGGCGGACATCATCAAGGTCGCCATGGTGGGCACGCGCCGGGCGCTGGACACGGCCGGCCTGCGCTCGCGCCTCCTGCTCCAGGTCCACGACGAGCTGGTGCTCGAGGTGGCGCCCGGTGAGGCCGAGGAGGTCGAGGCGCTGGTCCGGCGCGAGATGGCCGGGGCCGCGGAGCTATCCGTGCCGCTCGACGTCTCGGTCGGCACCGGCCGGTCCTGGCGCGACGCGGCGCACTAGCCGCGCCCACGGGTCAGGGCCGGCGCGTGACGAAGATGGCCGTCCCGGGCAGGAGCGCCCCGCGCTCCGGCCCCCAGCCGCCCCACACGTTGTGGTTGCCCGGGGGCCACTCGGGCTCCACCACGTCCTCGATCACGAGCCCGGCTCCGACGACGTCGCGGACGTGGTCGCCCAGGGTGTGGTGGTATTCGGCGTAGAGGGGGCGGCCGGCGTCGTCGGTCTCGACGTACGGCGCGCGGTCGAAGTACGACCGGGTCACGCGCAGGCCACGGGCCGTCGGGTCGTCGGGGAACGCCCACCGCACCGGGTGCGACACCGAGAAGACCCACCGGCCGCCCGGGCGCAGGACTCGCACCACCTCCCGGTGCACGCGGCCCGGGTCGGGCACGAAGGGCAGGGCGCCGAAGGCGGTGAAGACCACGTCGAAGCTCGCGTCCGCGAACGGCAGGGCCCGCGCGTCCGCCAGCACGGTCGGCACGGCGACGCCGGTGGCCGCGTCGAGCTCCCGGGCCCGCTCGAGCATGCCGCCGGCGACGTCCGTGGCGACCGCGTCGATCCCCTGGGTCAGCAGCCAGCGCGAGCACTGGGCCGCGCCGCAGCCGACCTCGAGCACTCGGGAGCCCCGGAGGTCCTCGACCGGCCCGAGCAGGTGCGCGTCCGACTCGCGCAGCCCCTCGGGGCACCAGCAGAAGTCGGCCGGCCCGAGGAACTCCCCGTGCTCGGCGAGGTACTCGGCGGACTCCTCGCTCCACCAGGCGGCGTTGGCGCGCGCCGCGGCGTCGCCGTCGACCGGTTCGTAGCCGGCGCGCGCCGGGATGTTCTGCGGGGCCATGCCCCCAGTGTGCACGCGGGTCTGACGGCGGACGGCCCACTGCGGACTGCCCACGGGGCGGCCCCGCCGGTGTCGGTAGGCTCCCGACGAGGTACTCCGGACCGGCGAGCTGGCCGAGATGTCGGACCCGCCGTCGCACGCGGGAACCGGCTCGTCCACCCCATCGCCCTGCTCGCCCTACCCCAAACCCCCTTCACCCCGAGGGCGTGAGGCACGTCACGAGGGGGTTGGCGTGGTTGCCCGGCCGCGCCCGGCGTCGGTAGGATCAACCTTTGGTGCAGTTGTGCCCATGCGGCTGCTCCTGCGTCACCTTTCAGAACAATCCTGTCCGCACTACTTCCTGTCCGCATCGGAGTCCACAGCTCAATGACCACCACTACGCCCACGCAGCCGACGTCCCCCCAGGTTGCCGTCAACGACATCGGTTCCGAGGAAGACTTCCTCGCCGCGATTGACGCGACCATCAAGTACTTCAACGACGGGGACATCGTCGAGGGCACCATCGTCAAGGTCGACCGGGACGAGGTTCTCCTCGACATCGGTTACAAGACCGAGGGCGTCATCCTCTCCCGCGAGCTGTCCATCAAGCACGACGTGGACCCGGACGAGGTCGTCTCCGTCGGGGACAAGATCGAGGCGCTCGTCCTCCAGAAGGAGGACAAGGAGGGCCGGCTGCTCCTGTCGAAGAAGCGCGCCCAGTACGAGCGCGCCTGGAGCACGATCGAGAAGATCAAGGAGGAGGACGGCGTCGTCACCGGCACCGTCATCGAGGTCGTCAAGGGCGGCCTGATCCTCGACATCGGCCTGCGCGGCTTCCTCCCGGCCTCGCTCGTCGAGATGCGCCGCGTCCGCGACCTCCAGCCCTACGTGGGCAAGGAGCTCGAGGCGAAGATCATCGAGCTCGACAAGAACCGCAACAACGTGGTCCTCTCCCGCCGCGCGTGGCTCGAGCAGACGCAGTCCGAGGTGCGCTCGCACTTCCTGCAGACGCTGCAGAAGGGCCAGGTCCGCCCCGGTGTGGTCTCGTCCATCGTCAACTTCGGCGCCTTCGTCGACCTGGGCGGCGTGGACGGCCTCGTGCACGTCTCCGAGCTGTCCTGGAAGCACATCGACCACCCGAACGAGATCGTGGAGGTCGGCCAGGAGGTCACCGTCGAGGTTCTCGACGTCGACATGGACCGCGAGCGGGTCTCCCTGTCGCTCAAGGCGACGCAGGAGGACCCGTGGCAGGCCTTCGCCCGCACGCACGCCATCGGCCAGGTCGTGCCCGGCAAGGTCACCAAGCTCGTCCCCTTCGGTGCGTTCGTGCGCGTCGAGGACGGCATCGAAGGCCTCGTCCACATCTCCGAGCTGGCGCAGCGCCACGTGGAGGTGCCGGAGCAGGTCGCGAAGGTCGGTGACGACGTCTTCGTCAAGGTCATCGACATCGACCTCGACCGCCGCCGGATCTCGCTGTCCCTGAAGCAGGCCAACGAGGGCGTCGACCCGACCAGCGACGACTTCGACCCGTCGATGTACGGCATGGCCGCCGAGTACGACGAGCAGGGCAACTACAAGTACCCCGAGGGCTTCGACCCGGAGACCAACGAGTGGCTCGAGGGTTACGAGGCCCAGCGCGAGGCGTGGGAGAACGAGTACGCCCAGGCGCAGGCTCGCTGGGAGGCGCACAAGAAGCAGGTCGCGGCCGCCCAGGAGGCCGACACCGAGGCCGTCGAGACGGGGACGCCGGGCGCCGGCGCCGCGGGCCCGACCTCGTACAGCTCGGCTCCGGCCGAGGCGGCCGGCACCCTGGCCTCCGACGAGGCCCTCGCCGCCCTGCGCGAGAAGCTCACCGGCCACTGACCCGCTCCGCCTCCGGGCGGACGTGAGCAGACGACGAGGCCCGTCATCCCTTCGGGGGTGACGGGCCTCGTCGTACGTGGGACGGGCTTCAGGCCGCCGTGCCGGCGGACCTCGGCCGTCGGGCGGGCCTCAGACCAGCGAGGCCGTCAGCGTGATCTCCGTGCCGGCGAGGGCCTTGCTCACCGGGCAGCCGACCTTCGCCGCCTCGGCGATGCGCTGGAAGTCCTCCTCCGAGATGCCCTCGATCTGGGCGTTCACGGTGAGGTGCACGCCGGAGATGTGCGCCCCGCCCTCGGTGGAGAACGTCACCTCCGCGGAGGTGTCGAGCTGGGTCGGCGGCGTGCCGTTCTGGTCGAGCTCGTTGGAGAACGCCATGGAGAAGCAGGTCGCGTGCGCGGCGGCGATGAGCTCCTCGGGGTTGGTCCGCGCGCGGTCCTCCTCCGTGCGTGCCTTCCACGTCACGTCGAAGGTGCCGAGCCCCGAGCTGTCCATCGTCGTCGTGCCGGACCCCTGGAACAGGTTGCCCTTCCAGGTGGTGCTGGCCTTGCTGCTGAGTGCCATGCGACTTCCTCCTCTGCTCGCCCGGGAGCCCGGGCGTCGTGGGTTTCCCGTCCATCCTGCCAGCGCCCGCCAGCACCCGCGAGGCCCGCACCGGTGCGCCGGGCGCCGCTAGGGTTCCGGTATGAGCCAGTCCGCCCGAGCGCCCCGGTCCGTCTGATGCTCACCGTCGGCCTCACCGGAGGTATCGGCTCGGGCAAGTCGACCGCGTCGGCCGAGCTGGCCAGGCTCGGCGCCGTCGTCGTCGACGCCGACCAGCTCGCCCGCGCCGTCGTCGCACCCGGCACGCCCGGTCTCGCCGCGGTCGTCGCCGAGTTCGGCGACTCCGTCCTGGCGCCGGACGGCTCCCTGGACCGGGCCGCCCTCGCCGCGCGCGTGTTCGGTGACCCCGACGCCCTGGCGCGGCTCGGCGCCATCACGCACCCGCTCGTCGCCGAGGAGAGCCGCCGCCTGCAGGCGGCCGCGCCCGCGGACGCCGTCGTCGTGCACGACGTCCCGCTGATCGTGGAGAACGGCCTTGCCGACCGCTACGACCTCGTGGTGGTCGTCGGCGCCGACGAGGCCACCCGGGTCCAGCGGCTGACGGCGCACCGGGGCATGTCGGAGGAGGACGCACGAGCACGGATCCGGGCCCAGGCCGACGACGCGGCCCGCCGGGCCGTCGCGGACGTCTGGCTGGACAACTCCGGGACGCCCGAGGAGCTCCGCGACGCCGTCGGCCGGCTGTGGCGGGAGAGGCTGGTGCCCGAGCGCGACCGGCGCGCGCGGAGCACCGGGGCGAGCCCGGCGGCGGGCGTCTAGCCCGGCTCCGGCGCCGGCCCACGCTCCCGCGGCGCCGCGCCCGGGGGAGCGGCGGGCTCGGCGAACGGGACCTCGGACGGCACGACCGTGGCCTGGCGCACCGGACCGGGCTTGCGCTGACGGAGGGGGTCCCGGCGCAGGTCCACGTACAGCCCCACGCACAGCCCGATCATGATCACCACGAACGGGGTCGCGACCAGGATCGTGAAGGTCTGCAGGGCGGCGAGGCCGCCGACGAAGAGCAGGACCGCGGCGACGGCGCCCGTGAGGATGGCCCAGATGATGACCACCGGTGTCCACGGCGTGGTCCGCCCGCGGGAGGAGAGGGTCCCCATGACCAGCGAGCCGGCGTCGGCGCCGCTGATGAAGAACACCGCGGTGAGGACCATGACGACCAGGCTCGCGCCGATGAAGAACGGGTACTGCGCGAGCATCGCGAAGAACCCGGCGGCCTCGCTGCCGGTGCCCGCGATGTCGACGCCGTTGTGCTGCAGGTTGATCCCCGCGCCGCCGAACACGGCGAACCAGACGATGCTCACGCCGGTGGGGGCCAGGAGCACGCCCAGGACGAACTCACGGATGGTGCGCCCCTTGGAGATCCGCGCGATGAACGTCCCGACGAACGGCGTCCAGGAGATCCACCAGGCCCAGTAGAAGATCGTCCAGCTGGCCAGCCAGTCCCCGCCGCCGAACACGGCCGAGTGGAAGCTCATGGGGACCAGGCTGGACAGGTAGGCACCGACCGACGCGGGCAGCAGGTCGAGGATGAAGACGGTGGGCCCGACCACGAAGACGAACAGCAGCAGCGCCGCCGCGAGGACGACGTTCGTGTTGCTCAGCCACTTGATGCCGCGGGAGACGCCGCTGGCCGCCGAGATCACCACGCCCACGGTGAGGACGCAGATGATGATCACCGGCGCGGCCGTGCCGGGGTCGTCGACGAACTCGCCGGTGCGCAGCAGGGAGAGGCCCGC
Organism: Georgenia daeguensis; assembly: GCF_039537705.1. Classification (NCBI taxonomy): domain Bacteria; kingdom Bacillati; phylum Actinomycetota; class Actinomycetes; order Allobogoriellales; family Allobogoriellaceae; genus Georgenia; species Georgenia daeguensis. The sequence goes on from NZ_BAABBA010000003.1 coordinate 208,668, forward strand.
GGCGATCTGGAGCGCGCCCAGGCCCAGCGACGTCGCCGAGCCGAACTTCGTGCACAGGATGGCCAGGATGTCGATCGGGCGGCCCCAGCCGCGCCGCTCGATCCGGTCCTTCCCGAGGATCGACTGGAACGGCGCGCTCATGAGGTTGCCGCGCCCCATCCGGTGGGTGGAGTAGGCCAGGGCCAGGCCCACCACGGAGTAGATCGCCCAGGGGTGCAGCCCCCAGTGGAACAACGTGTAGGCCATCGCCGCCTCGGCGGCCTCCGGGCTGCCCGGTGCGGCGTCGACGAAGGGCGGCGGAGCGGCCAGGTGGGTGACCGGCTCGTAGACGCCGAAGAACATCAGGCCGATGCCCATGCCGGCGCTGAACATCATGGCGATCCACGACATCCGGGAGAACTCGGTGGACTCTCCGGCGCGGGAGATCGGGATGCCTCCGAACCGCCCGAAGGCGAGCACCAGGGAGAAGGCGACGAACCCCGCCGCGGCGAGGATGAACACCCAGCCGAAGGTGTGCGTCACCCAGCCGAGCGCGGCGCCGGCGGCGTCCCCGACGGCCTCGGTGAACAGCACGCCGAGGAGGCAGATCACGATGACGAGGGCGACGGAGATGAAGAACACCGGCTTGTCGACGGTCGCCCACCCGCGTTCCTGATCGGCCGTGCCGGCAGGCGTCGTGACGACGCCGTCCGACGGTTGGTTGTCCATGCGGTCCCCGCTCCTTCCGTCCCATGGGGCTGCGGGGCCGGCCGGTGGCCGTCGGGCGGCTCCGCGGCCGTCGGGCGGCTCGTCGCGCTCCGGCACTCCGCGCTCAGTATCGTGGCACCCATGACTGTCGGCGGCGAGCCAGGACCGGACGAGCACGGCGACGCGGGGAGCATCTTCCTCGGCGAGCACGGCGGCGACACCGGGCGCGTGGTCCTCGGCGACCACGGCGAGCTGGCCAAGTCCGACCTCCGGGTGGCGGCCTACACCGAGGTCGACGCCGCGAACGCCTCGATCGGTATGGCGATGGCCGCGGCCCCGCTGCCTCGAGAGCTCGCCTCGATGCTGCTGAGCGTGCAGAACGACCTGCTCGACCTGGTCACGGACCTCGGTGTCTCCACCGTGGGGGACGAGCCGGTCGCGGTCAGGATCGTGCCCGCCCACGTCGAACGGCTGGACCGGGCCATCGAGCACTTCACCGAGGGGGCCGGCGACCTCAGCGGGATGGTCCTGCCCGGCGGCACGCTCGCAGCGGCGCTGCTCTACCAGGCCCGTTCGGCGGTGCGTCGCGCGGAGCTGGCGGTCTGGCGCGCGGTCGAGGCGCACCCGGAGGCGGTCAACCGGGAGGCCGGCCGCTACCTGAACCACCTGTCGACGCTGCTGTTCGTCGCCGCCCGCGGCGCCAACACCGATCTTGGCGACGTGGTGTGGGTCCCGGGCTCCTCGGTGGCCGCCGTCGGCCAGGCCGCCGCGGACGACCGCGCCACGACGCCCGACGACGCGGGGTAGTCCCGGCGCTCGGACACCGGTCGCCCCGCCCGTCGTCAGGCGTCCCGGTGCCCGGGCGACCCCGCCGGGGCCCCCACGAGGTGCGGGTCAGCCGGCCGGCGCTCGATGCCCGCGGCCGCGTAGGCGTCGGCCTCGTCGAGGGTCTCGTGCTCCATGAGGGCGGCGACGATGGCCTCGTGCTTGTCGCGGTTCTCGCGCAGCAGCCGCCGGGCCTCGGCGTAGCAGTCGTCGACGAGGGCGCGGACCTCGGCGTCGACGGCCTCCAGGAGCGCCTCGGAGGCACCGTTCTGCCGGGCGTCGCCGTCGCTCGGGTAGACCTGGACGGGCCCGATCTTCTCCGACATGCCCCACCGGCCCACCATCTGGCGTGCGATGGCGGTGACGGTCTGCAGGTCGGACTCGGCGCCGGTGGTGATGACGCCGAAGATCTCCTGCTCGGCGGCCATGCCGCCGAGGGCACCGATGATGCGGCCCCGGAGGTAGTCGACGTCGTACCCGTACCGGTCCGTCTCGGGCGTGGAAAGGGTGACGCCGAGGGCGCGGCCGCGGGGGATGATCGAGATCTTGCGGACGGGGTCGGCGCCGGGCCGCAGCATGCCGAGGAGGGCGTGGCCCGCCTCGTGGTACGCGGTGCGCAGGCGCTCCTCCTCGGGCATGACGACGGCGCGCTCGGAGCCCAGCTGGACCTTCTCGAGGGCGTCCGCGAAGTCCTTGGCGAAGATCTGGTCCTGGCCGCGCTTGGCCGCGAGCAGCGCGGCCTCGTTGGCCAGGTTCGCGAGGTCCGCGCCGGTCATTCCGGGGGTGGACCGCGAGACGGCGCCGAGGTCGACGTCGGGCGCGAGCGGCTTGCCGCGGGTGTGCACCGCGAGGATCTGCTCCCGGCCGGCCTGGTCGGGCGGGGAGACGGTGATCTTGCGGTCGAAGCGGCCCGGCCTGGTCAGGGCGTCGTCCAGGACGTCGGCGCGGTTGGTCGCCGCGAGGACGACGACGCCCTCGGTGCCGTCGAAGCCGTCCATCTCGGTGAGGATCTGGTTCAGGGTCTGCTCCCGCTCGTCGTTGCCGCCCATCGAGCGGGCCCCGGAGCGCGAGCGCCCGATGGTGTCGATCTCGTCGATGAAGATGATGGCCGGGGCGACCTTGCGGGCCTCGGCGAAGAGGTCGCGCACCCGCTGGGCGCCGACGCCGACGATCATCTCGATGAACTCCGACGCGGAGGCCGAGAAGAAGGGCACCTCGGCCTCGCCCGCCGTCGCCCGGGCGAGGAGGGTCTTGCCGGTGCCCGGGCCGCCCTCGAGGAGCACGCCCCTGGGGACCTTGGCGCCGAGGCGGGTGTACTTCTCCGGGTTCTTGAGGAAGTCGACGATCTCCGCGACCTCTGCCTCGACCTCGTCGATGCCCGCGACGTCGTCGAAGTTGACGCGCACCTTCTCGGGGTCGACCGGCTTGGCCTTCTTCCCGCCCAGGCCGCCGAGCATCCCTGCGCCCATCCCGCCGGCCTTGCGGGCCCGGCGGAAGAGCCAGACGTAGAACCCCACGAGCAGCGCGAGCGGGAGCAGCGATATCAGGAGGTTCGGGAGGATCCCGCGTTCCTGCGTGATCGGGGTGGCACGGACGACGGCATCGCTCGCCTCGAGCTCGGCGAGGAGGTCGTCCTGGGCGAAGGTGGGCCGTTCGGTGACGAACTGGGTGTAGGTGCCGCCGTCGCCGGCCGGGGCCGGGGAGGCGCCCTCGGGCAGCTCGGCCGGCTCGGCCAGCCGGCCCTCGATGCTCTGGCCGCGGGAGAAGACCTCCTCGACGTTGCCCTCCTCCACCTGCTGCCGGAACTCGGTGTACGAGATCGTGGCGACCTGCGAGCTCGCGACGTCCTGGAGCGTCGTCAGCCCGAAGAGCACCACCCAGCCCAGCAGGAGCCAGGTGATCACCCGTCCCCATCCCGGTGGCTCGGGCTCGCGGCCCTGGGGCGGGACGCCCTCCGTGCGCCAGGGCTGGCCCGCGGGAGGCTGCTCCGGTGGCTCGGTGCGTCGGGCGTCGCGGGGGTTGGACACGGGGCGTCCCTCCGGGGTGGGTTCGTTGGTGTGTGCCAACTAGTTTAGATGCCGTCGGCGCGGGTGGCTACCTATTAGTTGGTGTAATCTCACCAACTGTGGTGAACGACACGGGCCGGGACGACGGCAGCACGGGGCTGGACGACGGCGCGGAGGCCGCCGACGTCGGCGCGGGCCTGCAGCGCGCCTTCTGGCTGCTGCTGCGGTGGGGGAGCCGGGCGAGCGTCCGTGCCCAGTTCCTCAGCGGGGAGCTCGGACGCTCGCTCACGCCGACGGACGTGTGGATCGTGGAGGTCCTGGCGGAACGAGGGCCGATGCGGCTGACGGCGCTCGCCGCGTGGCAGGGCGTGGACAAGTCGACCGTCACGCCGCAGGTGCGGCGGCTCGAACGGGCGGGTCTTGTGGTGCGGACGGCGGACCCGCAGGACGGCCGCGCCGTGCTCCTCTCGCTCTCCGAGGAGGGGCTCGGCGTGCGGGACAGGTTCCGCCGCGCCGGCGCCGCCGTGCTCGAGGACCGGCTCGCCTCGTGGAGCGAGGAGGACCGGCGGGTGCTGGCCGAGCTTCTCGGCCGGTTCGTCGAGGGGCTCGACGTCGACCGGTCCGCCGGCGGGTCCGCGCCGACGGGGAGCACGGCGCCGTCGGCCGCGTCCGCACCGTCGCCAGGACCGTCGGCACCGGCGGGTCCGTCGACCGCGGCAGGGGCTCTGCAGCGCTGAGGCACCCGGCGCGATGTCGGTGCCCCGACGTACCGTTGACCCATGCGTCCCGTGACCGACCTGCAGCGCGCCGTCGCCCCGTTCGAGGTGGTCTCCGACTACACGCCGTCGGGTGACCAGCCGACGGCGATCGCCGAGCTCACCGAGCGGCTCAGGGCCGGCGAGAAGGACATCGTCCTGCTCGGCGCCACGGGCACCGGAAAGTCGGCCACGACCGCCTGGCTCATCGAGCAGGTCCAGCGGCCCACGCTGGTGATGGCGCCGAACAAGACCCTCGCCGCCCAGCTCGCGACCGAGTTCCGTGAGCTGCTGCCCAACAACGCCGTCGAGTACTTCGTCTCGTACTACGACTACTACCAGCCCGAGGCGTACGTGCCGCAGACGGACACCTACATCGAGAAGGACTCCTCGATCAACGACGAGGTGGAGCGGCTGCGCCACAGCGCGACGAACTCGTTGCTGACGCGGCGCGACGTCATCGTGGTGGCGTCGGTCTCCTGCATCTACGGTCTTGGGACCCCGCAGGAGTACGTCGACCGGATGGTCCAGCTCAAGGTGGGCGACACGATCGAGCGTGACGACCTGCTGCGCCAGTTCGTGACGATGCAGTACGTCCGCAACGACATGGCCTTCACCCGTGGCACGTTCCGGGTCCGCGGGGACACCATCGAGATCATCCCCGTCTACGAGGAGCTCGCCATCCGCATCGAGCTGTTCGGCGACGAGATCGACGGCCTGAGCACGCTGCACCCGCTGACGGGCGAGGTCGTCCGCTCCGAGGAGGCGGTACACCTCTTCCCGGCCACCCACTACGTGGCGGGCCCCGAGCGGATGGAGCGGGCGATCGCGGGCATCGAGGTCGAGCTCGCCGAGCGGCTGGAGGAGCTCGAACGGCAGAACAAGCTGCTCGAGGCCCAGCGGCTGCGCATGCGTACGACGTACGACATCGAGATGATGCGCCAGATCGGGACGTGCTCCGGGATCGAGAACTACTCCCGGCACATCGACGGCCGTGCTGCCGGCACGGCGCCGAACACCCTGCTGGACTACTTCCCCGAGGACTTCCTCCTCGTCATCGACGAGTCGCACGTGACCGTGCCGCAGATCGGTGCCATGTACGAGGGCGACATGTCGCGCAAGCGCACGCTGGTGGACTTCGGCTTCCGCCTGCCCTCGGCGATGGACAACCGGCCGCTGCGCTGGGAGGAGTTCCTCGAGCGCATCGGCCAGACGGTGTACCTCTCCGCCACGCCGGGGCCCTACGAGCTCAGCCAGTCCGACGGCGTCGTCGAGCAGATCATCCGCCCCACCGGACTGGTGGACCCCGAGGTGGTGGTCAAACCGACGAAGGGCCAGATCGACGACCTCCTCGGGGAGATCCGCGACCGCGTGGACAAGGACGAGCGGGTGCTCGTGACCACGCTGACCAAGAAGATGGCCGAGGACCTCACGGAGTACCTCCTCGAGCGCGGGATCCAGGTGCGCTACCTGCACTCCGACGTCGACACCCTGCGCCGCGTCGAGCTGCTGCGGGAGCTCCGGCTGGGGCAGTTCGACGTGCTGGTGGGCATCAACCTCCTCCGGGAGGGCCTGGACCTGCCGGAGGTCTCCCTCGTCGCCATCCTGGACGCCGACAAGGAGGGGTTCCTCCGCTCCTCCACCTCCCTCATCCAGACCATCGGCCGCGCCGCCCGAAACGTCTCGGGGCAGGTGCACATGTACGCCGACAGGATCACCGACTCCATGGCCCACGCCATCGAGGAGACCACGCGGCGCCGCGAGAAGCAGGTGGCCTACAACGAGGCTCACGGCATCGAGCCCACGGCGCTGCGCAAGCGGATCGCCGACGTCACCGACATGCTGGCGCGCGAGGACCTCGACACGGCCGAGCTGCTCGAGGGCGGCTACCGGGGCGCCGGCAAGGGGCCGGGCGGAAAGGATCGCCGGAAGGCGGGGGAGTCGGTCCGCGAGAAGCTGGCCGGCGCGGCGGCCAGCGACCTCGCCGAGCTCATCCAGGACCTGTCCGCCCAGATGCACGCCGCGGCGGAGGAGCTGCAGTTCGAGCTCGCGGCCCGCCTGCGGGACGAGATCGCGGACCTGAAGAAGGAGCTGCGGCAGATGACGGCCGCCAACGCCTGACCGGCCGCCGGACGGTCGGCGTCCCCGGCAGGTGGCGTCGTGACCGACATGTCCGGTTCTGTGACGTCGGTCGTCACGCGGCCGGGTGGTCGCGCTCGGGATGGGGGTGACGTATCGTTGCCGCTGCGGAGGGGAGTATTCCCCGAACAGTGGTGCCGTCATCACGGTGGGCGACGTCGTCCGCTCGGTACCACTGGCCCGGACCACGACGGTCGTCCCCGCCCCGGAGCGTCGCGGGTGGGGACAGCCCGGACCAGGCGGAAGAGACCTCCGGTACCCGTCCCTACGTACCGGAGGCACTGTGGAAGTCCACGCCCTTGGTTGGATCGCGCTCGGCGCGATCATCGTCGTCATGATCGTGGTCGACATCGTCGGCCACGTCCGCAACCCGCACGCCCCCTCGATGAAGGAGGCGGCCTGGTGGTCGGTGGCCTACGTGGCCATGGCCATCATCTTCGGATTCATCGTGTGGGGCGTCTACGGCACCCAGTACGGCACGGAGTACTTCGCCGGGTACGTCACGGAGAAATCCCTCTCCGTCGACAACCTGTTCGTCTTCGTCATCATCATCGCGGCGTTCAAGATCCCGCGGAAGTACCAGCAGGAGGTGCTGCTGGCCGGCATCATCATCGCGATCGTCCTGCGCGGCGTCTTCATCGCCCTCGGCGTGGCCGTGATCGAGAACTTCTCCTGGGTGTTCTACCTCTTCGGCGCGTTCCTGATCTACACCGCCATCGCACAGGCGCGTCAGGGGGTCGAGGACCCCGACGAGCACGAGGAGTACCACGAGAACGGTTTCGTCCGCCTCGTCCGGCGCTTCGTGCCGGTGACCCCGGGCTTCGTCGGCGGCAAGCTGGTCCACCGCCACCACGGCAAGACGATGATCACCCCGATGCTGCTCGCGATCATCGCGATCGGCAGCGCCGACATCCTCTTCGCGGTCGACTCCATCCCCGCCATCTTCGGCCTCACCAAGGAGCCGTACCTCGTCTTCGCGGCGAACGCCTTCTCGCTCCTGGGTCTGCGCCAGCTCTACTTCCTGATCGACGGCCTGCTCGACAAGCTCGTCTACCTGCACTACGGCCTCGCCGCGATCCTCGGCTTCATCGGGGTCAAGCTGGTCATCCACGCCCTGCACGAGAACGAGCTCTCGTTCATTAACGGCGGTGAGCACTGGACCGCGATCCCCGAGCCGTCGATCGTCGTGTCGCTGCTCTGGATCGTGGGCGTGCTCGTCATCACGGTGGTGGCCAGCCTGCGCAAGAACAAGAAGGACGCCCGCATCGCGGCCGCCGAGGCCGCGATCCTCCGCGCCGGGGAGCGCGAGGAGGACCGCCGTCCGACCATCCCGCCGGCGGAGCCTGCGAAGCGCACCTCGGAGGACTGAGTCCCGCGACGGCCACGGCCGCCGCGCCCGCCGGCACCGCCCGGCCCCCGGACCGGGGGCCGGGCGGTCGTGCGTCCGGCGGTAGCATGCCCCGGTGCGGGCGAGCGACGACGACGGAGCGACCGCCGTCGGCACCTCCGGCGGTGGGGCCGGCGAGACGGACGGGACGGACCGCTCACCGGAGTTCATCCGCTCCCTGGCACGCGGCCTGTCGGTGGTCCGGGCGTTCGACGCGGCGCACCCGCGACTGACGCTGAGCGAGGTCGCCGCACGCGCCCGCATGCCGCGCGCGGGCGCCCGGCGCGCGCTCCACACCCTGGTGGAGCTGGGTTACGCCGCCCGGTCCGGCCGTGAGTTCACGCTCCGGCCCACGCTCCTCGAGCTCGGGTTCGAGCAGCTCTCGGGGCTCTCGCTGGCCGACGTCGTCACCCCGCACCTCCAGGCGCTCTCGGCGCGCCTGGACGAGTCCGTGTCGGCCTCGGTGCTCGACGCCGGCCAGATCGTCTACGTCGCACGCGTCGCCACCCGCCGGGTCATGCGCGTCCAGATCCGGGTGGGCTCGCGGTTCCCGGCCGAGTCCACCGCCATGGGCCGCGTGCTGCTCGCCGCCCGTTCGCCCGAGTGGCTCGAGGGCTTCGTGGAGTCGGTGCGGGTCGAGCGGCGCTCCCCGTACACCACGACGGACACCGCCCGGCTGCGCGCCATCCTCTCCCGGACGCGCGCGCAGGGCTGGGCGCTGGTCGATCAGGAGCTGGAGGAGGGGCTGCGGTCCGTCGCCGTGCCCGTGCACGACGGCGAGGGGAACGTGATCGCCGCGGTCAACGTCGCGACCACGGTCATCCACGACGAGCCGGCCGCGTTCCTCGACCGGGTGCTGCCTCAGCTGCGGCGGACGGCCGCCGCGATCGACGCCGACCTCGTCCCCCTCGGGCACGTCGACTCCTGAGCGGTCCGGGTCGGTAGCCTGGCCGGGCGGGCCGGGAGGCCGGCACCCCAGCTGAAGGAGAACGATGCACGACGACGCGCAGATCCTGGCCCACGCCGTCGACGGCCCCGAGGACGCCCCCGTGGTCGTCATGGGCTCCTCGCTCGGCACGGACCGGCACATGTGGGACGCCCAGGTCCCCGTGCTGGCCCGGCGCTACCGCGTGGTCCGGTACGAGCTGCGCGGTCACGGCCGCTCCGGGACCCCGCGGACCGAGGGCCCGGCCACCATCGCGGACCTCGGCTCCGACGTCCTGCGCCTCATGGACCACCTGGGCGTCGCGTCCGCCCACCACGTCGGCCTCTCGATCGGCGGGATGGTCGCGCTGTGGCTCGCCCAGCGGCACCCCGAGCGCGTCGAGCGCGTGGCCGTCGTGTGCTCCGCCCCCTACCTGCCGCCCGCGGAGGGCTGGCTGACCCGGGCCGCGACCGTGCGCCGCGAGGGCATGGGCGCGTTGGTGGACGCCGTCATGTCCCGCTGGTTCACCGAGACGTACGACGACGAGCGGCGCCGCGCCGCCCTGCGTCAGTCTTTCCTCGCCGTCGACCCGGAGGGCTACGCGCAGTGCTGCGAGGCGGTCGCCGGCATGGACCTGCGGCCCGAGCTGCCCAGCATCTCGGCCCCGCTGCTGCTCGTGGCGGGCGACAGCGACGCGGCCACGCCGCCGGAGCTGTCCGCCGCCGCCGCGGAGACCCTGCGGGCCGCCGGGGCCGAGGTCCGGTACGAGGTGGTCGCCGACGCCGCGCACATCAGCGCCGTGCAGCAGGCGCCCGCCGTCACCCGGCTGGTCCTGGAGCACCTCGACGCCCAGGACCCCGTGCGCGCGGCCGGCACGCGGGTGCGCCGGGAGGTGCTGGGCGACGCCCACGTGAACCGGGCCCAGGAGCGCACGACGTCCTTCACCGCCGACTTCCAGGACCTCATCACCCGCTACGCGTGGGGCGACGTCTGGACCCGCCCCGGCATCGACCGGCGGATGCGCAGCGCGATCACCCTGGCAGTGCTCGCCACGCTCGGGCACGACGGCGAGTTCGCCATGCACGTTCGCGCCGCGCTGCGCAACGGCCTGACCGTCGACGAGATCCGCGAGGTGCTGCTGCACATCGGGGTCTACGCGGGGGTGCCGGTCTCCAACCACGCCTTCGCCCTGGCGCAGCAGGTCCTCGACGACGTCGAGAGCGAGCGCTCGTGAGCGAGGAGGCCGAGCCGGAGGGCCTGCAGTCACTCGCCCGCGGTCTCGCCGTCCTGCGCGCCCTCGCGGCGGCGGACGGCCCGCTGACGCTCGCCCAGGTGGCGCACGCGGCCACGCTGAACCGGGCGGTGACGCGGCGGGTGCTGCTCACCCTCGTCGACGTCGGCTACGTGCTCGCCCGCGGCCGCGAGTTCAGCCTGCGGCCGCGTGTGCTGGAGCTGGGGGAGGCGTACCGCGCGAGCCTGCGCCTGCCCGCCCTCGCGCTCCCCGCCATGCGACGCCTCTCCGCCGCCACCGGCCAGTCCATCTCGCTCGGCGTACTCGACGGCGCCGAGGTGGTCTACGTCCAGCGGGTCGCGGGGGCGCGGATCGTCGACGTGGTCCTCAACGTCGGCGCCCGGGTGCCCGCGCACGCGACCGCGATCGGCCGGGTGCTGCTGGCGGACCTCCGCCCCGGCGACCGTGCCGCCGTCCTCGGGGCCGGCCCGCTCGAGGCGCTCACACCGACCACCGTGACCGACCCCGCCCGGCTGGGCGAGGTGCTCGACCAGGTGCGCGCGCAGGGGTACGCCCACATCGACGAGGAGTTCGAGCCCGGGCTCACCACCCTCGCCGCCCCCGTGGTGGACGACGGCGTGGTCGTGGCCGCGGTGAACCTCCCGCTGAGCACGGCGTCCCTGCCGCCGTGGGGCGTGGGGCCCGACCTCGTCGAGGCGGTCGTCGCCGCGGGGCGGGAGATCAGCGCCGCCGTCGCCGAGGCGTCCGGCCGGGCCGGTGCACCGCCCGGCCGGGGCTGATCCTCCGGCGGGCTGATCCTCCGGCGGGCTGAGCCCCGGCCGCGCGGCGGTCGCGCCGCGCGGCCGTCGGGCCGTGCGGCCCTCGGGCCTCCCTCAGGCCTCCAGCACGACGGCGAGGCCCTGGCCCACGCCGATGCAGATCGCGGCGACGCCGATGCCGCCGCCGCGGGCCTTGAGCGCGTGGGCGAGGTGGCCGACGATGCGTCCGCCGGACGCGCCGAGCGGGTGCCCGATGGCGATCGCCCCGCCGTCGACGTTGACCTTCTCGGGGTCGAGGTCGGGCCAGAGCCTGAGGCAGGCGAGGGACTGGGAGGCGAAGGCCTCGTTGAGCTCGACGAGGTCGACGTCGTCCCAGGTCTTCCCGGCCCGCTCGAGCGCGATGTTGGCGGCCTCGACCGGGCCGACGCCGAAGATCTGCGGCTCGAGGGCGGAGACGCCGCGGGAGACGACGCGGGCGAGCGGCTCGCCGTCGAAGTCCTCGCCCGCGAGGAGGACGGCGGAGGCGCCGTCGGTCAGCGGGGAGGCGTTGCCGGCCGTGACGGAGCCCTGCTCGGGCGACCGGAAGGCCGGCTTGAGCCGGGCGAGGGACTCCAGGGAGCTGTCCCGCCGGATGTTCTCGTCGCGGTCGAGCTCGACGCCGGGGACTCGCACGAGCTCGGCGTCGTAGCGGCCCTCGTCCCAGGCCTGCGTGGCCAGCTGGTGGCTGCGCAGCGCGAAGGCGTCCTGCTCCTCGCGGGAGATCTGGTGCTGGTCGGCGAGGATCTCGGCGCCCTCGCCGAGGGCGACGGTCCACTCCTTCGGCATTCTCGGGTTGACCAGCCGCCAGCCGATGGTGGTCGAGGCGAGGGTCTGGTCGCCGGCGGGGAACGCGCGCTCGGGCTTGAGGAGCACCAGCGGGGCGCGGGACATCGACTCGGTGCCGCCCGCCAGGATGACGTCCGCGTCGCCGGTCTCGATGGCCCGCGAGCCCTGGATGACCGCCTCGACGCCGGAGCCGCACAGCCGGTTCACGGTCACGCCCGGGACCGTGACCGGCAGCCCGGCCAGGAGGGTGGACATGCGGGCGACGTCGCGGTTCTCCTCGCCGGCGCCGTTGGCGTTGCCGAAGATGACGTCGTCGATGCGGGCGGGGTCGAGGGTGGGGTTGCGGTCGACGACGGCCTTGATGACCGTGGCGCCGAGGTCGTCGGGGCGCACGCCGGCGAGGCCCTTGCCGTAGCGGCCGAAGGGCGTGCGGACGGCGTCGTAGATGAAGGCGGACATGGCTCTCCTCAGCGGGCGGGGACGGTGGCGTCGAGCAGCGGCAGCCCGGTGGTCTCGCGCAGGGACTCGACGGTGGCGTCGCCGTAGGTCTCGAGGACGGCCACGCCGTCGTCGGTGAGGTCGAAGACCGCGAGGTCGGTGTAGACGCGCGAGACGCAGCCGACACCCGTCAGCGGGTAGGTGCACGCCTCGACCAGCTTCGAGTGCCCGTCGCGCGTGAGCAGCTCCATCATCACGAAGGTCTGCTTGGCGCCGATGGCCAGGTCCATCGCGCCGCCGACGGCGGGGATGGCGCCCGGCCTGCCCGTGTGCCAGTTGGCGAGGTCGCCGGAGGCGGAGACCTGGAACGCGCCGAGGACGCACAGGTCGAGGTGCCCGCCGCGCATCATCGCGAAGGAGTCGGCGTGGTGGAAGTAGGAGGCGCCCGGCAGCTCGGTGACGGGAATCTTCCCGGCGTTGATGAGGTCCAGGTCGATCTCGTCGCCCTCGGCCTCGGGCCCCATGCCGAGCATGCCGTTCTCGGTGTGCAGGGTGACGTGGCGCTCCGGCTCGAGGTAGTCCGAGACCTTCGTGGGCATCCCGATGCCGAGGTTGACGTAGGCCCCCTCGGGGATGTCCTGCGCCACGCGCGCGGCGATCTGGTCGCGCGTCAGGGGCTCGCTCACTGTCCCTCCTCGGGCTCGGGCCTGACCGGGTCCACGCGGACCACGCGGTCGACGTAGATGCCCGGGGTGACGACCACCTCGGGGTCGATCGCGCCGGTCTCGACGATCTCGTTGACCTGGACGATGGTGGTGCGGGCGGCGGTGGCCATGACCGGGCCGAAGTTGCGGGCGGTCTTGCGGTAGACGAGGTTCCCGACGCCGTCCGCGCGCAGGGCCTTGACGAGCGCGAAGTCGGCGTGGATCGGGTACTCGAGGACGTAGTCGCGCCCGTCGATGCGCCGCGTCTCCTTCCCCTCGGCCAGGAGGGTCCCGTACCCGGTCGGCGTGAAGAAGGCGCCGATGCCGGCGCCCGCGGCGCGGATGCGCTCGGCGAGGTTGCCCTGGGGGACCACCTCGAGCTCGATCTCGCCGGCGCGGTACTTCTCGTCGAAGTGCCACGAGTCCTTCTGCCGCGGGAAGGAGCAGACGATCTTCCGGACCCGCCCGAGCGCGATGAGCTGCGCGAGACCCACGTCGCCGTTGCCGGCGTTGTTGTTGATGACTGTCAGGTCGCTCGCGCCCTGGTCGATGAGGGCGTCGATGAGCTCGACCGGCTGCCCCGCCGTGCCGAACCCGCCGATCATGACGGTCGACCCGTCGCTGATGCCCTCCACCGCCTCGCGGAGATCCTCGGTGATCCGCAGCATCGCCGCGCTCACACTCCTCAGTGTTCGGTATGCGCACATGTGCGCGCAATTAGAACTATCATCCCGTGCCGCCGCCCGGCGGGTCAAGGCCGATCCGCCTGAGGTCTCGGTGCTGTCGGCGGTGGTGCCGAAAGCCTCGTCCCCGAGTCGGCCGTGGGCTCCACCCGGGACGGGGTCGTCCACCGGGAGGTCGCCGGTGCGCCCACCGTCGGGCTCGCGCGCCGTGCGCATGCCTGCGCGGTTGGGGCGCGCCGACGCCGGCGCCCCGCACTCACGCCGGCGCCCCGCGCCGACGCGGACTACGCCGCGCCCCGCGCCCCGCGCCGACGCGGACTACGCCGCGCGCCGCGCGAGGTGACGGGCGAGGACGGCGCAGACGACGAGCTGGAGCTGGTGGAAGACGATCACCGGCACGGCCACGGCCGCGGCGGTCGACGCGGGGAAGAGCACCGCGGCCATCGGCAGCCCGGTGGCCAGCGACTTCTTCGAGCCGCACATGAGCAGTGCGACGCGGTCGGGCAGGTCCATGCCCAGGGCGCGCCCGCCCCACCACGTGGCCGCGAGCATGACCGCCAGCAGGACGGCGCACAGGGCGAGCAGCGCCAGCACCATCGTCCAGGAGACCGCGTCCCACACGCCGGCGGCGGTCGCGGCGGTGACCGCCCCGAGGACGACGATCAGGATGGTGCCGCGGTCCACGCTCACCGTGAGCCAGCGGCGGGCGCGCACCCAGCTCCCGGAGAACGGCTGGAGGAGCTGGCCGACGACGAACGGCAGCAGCAGCTGCACCAGAACGTCGCGCAGGCCGCCCAGCCCCAGCGCGCCGGAGCGGTCCATCAGGAGCAGCACCAGCAGCGGCGTGAGCACCATGCCGAGGACGTTCGAGACCGTCGCCGCACAGATGGCCCCGGCGACGTTGCCCCGCGCGATCGAGGTGAAGGACACCGAGGACTGCACCGTCGAGGGCAGCAGCGTGACGTACAGCAGACCCGTGGCCAGCGCCGACCCGACGAGCGACCCGGTCAGGGCGTGCAGGGCCAGCCCGAGGAGCGGGAACAGCACGTAGGTGGACGCGAGGATCGCGCCCTGCAGGCGCACGTTGCGCAGACCGGCGAGGACCTCCCGGGTGGAGAGCCGCATGCCGTAGACGAGGAAGAGCACCGTGACCGCGACGTCGCCCGCCACCGAGATCGCGTGCCGCAGCGGCGCGGGCACGGGAACCACCAAGCCGGCCACCATCGTGATGACCAGCGCGACGACGAACGGGTCGACCCAGGTGCGGAGCACCCGGCCCATCAGCCGAGCGAACCGATCACCGGGCTCCAGGCGCGGGCGGTGCGGCGCACGATGAGGTGGGCGCGGTGGAACGGGTCGGAGTCGAGCAGGTGGATCGCGGCGTCGTGGTTGTCCGCCCGCACCAGGAGGAGCGCCCCGGGGGCCGCGGCGTCCTGCCACGGCCCGGACGCGAGGAGGGAGCCCGACTCGTGCAGGCCACCGAGGAACGCACGGTGCTGCGGTCGGAGCGTCTCCAGGTCCTTCGTGCGGTTCTGGTCGTAGACGTACTCGACGGCGAAGAGGGTCATGCCCGCCAGAGTAGCGACAGTGGCGGACCCCGCGGGCCGGTGGGTGCCACAGGCCCGCGGGGACGGGCTCAGTCGAGGAACCCCAGCACCGCGGCGGTGACCTCCGCCGTCGCCTCCAGGTTGGAGATGTGGGCGGCGTCGACCTCGACGTACCGCGCGCCGCGGACGCTCTCGGCGATCGCCCGCGTGGCGGCGGGCGGGGTGGGCAGGTCGCCGCTGGCCCCGATCACGAGCGTCGGCGCGGTGATGCCGCCGATCCGCTCGCGCAGGTCCGTCTCCGCCAGCACGTGGCAGGTGGCGGCGTACCCGGCGTCGTCGGTGGCGAGCAGCATCGCCCTGAGCCGGGCCGCGAGCTCGGGGTGCTCGCGGGCGTGGTCCGGGGTCAGCCACTTCTCCACGACGGCGTCCGCGATGGCGCCGAGCCCGGAGGACTCCACCAGGGCCGCCCGGTCGAGCCACGCCTGCGGCTCGCCGATCTTGGCGGCGGTGTTGGCGACGACGAGGCGGTCCACGCGCTCGGGGTGCTCGACGGCGAGGTACTGGCCGGTCAGGCCGCCGATCGAGATCCCCACGACGTGCGCGCGCTCGACCTCGAGATGGTCGAGGAGCGCGACGACGTCGCCAGCCAGGTCGCTCATCCTGTAGGGGCCCGCGGGGGAGGAGGACAGCCCGTGGCCGCGGCTGTCGTAGCGCACGACGTGGAAGCGCTCGGCGAGCGCACCGACCTGGGGCTCCCACAGGTCAAGGTTGGTGCCGAGCGAGTTGGACAGCACGACCGCCGGGTTCGCGGCGTCGCCGTCTACCTCGTACCGGATCGTGGCGCCGGGGGTGGTCAGGGTGGGCATGGGGCTCCTAGAGGTAGTTCTGGCCGGCCAGGTAGGCCTTGCGCCACCGGCTCACGACCACGCGGTCGAAGAGGTCGGCCCGGGTGAACGGGTCCTGCGCGATCAGCGCCTCGGCCTCCTCGCGAGTGTCGACGTCGAGGAGGTAGATCCCGCCCGAGGCGGTCTCGCCGTCGTCGGAGAGCTTCGCCCCGCAGGCGAGGAGCAGCTCGGCGTTCGCGGCGAGGAACCGCAGGTGCTCGTCCCGCACCTGCAGGCGGAGATCGTGGTGGCCCGGCTTGTCGTAGGTCTCGACGAGGTACGGCACGGCGCTACCTGATGGACGAGCCGTGCTTGGCCAGGGGGGTGACCTTGATGGTCATCCACCTGTACAGCGGCAGGCCGGAGAGGATCTCGTGGAGCCGGTCGTGGTTCTCGACGTCGAAGATCGAGTAGTTCGCGTACTCGCCGACGACGCGCCAGATCTCCGCCCACTCGCCCCCGCGCTGGAGCTCCTGGGAGTAGGCCTTCTCGCGGGCGATCGTCTCCTGCGCGACGTCGGCGGGGACGGTTTCGGGGATGTCGACGACCATGTGGACGAGGTACAGCATGTTGCCTCCTTGGCGGTGGGGAGCGGGGAGCGGGGTGGGGCGGCGGTCAGCCGAGGAAACCCCACAGCAGCGTCGCGCCGCAGTACAGGACGCCGACGTAGAACATCATGATGACCGTGTAGCCCATGATGTCCTTGAGCTTGAGCCCGGACAGCGCCAGGGCGGGCAGGATCCAGAACGGCTGCACGAGGTCGTTCCAGGCGTTGCCGAGCTGGACGGACATGGCGGTCTGCGCGTAGGACGCGTCGAGCGCGGTGGCGGCCTCCATCATGAACGGCCCCTGGATGATCCAGTGCCCGCCGGCGGACGGGGCGAAGAAGTTGATGACGAAGCTGGAGACGATGCCCCAGAACGGCAGGGTCTCGGCGCCGGAGACGCTCACGAAGAGCTCGGAGATGGTCACGACGAGCCCCGAGGCCGCCATGATCCCGAGGATGCCGGCGTAGAACGGGAACTGGAGCACGATCCCGGCGGCGGTCTTGATGCCCTCGCCGAACTTCGCCACGTACTTCGCCGGCGTCCCCATCAGGATGATGCCGAGGAACAGCACGATGAAGTTGATGATGTTGATGTTCAGCGCGCGGCCGTCCGCGAAGTACAGGACGACGAAGACGATGCCGAGGACGCCGATCGCGAGCGCGAGGATCCGGGAGTTGTTGAGCCTCGCGGCGACGGTGTTCTCGAGGTCGACGTCCGTCCGCACGGCGGCGGCGACGCCGGAGGCGGCCCGCTCGCGGTCGATCTCCTTGACCGGCTGGCCGGGCCGGGGGTGCAGCCACGCGTTCAGCAGGGGCAGCGTGGTGACCGTGACGAGGGCGAGGATCAGCATCGGCGCGGAGAAGATGGTCTCCGAGAGCGGGACGACGCCCATCTGGTCCACCAGCGGGTGCTCCTCGGCGGCGATGGTCACCGGGATGGTGGCCGAGAGGCCCAGGCCGTACAGGGTGAACCCGGAGTAGGCGGACGCGATGATCAACGGGTGGTGCACGCCGCGCACCCCGAGGGCGAGCTTCTTGGCGACGACGCCGCCGATCATGAGGCCGAAGCCCCAGTTGATGTAGGAGCCGACGGCGCCGACCAGGGTGGCGACGATGATCGCCTGCCGCGGGGTCCGCACCCTCGCGACGATGCGGTCGAGCATCCGGTCGGTGACGGGCGCCGAGGCGAGCACGTAGCCGGCGACGAGGATGACGGCCATCTGGGTGGTGAAGGCCAGGAGGTCCCAGAAGCCCGTGCCCCACGCGTCAGCCATGTCGAGGAAGTTCTGCCCCTCGATCGTCACGGCCATGAGCAGCGTGAGGAGGGTCAGCCCGATCGCGAAGACGAACGGGTCGGGGAGGTACTTGCGCATGAGCTCCGTGAAGAAGCCCGTGACTGACGACATGACTGTGCGGCGTGGCCGGTCCTGCGCGACGGGGGCACCTTCGGTGGCGACCTTCGACATCGTGGTAGGTCCTCTCGGGGGCGCGCTCCAGCTCTGTGGGCGCGATGGCTGATCCGGAACGACGTTCGGCCTTCGAACGGTCGTCGGCTAGGCGAACGAATATGACGTGCGACACTGCCGCACGCCCGAGCTGTCCAGGATGTGGGAAGAAGCGCGCGTCACCAGCCGCGCGAGCGCCACTCGGCCAGGTGCGGCCGCTCCCGGCCGAGCGTGGTGTCGTCCCCGTGCCCGGGGTAGACGCGCGTGTCGTCGGGGAACCGGGCGAAGACGCGTGCCTCGACGTCGTCCATCAGAGCGGTGAAGTCCTCCGGCGACCACGTCCTGCCGACGCCGCCCGGGAAGAGCGAGTCGCCGGTGAACAGGTGGACCCGACCGGGCCGGGGAGCGCCGTCGTCCTCGCGCAGGACCAGGGCGACGGACCCGGGGGTGTGACCGCGCAGGCCGACCACCTCGAGCCGGAGGCCGCCGAGGTCGACGACGTCCCCGTCGGCGAGCGTGCGCGTGACCGGGACGGGCAGCTCGGCGGCGTCGGCGGCACCGGCCAGGACGGCGGCGCCGGTCGCCTCGACGACGGCGGGCAGGGCCCGGTGGTGGTCCCAGTGGCGGTGGGTGGTGACGACGGCGTCGAGCCGGCCGGAGCCCTCGGCGACGAGGGCGAGGAGCCGGGGGCCGTCGTCGGCGGCGTCGATCAGGAGCTGGCTGCCGTCGTCGGCCGTGAGCAGGTAGGCGTTGTTGTCCTGCTCCGAGACGGAGGCCTTCCGCACCGTGACCCCGCCCAGCCGGTGGACCGCGACGGGCCCGCCGGGCTCGACGTGGGCGTGGCGCAGGTCGTCGTCGTCGGCGTGGGAGGGGGAGGGGTGCTCAGGCATGGGGCTCTCCGTGGGGCAGGTTCGACCGACGGGCGCTCGGCGTGCGCTCGTGGTGGCGCGTGACGTGGGCGTGCTCGCCGGTGCGGCGCGGGGCGTGCTCGTGCAGCGGCGCCTGCGCACCGAGCGGGACGGGGCTCGCGGCCGCGACGTGCAGGGAGTGGGCCGCCCGCACGAGCGCGAGGTGGGAGAACGCCTGCGGGAAGTTGCCGGTGAACCGTCGGTTCACCGGGTCGTACTCCTCGGCGAGCAGACCGACGTCGTTCATCGTCCCCACCAGCTCGTCCATGTGGCGGCGGGCGGTGGCGACGTCGCCCGTGCGCGCGAGGGCGTCGACGAGCCAGAAGCAGCAGGCGAGGAACGGGTGCTCGTCCCCGGCCAGGCCGTCGACGCCGGTCTCGGTGCGGTACCGGCGGACCCACGGCCCGTCCGCCAGCTCCTCGCGGACGCGGGCCACGGTGCCCAGGACCCGGGGGTCGTCGGGCGGGAGGAAGCCCACCTGGACGAGCTGGAGGAGCGAGGCGTCGGTGTGCTTCGCGCCGTAGTACTGGACGAAGGAGTTCAGCTCCGCGTCGAACCCGTGCTCCAGAATGTCGGCCCGGATCTGCCGCCGCACCTCGCGCCAGCGGTCCACCGGCCCGCCGAGCCCCTGGTGCTCCACGGCCCGGACCGCGCAGTCGAGCGCCGCCCAGCACATGACCTTCGAGTGCGTGAAGTGGCGCAGCGGGCCGCGGATCTCCCAGATGCCGTGGTCGGGCGTCTGCCAGCGGTCGATCATCCCGTTGACGAGGACACGCTGCAGGGCCCACGCGTCGTGGTCGACCCGCATGCCCGAACGCCGGGCCAGGTCCAGGGCGAGCATGACCTCGCCGAGCACGTCGTTCTGGTGCTGGTCGACGGCGCCGTTGCCGATGCGCACGGGCGCCGAGCCGGCGTACCCGGGGAGGTGGTCGAGGGTGCGCTCCGGCAGGTCACGGGAGCCGTCGAGCCGGTACATGATCTGCAGGTTCTCGGGGTCCCCGGCGGCAGCCCGGAGCAGCCACTGACGCCACTCGTCGGCCTCCTCGCGGTAGCCGACCTCGATCATCGCCTCGAGGGTCAGCGCGGCGTCGCGGAGCCAGGAGTACCGGTAGTCCCAGTTGCGCCCGCCGCCGAGCTGCTCGGGCAGCGACGTGGTCGCCGCCGCGGCGATCCCGCCGGTCGGCTCCTGGGTGAGCAGGCGCAGCACGAGGAGCGAGCGCACCACCTGCTCGCGGTAGCGCCCCTGGTAGGTGGTCAGGCGGGCCCAGTCGGCCCAGGTGGTCTCGGTCTCCTCCAGCTGCGCCGCCGTGTCGGGCAGGAGGGGGACCGGCTCCCACGACTTCTGCCACGTCATCACCAGCGTGACCGTCTCGCCGGCGCTCACCGTGAACCGGTCCGCATGCCTGCCGCGGACCCCGCGCGGGAGCCGGTCCCCCGCGAGGGTGAGCGAGTCCGGGCCGGCGACGGCGTGGATGACCTCGTGCCCGTCGGCCGCACGCTCGCGGTGGATCCAGGGCTTCGTGCGGCCGTAGCCGAACCGGACGACCCACTCGTGCTCGAAGGTCACGGTCCCGGTGACGCCCTCCACCCGGCGGATGAGGTCCGACCGGCCGTCCGCGAGCGGCATGGCGTCGACGACGCGGGCCGTGCCTGTGGGCGTGGTCCAGGTGGTCTCGAGGACGAAGCTGTCCCCGCGGTAACGCCGGCTGACCGTGACCCCGTCCTGAGCACCACCGTCGGCGGCCCGGCGGCCGTCGCGCTCGTCGTCCCCGTCGCCGGCGTCGTTTCCGTCGACCTCGTCCGCGACGGCGGCCAGGAGCCACCGGCCGTTGTCCGGGGTGCCGAGGAGGGCGGCGAAGAAGGCGGGGGAGTCCAGCCAGGGGAGGCACAGCCAGTCGACCGAGCCGTGGCGGGAGACGAGCGCGACCGAGTGGGCGTCGCCGAGCGCCGCGTAGTCACCGATCGGCGCGGGGCCGGGACGCCGGGGCGGCACCTGGTGTGGGGGGCTGGTCACCGTCCCGATGCTCCCAGGACGGGGCGGAGGGGGCCAGGGGAAGCGATCCCGGCATGGTCACGCTCGGGCCGTGCGCCTTCCTCGGAAGATGTGCAGGCGCGAGCGGCTGCAAGAAGCGCGGTGGTCCGGACATTCTCCGGGTATGACACAGAACTGCGCCGCAACCCCCGCCGCCGGAGAGAGATGAGCGCGGTGGCAGAACCGAGGCGCGCCGGACCCGCTGCGGCCGCGGGCGTGGCTGCGCTCGCGCTCGTCCTCGTCGCCTGTGGCGGGGCCGGTGGCCGGCCGGGCGACGGCGCGGGGGACACCCTGGACGCCGATCTCGCGGGCAGTCTTTCGCCCGAGGACGCCGCGGCGGCGGCCGCGGGCGTCAACGCCTTCGGCTTCGACCTGCACGCCGGCGTCGCTCAGGACGGCGGTAACACGGTGACCTCGCCGCTGTCGGCGTCGGTTCTGCTGGCGATGGTGGCCGCCGGCGCCGGCGGGGACACTGCCGAGGAGATGGTCGATCTGCTGCGCCTCGACGGTCCGCGGGACACCCGGAACGCGGCACTGCTCGCCGACCTGGTCGACACCGACGACGTCACGCTGTCGGTCGCGAACTCGCTCTGGGCGGCCGAGGGCTATCCGTTCGAGGACGACTACGTCTCGTTCGTGCAGGACACCTATGGGGCGACGCTCGACGAGGTCGACCTCGGCTCGCAGGGCGCCGCCGACGCGATCGACGACTGGGTCGAGAGGCGCACCGAGGGCCTGATCGACGAGATCGCCAAGGATCTCGACCTGCCCGACCCGCAGGCGGTGCTGGTGCTGCTCAACACGGTGTACTTCCTCGGCACCTGGACCACCACGTTCGACGAGGCCGACACCCGCGAGGCGACGTTCACCCTGGCTGGCGGCGAGAAGGTGGACGTGCCCACCATGCACCGCAGCGACGCGGCGCTGGAGACCTCCGTCGGTGACGGCTTCCAGATGCTCCGGCTCCCCTACGGCGAGGAGGAGCGCTTCGCCATGGAGGTGCTGCTGCCCGACCAGGACGTGCCTCTCGACGAGCTGCTCGACGACCTCGACGCCGAGGCCTGGCGGGACGCGGTCGACGACCTCGAGACTGCCACCTTCTCCGAGATCGCCCTGCCGCGCTTCGAGCTCGAGTGGGACGCCAACCTCAACAAGGTTCTGCAGTCGCTCGGGATGGTGTCCGCCTTCGGAGGCGGGGACTTCACCCCGATGTCGCCGAGGAACCCGTTCCTCGACACCGTCGTGCAGAAGACCTACATCCGGGTCGACGAGCAGGGCACCGAGGCCGCGGCGGTCACGGGCGGGGTCATGGCCGAGTCCGCCGGGCCGCCGCCGTTCCGGGTCGACCGGCCCTTCGCGTTCACCGTCAGTGACCGCGAGACCGGCGCCGTGCTCTTCCTCGGCAGCGTCCACGACCCCCGCGGCTGACGTTCACCGGCGGTGCCTTCCGCGTTAATGGTTCGGCAGTCGTCGTGCCGGTCGATATGGTCGGGCCCGCACGGTCGAGCACCGCCGGTGCGTGACGAGCGGAGTGGACGAGGATGGTCGCGACGATGGTCGTGGTTCAGAGCGGAGACGAGCTCGGGGAGGCCTACCGGCGCCGCGTCACCGAGGTCTACGTGCGCAGCTTCGGGCAGGACTTCGTCGCGTTCTCGCGAGACACGGGCGCGCTCGCGGACGCGTTCGAGCACATGCTGCTGCTCGACCGGTTCTACGTCGCGCTCGTGGACGGGGACCCCGCCGGCCTTGCCTCGCTCACCGAGGGCGACCAGACGGTGTTCGCGCCGCGATGGCGGGAGATCCGGCGTCACCTCGGGCCGGTGCGCGGGCTGCTGTGCTACGTGGTGATCCGCAGGTGGTTCATGAAGCCTTCGGACGGCGCCCGGCCCGGGCTCGCCGAGATCGGCTTCGTCGCCACCGAGCCGGCTCACCAGGGTCGCGGCGTCGCGACCGCGCTGCTGCGTCACCTGCTCGCGCTGCCCGCATATCGCGAGTACGTGCTCGAGGACATCAAGGACACCAACGCACCCGCCCTCGGCCTTTACGCCAAGCTCGGCTTCACGGTGTACAAGCGTCGGAAGGTGCGCTTCGCCCGCCGTGCCGGATTCAGCGAGCTCCTGTCGATGAGGCTCGTGCAGGACCCCGCGTCGCAGTCCCGCTCCCAGCGGTCGCCCGGAACCGCCTGACACGTGGGCGACGCTGCAGCGGTGGGGGCTCTTCCGGCGTGCGTCCCTGCGGGTTGTGCGCTGGTGCCGTGAGCGAGTCGCTCGTCTTCGGCGCCATCGCCTCCAGCGCGCTCGTGCTGGGTTCGCTCATCGGCGTGCGGTTCGAGCTGCCCAAGAGAGTGCTGGCGGTTCTCCTGTCGTTCGCGGCCGGCTCCCTGATCACCGCCCTGACCTCCGAGCTCTTCGAGGACGCGCACGAGCGCGGCGGCATCTGGCGTGCAGCGGTCGGACTGTTCGTCGGTGCGGTCGTCTTCACGCTCCTGAGCGCGCTGCTCGCCCGGAGCCGGCGGGGCGAGGACCTGCGTGCCGCTGGGCCGGAGGTGACGTCGAACACACGTGCGGCGCGGATGTCGGCCCTGGCGCTTATCATCGCCGGGTGAGTGATCAGCTTCTTGTGCGCGGCGCGCGCGAGCACAACCTCCGCAACGTCAGCCTCGAGCTCCCGCGCGACCGGCTGATCGTGTTCACCGGCCTGTCAGGTTCCGGGAAGTCCTCGCTGGCGTTCGACACCATCTTCGCGGAGGGGCAGCGGCGCTACGTGGAGTCGCTGAGCTCCTACGCGCGCCAGTTCCTCGGGCAGATGGACAAGCCCGACGTCGACTTCATCGAGGGCCTCTCGCCGGCCGTCTCGATCGACCAGAAGTCCACCAACCGCAACCCGCGGTCCACCGTCGGCACCATCACCGAGGTCCACGACTACCTCCGCCTGCTCTTCGCGCGTGCGGGCACGCAGTTCTGCCCGGTCTGCGGCGAGCGGGTGACGGCGCAGACGCCCCAGCAGATCGTCGACCGGCTGCGCGAGCTGCCGGAGGGCACCCGGTTCCAGCTGCTCGCACCGATCATCCGGGGACGCAAGGGGGAGTACTCCGAGCTCTTCCGTGACCTGCAGTCCCAGGGCTTCGCGCGCGCCCGGGTGGACGGGGCGGTCTCGCCCCTGGCCGAGCCGCCCGTGCTCGACAAGAAGCTCAAGCACGACATCGACGTGGTGGTCGACCGCCTCGTCATCCGTGACAACGTCCGGCAGCGGCTGACGGACTCCGTCGAGACGGCCCTGCGGCTGGCCGACGGCCTCGTGGTCGTGGAGCTGGTGGACCTGGACAAGGACGACCCCGCGCGCGAGCAGCGGTTCTCCGAGAAGCGGGCGTGCCCCAACGACCACGCCCTCACGCTCGAGGAGATCGAGCCGCGCACCTTCTCCTTCAACGCCCCGTACGGCGCCTGCCCGGAGTGCACGGGCATCGGCTCCCGCCTCGAGGTCGACCCCGAGCTCGTGGTGCCGGACGAGGAGCTCAGCCTCGCCGACGGCGCCGTCGCGCCGTGGGCGGCGCAGGGCGAGTACTTCCTGCGTCAGCTGCGCGCCCTGGGCGAGCAGCTCGAGTTCTCCGTCGACGTCCCCTGGCGGCAGCTGCCCAAGCGCGCGAAGCAGGCAGTGCTCTACGGTAACGACTACGAGGTGAAGGTGCGGTACCGCAACCGGTGGGGCCGGGAACGTGCCTACACCACCGGCTTCGAGGGCGCCGTCGACTTCATCAAGCGCAAGCACGACGAGACCGAGTCCGAGTGGTCGCGCGAGCGGTACGAGGGCTACATGCGGGAGACCCCGTGCCCGGTCTGCCAGGGCGCGCGCCTCAAGCCCGAGGTGCTCGCAGTGCGGCTCGGCGACCTCAACATCGCCCAGCTCAGCGACCTGTCCATCGCCGACGCGAAGGTCTACCTCGACGGGCTCACGCTCGGGACGCGCGAGGCGGCGATCGCGGGCCAGGTGCTCCGGGAGATCCACGTACGCCTGCAGTTCCTGCTCGACGTCGGCCTGAGCTACCTCAGCCTCTCCCGCCCGGCGGCGACGCTCTCCGGCGGTGAGGCGCAGCGGATCCGGCTGGCCACCCAGATCGGCTCCGGCCTGGTCGGCGTGCTGTACGTGCTGGACGAGCCGAGCATCGGGCTGCACCAGCGGGACAACCGGCGGCTCATCGAGACCCTGACCCGGCTGCGCGACCTCGGCAACACCCTCATCGTCGTCGAGCACGACGAGGACACGATCCGCGTGGCGGACTGGATCGTCGACATCGGCCCCGGTGCCGGCGAGCACGGCGGCCACGTGGTGCACTCGGGAGACCTGGAGGGCCTGCTCGCCACCGAGGACTCCGTCACCGGCGCGTACCTCTCCGGCCGGCGCTCCATCTCCATGCCGGCCAAGCGCCGGAAGGTCGACAAGAAGCGCCAGATCACGGTGGTCGGGGCGCGGGAGAACAACCTCCAGAACGTCAGCGTCTCCTTCCCGCTCGGCACGTTCGTGGCGGTCACGGGAGTGTCCGGCTCCGGGAAGTCGACCCTCGTCAACTCGATCCTCTACCGCGTGCTGGCGGCCGAGCTCAACCGGGCCCGCAACGTGCCCGGCCGGCACACCCGCGTCACCGGGTTGGACGAGCTCGACAAGGTGGTGCACGTCGACCAGTCGCCCATCGGCCGCACGCCCCGCTCCAACCCCGCCACGTACACCGGCGTCTGGGACAACATCCGCAAGCTGTTCGCGGAGACCACCGAGTCGAAGGTGCGTGGATACGGCCCCGGGCGCTTCTCGTTCAACGTCAAGGGCGGGCGCTGCGAGTCCTGCAAGGGCGACGGCACCATCAAGATCGAGATGAACTTCCTGCCCGACGTCTACGTCCCGTGCGAGGTGTGCCAGGGCGCGCGCTACAACCGGGAGACGCTCGAGGTCCACTACAAGGGCAAGACCGTCGCCGAGGTGCTGGACATGCCGATCGCGGAGGCGGTCGAGTTCTTCGGCGCGGTCCAGAAGATCCGGCGCTACCTGCAGACCCTGGTCGACGTCGGTCTCGGCTACGTCCGGCTCGGGCAGCCCGCCACCACCCTGTCCGGGGGCGAGGCGCAGCGCGTCAAGCTCGCGGCCGAGCTGCAGAAGCGCTCGAGCGGGCGGACCGTCTACGTGCTCGACGAGCCGACCACCGGCCTGCACTTCGAGGACATCCGCAAGCTGCTGCTCGTGCTGCAGGGGCTCGTGGACAAGGGCAACACCGTCATCGTCATCGAGCACAACCTCGACGTCATCAAGAACGCCGACTGGGTCATCGACATGGGGCCGGAGGGTGGCTCCGGCGGCGGCACGGTGGTGGCCGCGGGGACACCCGAGCAGGTCGCCGAGGTCGAGGCGTCCCACACCGGTCAGTTCCTGCGGGAGGCGCTCCACGGTTCTCTGGTCCGCGTGCCCTCCTGACGCGACCAGCTCCGCCGTCGTCCCCCGACGTTCGTCGCGGGACGACGGCGGACGTCTCCCGTGGTGACGGCGGACGTCTCCCGTGGCGAGGCGTCGGCGAGTCTGCCCACGCCGACCCTCTTGTGGCTAACGTGGGGACATGGGAGCACTCCAGACGTACAACGTCACCGTCGACTGGACCGGGGCCGACGAGCGTGGGACGGCGAGCTACGCCAGCTACTCGCGCGACCACGAGGTCCGGGTGGAGGGCAAGCCCACGCTGCTGGCGACGTCGGACCTCAAGGTCCGCACCGACGTCAGCCGGTACCGGGCGGAGGAGCTCTTCGTCGGCTCCCTGTCCCAGGCCCAGATGCTCTGGTTCCTGCGCACCGCGGCCAAGCACGACGTCGTCGTCCTCGGCTACGCGGACAAGGCCACCGGCACCCAGCGCGTCGAGGGGGCGGGGTCGGGGCCCTTCGTCGAGGTGGTGCTCCGGCCGAACGTCACCTACGCCGACCCCATGAGCGAGGAGGCGGCGGCGCGCCTGCACCACGAGGCCCGGGAGTACAACCACCTCGCCCGCTCGGTCGGGTTCCCGGTGCTCGTCGAGCCCGTGGCGGTGCCGGTCCCCACGGCCTGAGCGCCGCGCGTCCGGGCGCCCGCGGGGTGCGTCCTGGTGTCGTCGCGCTGACGTAGGCTCGAACGCATGGCCGATCCGTCCACGTACCGACCCCGGCCCGGGGAGGTGCCCGACCAGCCCGGCGTCTACCGCTTCAAGGATCCCCACGGGCGCGTCATCTACGTCGGCAAGGCCAAGAGCCTGCGCAGCCGGCTGGGCAGCTACTTCCAGGACCTCGCCGCGCTCCACCCGCGCACCCAGCAGATGGTCACCACCGCCGCGTCGGTGGAGTGGACGGTCGTCGGCACCGAGGTCGAGTCCCTCGCCCTCGAGTACGCCTGGATCAAGGAGTTCGACCCGCGGTTCAACGTCAAGTACCGCGACGACAAGTCCTACCCCTTCCTCGCCGTCACCATGGGCGAGGAGATCCCGCGCGTGCAGGTGATGCGCGGCGCCAAGCGCCCGGGCACCAGGTACTTCGGGCCGTACACCCACGCGTGGGCCATCCGCGACACCGTCGACCAGCTCCTGCGCGTCTTCCCCGTCCGGACCTGCTCCGCGGGCGTGTATCGGCGCGCCCAGTCCTCCGGCCGCCCGTGCCTGCTCGGCTACATCGACAAGTGCTCGGCGCCGTGCGTCGGCCGGATCTCCCCGGAGGACCACCGCGAGCTCGCCGAGGAGTTCTGCCGGTTCATGGAGGGGGAGACGGGGCCGCACCTGCGGCGCATCGAGCGGGAGATGAGGGACGCGTCCGCCGAGCTGGACTTCGAGCGCGCCGCCCGCCTGCGCGACGACGCCGCGGCGCTGCGCCGCGTCGTCGAGAAGAACGCGGTCGTGCTCCCCGACGGCACCGACGCCGACATCTTCGGCCTCGCCGCGGACGAGCTGGAGGCCTCGGTCCAGGTCTTCCACGTGCGCGGCGGGCGCATCCGCGGTCAGCGGGGCTGGGTCGTGGAGCGGGTCGAGGACGTCGACGACGCCGGCCTGGTGGAGCACCTGCTGCAGCAGGTCTACGGCGACGCGCAGCCGGAGGTCGCGCCGCGGGACGAGCGCTCCGTGGGCAAGGCGCGCTCGCGCCGCACCGACGGGCAGGCGACCAGCGTCGATGACGTGCGGCACACCCCGACCACCGCCGTCCCGCGCGAGATCCTCGTGCCCGTGCTGCCGACCGACGTCGAGGGCATGACCGCCTGGCTCTCGGGGCGGCGCGGCGCGAAGGTCCGCGTCCGCGTGCCGCAGCGCGGCGACAAGAAGAACCTCGCCGAGACGGTGCGCACCAACGCCGAGCAGGCCCTCGCCCTGCACAAGAGCCGCCGGGCCGGGGACCTCACCAGCCGGTCCCAGGCGCTGTCCGAGCTGCAGGACGCCCTCGGCCTCGCCGACTCGCCGCTGCGCATCGAGTGCTACGACATCTCCCACACCCAGGGCTCGCACCAGGTCGGCTCGATGGTCGTCTTCGAGGACGGGCTCGCCAAGAAGTCCGAGTACCGCCACTTCATCGTGCGCGGCGAGGACGGGCAGGGCGCCCGGGACGACACCGCCGCCATGGACGAGGTGCTCCGGCGCCGGTTCCGCCGGTACGTCGCCGAGCGCGACGCAGAGGAGCAGGCCCGCAACGGCCGGCCCGCGGACGCGGGGGCGCTGGCCGTGGGCGCGGCCCTGGCGGGGGACGACCCCGACCGGTCCGACACCGTCGACATCGACACCCTGGACGACGACGGCGTCCCGCTCCGCTCGGGCCCGGTGGACCCCACCACCGGGCGGGCCCGGAAGTTCGCGTACCCGCCGAACCTCGTCGTCGTCGACGGCGGGCCGCCCCAGGTCGCCGCGGCCCAGCGCGTGCTCGACGAGCTCGGCGTGGACGAGGTGGCGCTTGTCGGCCTGGCCAAGCGTCTGGAGGAGGTCTGGCTGCCGGGCGACGACTTCCCGGTGGTCCTCCCGCGCACCTCCCCGGCGCTGTACCTGCTGCAGCACCTGCGCGACGAGTCGCACCGTTTCGCCATCACCCACCACCGCTCGCGCCGGGCCAAGGCGATGACCAGGTCCGTCCTGGACGACGTCCCGGGCCTCGGGCCCACCCGCCAGCGCGCGCTGCTCAAGGCGTTCGGCTCGGTGAAGAACATTCGCGCGGCCACCGTCGAGGAGGTGGCGGCGGTGAAGGGGATCGGCCCGCACACCGCGAGGGCGGTCCTTCAGGCGCTCGGCGCCTCGCCGGGCAGCGCCGCGTCACCCGCCGACGCCGCCGCGGGCGACCCCGCACCGGCGGACCGGCGACACCTGGCATCCTGAGGGCATGGAGACACCGGGGAACGAGGAGCGCAGGCCACCGACGGTGCCGGAGGGGATCCCCCTCCTCGACGAGGAGGCCAAGCTCCCGCAGAACGAGCGGCCGGAGCTCCTGATCATCACGGGGATGTCCGGGGCGGGCCGCTCCCGCACCGCCGCGGCCCTGGAGGACCTCGACTGGTACGTCGTCGACAACCTGCCGCCCCGCATGCTCGCCGCGCTCGCCCGGATGATGACGCCGGGGGAGGGTGGCGTGCACCGCCTCGCCGCCGTGGTCGACGTCCGCTCGCGCGAGTTCTTCGCCGAGCTGGTGAGCGTCCTGGACCAGCTGCGCCTCCAGGGGACCGACTACCGGATCGTCTTCCTCGACGCCGACGACGATGTGCTCGTGCGCCGCTACGAGTCCGTGCGCCGCCCCCACCCGCTGCAGGGCGACGGGCGCCTCCTGGACGGCATCACGGAGGAGCGGCAGCTGCTCGCGCACCTGCGCCGCAGGGCCGACGTCCTGATCGACACCACCGACCTCTCGGTCCACGACCTCGCGCGCAAGGTGCGCGAGGTCGTGGCGGGGGAGTCCGACCGACCGCTGCGCCTGACCGTGGTCTCCTTCGGCTTCAAGTACGGCCTCCCGCTCGACGCCGACCACGTGGTCGACGTCCGGTTCCTCACCAACCCGTACTGGGTCTCGGAGCTGCGCCACCTCACCGGGACCGACGAGCCGGTGCGCGACTACGTCCTCGGCCAGCGCGGCGCCACCGAGTTCGCCGACCGCTACGTCGACGCCCTCGCCCCGGTCCTCGACGGTTACATCGACGAGCTGAAGCCCTTCGTCACCATCGCCGTGGGCTGCACGGGCGGCAAGCACCGCTCCGTCGCCATGGCGGAGGCGATCGCCCAGCGGCTCCGCGACCGCGGGCAGTCGGTCCGGACGCTGCACCGGGACCTGGGGCGGGAATGAGCCTCATCCCCGACGGCGGCACGCCGCCGCCCGCCAGCCTGCAGCCCGGCGCCCGCGGGCCCGCCGTCGTCGCCCTCGGCGGCGGCCACGGCCTCGCGGCGACGCTCGGCGCGCTGCGTCACCTCTCGCAGAACCTCACCGCCGTCGTCACCGTGGCGGACGACGGCGGATCCTCCGGCCGCCTGCGCCACGAGCTCGGCGTACTGCCACCCGGCGACCTGCGCATGGCGCTCTCGGCGCTGTGCGACGACGGCGAGTGGGGCCTGACCTGGCGCGACGTGCTGCAGCACCGGTTCGTCTCCGACGGCCCGCTCAACAACCACGCCGTCGGCAACCTGCTGATCGTGGCGCTGTGGGAGCTGCTCGGCAACGAGGTCGCCGGCCTGGACCTGGTCGGGCGTCTGCTCGGCGTGCACGGCCGGGTGGTGCCGATGGCCGCGGTCCCGCTCGAGATCGAGGCCGAGGTGAAGTCGGGCGAGGGCACGCGGACCATCCGCGGCCAGTACAACGTGGCTGTGACGCCCGGCCGGGTCGAGCGGATCCGCCTGGTGCCCGACGCCCCGCCGGCCTGCCCCGAGGCGGTCGCGGCCGTCCGGGCCGCCGACTGGGTCGTCCTGGGCCCGGGTTCCTGGTACACCTCGGTGATCCCGCACCTGCTGGTGCCCGAGCTCGCCGAGGCGCTGCACACCACCCCCGCCCGGCGCGCGCTCACGGTGAACCTCTCCGCGCAGGTGGGCGAGACCGACGGCATGACCGCCGCGGACCACGTCCGCAGCCTGCACGAGCTCGCCCCCGACCTGCGCCTCGACGTCGTCCTGGCGGACCCCACCGCCGTCGAGGATCTCGACGACCTCACCGACGCCGCCCGGGCGTGCGGGGCCGAGGTGCTGCTCCGGCAGATCGGTGTGGGGGACGGCACAGCACGTCACGATCCGCTCCGTCTGGCCGCGGCGTACCGTGACGCGTTCGAGGGAGTGCTGGGGGACGTCCATCGATCCCGGCAGGAAAGCGCGGGGGAATGAGTGCGAAGATGGCCGGCATGTCGTTGACCTCTGCCGTGAAGGACGAGCTTGCCCGGGTACGGGTGGACAAGATGTCGGCCCGCAAGGCCGAGGTGGCCGCGACCCTGCGTTTCGCGGGCGGGCTGCACATCATCTCCGGGCGCATCGTCGTGGAGGCGGAGCTGGACGCCGGGATCGCCGCCCGCCGCCTGCGCCAGACGATGCAGGAGGTCTACGGGCACCACTCCGACATCATCGTCGTCTCCGGCGGCGGCCTGCGCCGGGGCAACCGGTACGTGGTGCGCGTGGTCCGCGACGGCGAGTCCCTCGCCCGGCAGACCGGTCTGCTGGACAACCGCGGCCGGCCCGTGCGCGGGCTGCCGCCCCAGGTCGTCTCCGCCGGTGTCGCGGAGGCGACGGCGGCCTGGCGCGGCGCCTTCCTCGCCCACGGCTCGCTCACGGAGCCGGGGCGGTCGAGCTCGCTGGAGATCACCTGCCCGGGTCCGGAGGCCGCGCTCGCGCTGGTCGGCGCCGCCCGCCGCATGAACGTCGCGGCCAAGGCCCGGGAGGTGCGGGGGATCGACCGCGTCGTCATCCGCGACGGCGATGCCATCTCCGCGATGCTCGCCCGCATGGGCGCCCACGACGCGGTGCTGGTGTGGGAGGAGCGGCGCATGCGCCGGGAGGTGCGGGGCACCGCGAACCGGCTCGCGAACTTCGACGACGCCAACCTTCGGCGCTCCGCCAGGGCCGCCGTCGCCGCCGGGGCGCGCGTGGAGCGCGCCTTCGAGATCCTCGGCGACGACATCCCCGAGCACCTCGTCGAGGCCGGGCGGCTGCGCCTCGCCCACAAGCAGGCGAGCCTCGAGGAGCTGGGCCAGCTCTCGGACCCGCCGCTGACGAAGGACGCCGTCGCCGGCCGGATCCGGCGTCTGCTCGCGATGGCGGACAAGCGCGCGCACGAGCAGGGCATCCCGGACACCGAGGCGACGCTGACCCCGGAGATGCTCGACCTCTGAGGTCCGGCGCGCTCCGGCGTTGGTCCGCTCCGGCGTCGGTCCGCTCCGGCGGTCGGTGCGCTCCGGCGTCGGTCCGCTCCGGCGTCGGTCCGCTCCGGCGTCGGTCCGCTCCGGTGTCGGTGCCACTCGGCTCGCCAGTTCCGGCCCGGGCCCCCGGCCCTTGTGAGTGCAGTCACAGGGCCCCGGCGGACCATGGTCCCCGGGCGTTTTGTCCCTCCGTGGGTAGACTCGACAGTGCTGGTCGAGGTGCTCACCGCGCTTCTCGCGTGGAGGCGGCGCCCCGGCCGGGAGCACCCTGAGCGGTGCTGAACGAATCCGGACAATGCGTGCGCCGAGCGGCGCACTCCAGGAGGACACTGTGACCATCCGCGTCGGCATCAACGGCTTCGGCCGTATCGGACGTAACTTCACCCGCGCCGTGCTCGAGTCGGGCGCCGACATCCAGATCGTGGGCGTCAACGACCTGACCGACAACAAGACCCTCGCGCACCTGCTGAAGTACGACTCCGTCTTCGGCGTTCTCAAGGAGAACGTGTCGTACACGGAGGACAGCATCACCGTGGGCAACCAGACCTTCAAGGCGCTCGAGGAGAAGGACCCGGCCGCGCTGCCGTGGGGCGAGCTCGGGGCCGACATCGTCATCGAGTCCACCGGCCGCTTCACCGACGCCACCAAGGCGAAGGCCCACATCGACGCCGGCGCCAAGAAGGTCATCATCTCCGCGCCGGGCACGAACGAGGACGCCACCTTCGTCATCGGTGTGAACCACACCGACTACGACCCGGCGAACCACCACGTCATCTCGAACGCGTCCTGCACCACGAACTGCCTGGCCCCGATGGCCAAGGTTCTCGACGAGCAGTTCGGCATCGTGCGCGGCCTGATGACCACGGTCCACGCCTACACCGCCGACCAGAACCTCCAGGACGGCCCGCACAAGGACCTGCGCCGCGCCCGCGCCGCGAACCTGAGCATCATCCCCACCTCGACCGGCGCGGCCAAGGCCGTCTCCCTCGTCCTCCCGCAGCTCAAGGGCAAGCTGGACGGCTACGCCCTGCGCGTCCCGACGCCGACCGGCTCGGCCACCGACCTCACCTTCACCGCGGGCCGCGAGGTCACGGTCGAGGAGGTCAACAACGCCATCAAGAAGGCCGCCGAGAACGAGCTGAAGGGTGTCCTCGAGTACACCGAGGACCCGATCGTCTCCAGCGACATCGTGGGCAACCCGCACACGAGCATCTTCGACGCCGGCCTGACCAAGGTCATCGGCGACCAGGTGAAGGTCGTCTCGTGGTACGACAACGAGTACGGCTACTCCAACTCCCTGGTGAAGCTCACCGAGTACGTGGGCGAGCGTCTCTGACCCCGTAGCTCGGCAGCAGTGACGGACGTCCGCGTGCGCAGCATCCGCTCGCGCACGCGGACGTCCGCGCGTCGGGGCACGTACGGCCCCACCGCGCCCACGACGTAGACGACGTAAGGAGCATCTTCGTGAAGACCATCGAGGACCTCGGGGAGCTGCGCGGCAAGCGCGTGCTCGTCCGTTCCGACTTCAACGTCCCGCTGGACGGGACGACCATCACCGACGACGGGCGCATCCGGGCTGCGCTGCCGACGCTGCAGGCGCTGCTGGCGCAGGGCGCGCGCGTGCTCATCACCGCGCACCTGGGCCGCCCGAAGGGCACGCCGGACGCCAAGTACTCCCTCGCCCCCGTGGCCGCGCGTCTCGGCGAGCTGCTGGACGCCAAGGTCACCCTCGCGAAGGACACCGTCGGCGAGGACGCGAAGTCCGTCGTCGCCGGCCTGGCCGACGGCGAGGTCGCCCTGCTGGAGAACGTGCGCTTCGACGCCCGCGAGACCTCCAAGGACGACGCCGAGCGCGGCGCGTTCGCCGACGAGCTGGCTGCGCTGGCCGACGCCTTCGTCTCCGACGGCTTCGGCGTGGTGCACCGCAAGCAGGCCTCCGTCTACGACGTGGCCCAGCGGCTCCCGCACGCGGCCGGCAAGCTCGTCTTCAAGGAGATCGAGTCCCTGAGCCGCGCGACCGAGAACCCGGAGCGGCCCTACGTCGTCGTCCTGGGCGGGTCCAAGGTCTCCGACAAGCTCGGCGTGATCGCCAACCTGCTCGGCAAGGCCGACCGCCTGCTGATCGGTGGCGGCATGGTCTTCACGTTCCTGGCCGCCAAGGGCCACGGCGTCGGCTCGTCCCTCCTCGAGGAGGACCAGATCGACACCGTCAAGGGCTACCTCGCCGAGGCGGAGCAGAAGGGCGTCGAGATCGTCCTGCCCACCGACATCGTGGTCGCCCCCGAGTTCAAGGCGGACGCGCCCGCGACCACCGTGGCGGCCGACGCCATCCCCGCGGACCAGATGGGCCTGGACATCGGCTCCGAGTCGCAGCAGGCGTTCGCCGCGAAGATCGCCGACGCGAAGACCATCGTGTGGAACGGCCCGATGGGCGTCTTCGAGTTCGACGCGTTCGCGGCCGGCACGAAGGCCGTGGCGCAGGCCATGTCCGACGCCGACGGCTTCACGATCGTCGGCGGCGGCGACTCCGCCGCGGCCGTGCGCACGCTCGGCTTCGACGAGGCCACCTTCTCCCACATCTCCACGGGCGGCGGCGCGTCCTTGGAGTACCTCGAGGGCAAGACTCTCCCCGGCATCGCCGTACTGGAGGACTGAATGGCCAACGCACGCACCCCGCTCATGGCGGGCAACTGGAAGATGAACCTCGACCATCACGAGGCCATCGCCCTGGTCCAGAAGCTCGCCTGGACGCTCAAGGACGCCAAGCACGACTACGCCTCGGTCGAGGTCGTCGTCGTCCCGCCGTTCACGGACCTCCGGTCCGTGCAGACCCTCGTCGACGGCGACAAGCTCGACATCCGCTACGGCGCCCAGGACATCTCGGCGCACGAGTCGGGCGCCTACACCGGCGAGATCTCCGCCGTGATGCTCGCCAAGCTCGGCGTGAGCTACGCCGTCGTCGGGCACTCGGAGCGCCGGCAGTACCACGCGGAGGACGACGCGCTCGTCGGCGCCAAGGCCAGGGCGGCGCTCGGCGCGTCGATCACGCCGATCATCTGCGTCGGGGAGGGTCTCGACGTCCGCAAGGCGGGCGAGCACGTGCCCTACACGCTGGCTCAGGTGGACGGCGCGTACGACGGGATCAGCGCCGAGCAGGCCGCGAAGACCGTCATCGCGTACGAGCCCGTGTGGGCGATCGGGACCGGTGAGGTCGCGACGCCGGAGGACGCGCAGGAGGTGTGCGGCGCCATCCGCAGCCGCCTGGCCGAGCTGTACGACGAGTCCGTCGCCCAGAGCGTCCGGGTCCTGTACGGCGGGTCCGTGAAGTCCTCGAACGTCGCCTCGATCATGGCCAAGGAGGACGTCGACGGCGCCCTCGTGGGCGGCGCCAGCCTGAAGGCCGAGGAGTTCGCGGCCATCGTCCGCTTCCAGGACCACCAGGTCGGCCTGTAAGGGCTCGTACCGACGCTGCCGACGTGGCCGCGCGCCAGCACCGCTGGCGCGCGGCCGCTGTCCGTAGACTCACTCGCGGCATCGAAGAGCCAGGTCCGCGCGCGGGACGGCCCCTCGGACGTTCTCGATCGCTTATCCTTGACCCGGCGCTGCGGCGCTCACCGCACGACACGACGAACGGACGACACCTTGGACGCACTGCGGATCGCACTGCAGGTGCTGCTGGTCATCACCAGCATCTTCCTGATCCTGACCATCCTCATGCACAAGGGAAAGGGCGGCGGCCTCTCCGACATGTTCGGCGGCGGCCTCTCCAGCTCCGTGGGTTCCTCCGGGGTTGCGGAGCGGAACCTCAACCGGATCACGGTCGGTGTCGCGGTGGTCTGGGGGATCACGGTCATGCTGATCGGTTTGATCCAGAAGTTCGAGTTCTGAGGAGATCGTCGTGGCTGGTGGAAGTGCGATCCGCGGGTCGCGCGTTGGCGCGGGCCCCATGGGGGAGACCGAACGCGGCGAGGCCGCACCCCGCGTCTGGGTGAGCTACTGGTGCTCGAACGGTCATGAGGTCCGGCCGAGCTTCGCCAAGGAGCCCGACATCGTCATCCCGGAGACGTGGGACTGCCCGCGCTGCGGTCTCCCCGCTGGGCAGGACAAGGAGAACCCTCCGCTGCCACCCAAGAACGAGCCGTACAAGACGCATCTCGCCTACGTGAAGGAGCGACGTTCCGACGAGGACGGCGCCGCCCTCCTGGACGAGGCCCTCGCCGCCCTGCGTGAGCGCCGCGGCGGCTGAGCCCTAGCTGACGAGACACGCCCCTCCGACCTTGCCGGTCGGAGGGGCTTTCTTGTTCCGAGCACGCCGGCAGCCCGAGTCCCGCTGCCATCCTGCGGCCCTCAGTCCTTCCGGCTCGGAGGGGCGCTGGTCCGCCCGGTGCGGTCGGCATTCAGAAGGGTGGCTCGTCGTCGTGCGGGCCGGCTCTGCCGGGGGCGGGACCTTGGCGGGGCGTGTCCGTGGTGCCCGGGATGGTCCAGGGGTCGGGCGGTGCGGGATAGGCGCCGGCGGGTGGGTCGGGGGCGCGGCGGTACTTGTGGCCGGTGCGAGCGACGGTCCAGGTCACCGTGCCGTCAGGATGAAGGCGTACGTGCCAGTGCTTGGTGGTCTTGAGGTTGTGGTGCCGCCGGCACAGGGGGTGGAGGTTGCACTTGCGGGTCTGGACGATCAGGTGCGCGATGGCGGGGTCGTACTCGATCGCGTGGTCGAGGTCGCAGACGATGGCCGGGCGGGCGCATCCGGGGAAGGAGCAGGTGATGTGGCGCGCCTGGATGGTGCGCGTCAGGTCGGCGCCGGGCCGGTAGCGGGCGGTGCCCAGATCGGCGAACGCGCCGTTGGCGTCGGTGAACAGGCCACGCCAGGTGGCGTCCTGCGCGAGCTGACGGGCGAGGTCGGCGGGGATGGGTCCGTAGCCGCCGAGGTGGGCGGGGCGGTGATCGAGCCCCAGGAGCGTGCCGGCGCCGACGGTGACCTGCAGCGCGTGGCGGGCGCGGTTGCCCAGGGGTGGCCGGCGAGGTCGACGCCGCGATCCAGGACGGTGGAGAACAGGTCGACGAAGGCGTCGGCGCGAACCTGGTCCATGGTGCGGGGGTCCTCGGCGCGGTCGGCAACGTCGGCCATAGCAGCGTGGGCGAGGGCGTCCAGGGAGTGCTTGACGGTCTGAGCGTGGTCGGCGCGCAGGTAGGCGGTGACGACGGCCATGGCGTCCGGGGCGGGGGTGATGGTCACGTGCCGGGCGGCGTGCTCGACCTCGTGGCGGGCCGCGGCGGCGGTGGGGTTGAGGGTCAGGGCGGCCTTGCGCAGGCGGGCGCGCAGCTGGGGGCCGGTGAGGCGGTGCGCTTCGGGGAGCAGGGCGGTGGTCACGCGGCGGTGCTCGTCCAGGCTCAGGCCGGGCTCGCGGGTGGACAGGATGGTGGCCTTGCGGGTGTCGAGGCGCCCGGTCGTCAGGGCGTCGGCGACCTCGGGGAAGGTGTCCAGGGCAGCGGCGAGGTTGACCTTCATCGACCCGACGGTGGCGGTGGAGCCGAGCCGGACGCCGATCTCCGCGGCGGCGGCGGTGGCGGCGCGGTCGGTGCGGCCGCGCCGGTCGGTCAGCTCGCGCACGTACCGGGCCTGGAGGGACATCGCCCAGGATGCGACGCGCTCGAGGCCCGCGATCACCTCCACCACGGTGGCCTCGCCCAGCCCGGCCGGGGTCAGGGCGGCCAGGACGGTGGCCAGGCCCGGGCCACCGGGCATTGCCTCCAGCGTCGAGGCCGCGGCGGCGTCGACCTCCTGGCCCATGGCGAGACCGGTGCCGGCGGCGAGCGCGGCCAGCACCGCGCCGCCGTCCACCGCTCCGGCCGGGGACGGGGCGGCGCCCACCGGCACCGCCGCGTGCGGCGGCACTCCGACGTGCGACGGCGTCCCCGCGTGCACCGGTGCCGGGGCCGCCTCCGGCGCGGCCGGACCCTGCACGGCCGCGGCTGTGCAGGGGCGGGGACCACGTTCCGTCGCGGAGGGCTGGCGGCGCCCGGTGCGGCGGCTCGCGCTGGAGGCCGCGGGCCCGGTGCGGCGCCGCCGCATCGTCGCCTGCAGGCGGGGGGGTGACCAGCACGGCGACCCCGTTCTGGCCGGTGCCGAGGCGGAGCGAGGACCCCGGGGCGGTCGCCGACCGCACGGCGCGGGTAGCGGCCCCGAGCAGCACCTCCAGCTCGGACACGTCGGGACCGGCGGCCATCACGCCGTCGCCCCCGCCACGCCCGGTGTCGAACATGTGTCCACACTAGGGCCCGCCACCGACATCGGCCGGGACACAGGCCGAACCTGTGGACATGCACCCAGGAAGGAGGGGCCCGCCCGCTCGGGACGTGCGAGTGAGGGAGACAGGCGCTACGCCGTCGCGGGCTCCTTGAGGCCCTTCGTGAGCACACGCCCGTACGTCAGGTCCGGGTCCAGACGCCGGAGCTCCTCGATGAGGGTGTTCTCGGTGTCGCGCTTGGGCAGGTTGACGTGCTGGTCCGGCCGGCCGGAGCGGCTCAGCACGGCGACGGTCGACCCCTGCGGCCGGACGATGCTGATCGACCCGGACGCCCGCTCGAGCACCACCGACTCGATGGCGTCGTGCGCCTCGGGGACCACGGTCACCGGGGCGCCGAGCGAGACGCGCAGCCAGGCGGCGAGCAGCTCCACCGAGGGGTGGTCGGCCGCGCCGGCGACGCGGGCGCCGAGCACCGGCTCCGCCGGGGGCTCGTCCAGCGCGGCCGCGAGCAGCGCGCGCCACAGGGTCAGGCCGCCCCAGGCGAGGTCGGTGTCGCCCGGCGCGTACCCGTCGGCGAGGGTGCGGATCGTCTCCACGGGCTGGGAGCACCGGACGGACTCGGTGATCCGGCGCTGCGCCATCGCTCCGATCGGGTCGGCCGACGGGTTCGCGGGCGGCGTCGAGGGCCACCACGCCACGATGGGCGCGTCGGGCAGCAGCAGGGGCATGACGAGGGTGTCCCGCGTCTTGCCCGCCCCGCCGCGGGGCCGCAGCACCACGACCTCGGACGCCCCGGCGTGGCCTCCCACCCGGATCTCGGCGTCCAGCCCGGCCGGCTTGTCGAGGTCGTCGGGGAGCAGGACGATCACCCGCATCGGGTGCTCGTGGGACGCGCCGTTCGCCGTGCGGATGGCCCGCTCGGAGGACGCCTCGTCGTCGGGCAGGATCACCAGCGTCAGGACACGCCCGAGGGCGACGGCGCCGCCCTCGTCCCGCAGGGAGACGAGGCGGGAGCCGACCTCGGCGGCGCTGGTGTTGCGCAGGGTGACGATCATCGCTTGCTCCTTGTCAGGGGCCGGCTCAGGGCCGGCGCCACGTGCGTCCGTCGCGCGCCAGCATGGCGTCCGCGGAGGAGGGACCCCACGAGCCCGGCGCGTACGGCTCCGGCTGCCCCCGCCGCGCCCAGTGCTCCAGGATCGGGTCGAGGATCTGCCAGGACAGCTCGACCTCCTTCTGGCGCGGGAAGAGCGGCGGGTCGCCCAGCAGCACGTCCAGGATGAGGCGCTCGTACGCCTCCGGGGAGTCCTGCGTGAACGCGTGCCCGTACCCGAAGTCCATCGTGACGTCGCGGACCTCCATGGCGGTCCCCGGCACCTTTGCGCCGAACCGGATCGTCACGCCCTCGTCCGGCTGGACCCGGATGACCAGCGCGTTGGCGCCGAGCTCCTGGGTGGAGGTGAGGTCGAACGGCAGGTGCGGCGCCCGCTTGAAGACGACGGCGATCTCGGTCACCCGCCGTCCCAGGCGCTTGCCGGCACGCAGGTAGAACGGGACGCCCGCCCACCGGCGCGTGTCGATGTCGAGACGCACCGCCGCGTAGGACTCGGTCTCCGAGGTCGGCGGGATGCCGTCCTCCTCGAGGTAGCCGCGCACCTCCTCGCCGCCCTGCCAGCCGCCGGCGTACTGGCCGCGGGCGGTGTGGGAGTCGAGGTCCTCGGGGATCTGCACCGCGGAGAGGATCTTCTCCTTCTCCGCCCGCAGCGCGTCCGCCTCGAAGGAGACAGGCTCCTCCATGGCGGTCAGCGCGAGGAGCTGCAGCAGGTGGTTCTGGATGACGTCGCGGGCCGCGCCGATGCCGTCGTAGTACCCGGCCCGCGAGCCGATGCCGATGGACTCGGCCATCGTGATCTGGACGTGGTCGACGTAGTTGGCGTTCCAGATCGGCTCGAAGAGCTGGTTGGCGAAGCGCAGCGCCAGGATGTTCTGGACCGTCTCCTTGCCGAGGTAGTGGTCGATCCGGAACACGGAGTCGGGCGGGAAGACCTCGGAGACGACGGCGTCGAGCTCGCGCGCCGAGGTCAGGTCGTGCCCGAACGGCTTCTCGATGACGACCCGGCGCCAGCTCTCCGGCTCCGACCCCGACAGCCCCGACCGGGCCAGCTGGCGCAGCACGAGCGGGAAGGCGTCGGGCGGCACCGAGAGGTAGAACGCGTGGTTGCCGCCGGTGCCCTGCTCGGTGTCCAGCGCGGTGACGGTCCGCGCCAGCTCGTCGAACGCGGCGTCGTCGTCGAACTCGCCCTGCACGAACCGGAAGCCCGTGGCGAGCTGCTTCCAGGTCCGCTCGTCGAAGGGGGTGCGGGCGTGCTCGCGCACGGCGTCGTGGACGACCTGGGCGAAGTCCTCGTCGCTCCAGGACCGCCGGCCGAAGCCGGTCAGCGCGAACGACGGCGGGAGCAGGCCGCGGTTGGCGAGGTCGTAGACCGCGGGCATGAGCTTCTTCTTCGCCAGGTCGCCGGTGACGCCGAAGATGACCAGACCCGAGGGGCCGGCGATGCGGGGCAGACGCCGGTCGAGCGGGTCGCGCAGCGGGTTCGTCACGACGCCACGGGGCCGCTGAGCACACCGGCCAGCCAGGCCAGTGCGTCGCGGTTGGTCACGTGCAGGCGCAGGACGGGACGGCCCGTCTCGGCCAGCACCCGCGCGTCCCCCGCCGCCTGGGCGGAGATCAGCGTGGCGAAGTCGAAGTCGCGCCCCGGGATCTGCACGGCGGCCGCGGGGGTCCCGGTGATCTGCAGGAAGACGCCGTTGGCCGGGCCGCCCTTGTGGTACTGCCCCGTCGAGTGGAGGAACCGCGGCCCCCACCCGAACGTGACCGGGCGGCCGGTGCGCCGGGCGAGACCGTCACGCACGCCGTCGAGGATCTGGCTGGCGCGGCCCTCGCGGTCGAGGTACGCCATCACGGCGAGGTAGCCGTCCTGCCCGAGCCGGCCCAGGAGCCGCCCGACCGCCTCGTCCACGGAGGAGACGCCGTCGAGCAGGCCCGCGGAGGCGCGCACCTCGATGCCGGAGTCCTCGAACGCCGGCGGCTGCGGCGCCGGGGTGGAGTCGAGCAGCCCCCGTGCGGCGTTCTTGGCGGACTCGACGTTGGGCTGGTCGAAGGGGTTGATCCCCAGCAGCCGGCCGGCCACGGCGACGGCGTGCTCCCACAGGAGCATGGTGCCGCCGAGCGTGCCGGAGACGGTCACCTCGGTGCGGGAGGCGTCCTCCTCGGAGGTGTCCTCGCCGTCGTCGGTCAGCGGGGTGAGGATGACGGGCAGGACGTCGCGGGCGACGTCGGTGAGCTCGGGAGCCCGCGGTCCGACGACGACCGGCAGCAGGCCCGTGCCCTCCTTGCCGGTGGACTCGGCCACCAGCTGCTCGGCCCAGTCACCGAA
Organism: Georgenia daeguensis; assembly: GCF_039537705.1. Lineage (NCBI taxonomy): Bacteria > Bacillati > Actinomycetota > Actinomycetes > Allobogoriellales > Allobogoriellaceae > Georgenia > Georgenia daeguensis. The sequence continues at coordinate 250,443 of NZ_BAABBA010000003.1, forward strand.
GTGGAAGAGGCCGGAGCCGGCGTCCCGGACGACGATCTTGTCGCGCAGCGGCTCGGTGCCCGCCAGGGCGGCGCCGAGGACCAGCGCGGGGTTGGCCTCGGAGTCCTCGGCGAAGAACTCCGCGACGGCGCCCGCCTCCTCGAGGAGCTCCTCGACGTCGACCCCGGCCAGCGCGGCCGGCACGAGGCCGAAGGCGGTCAGCGCGGAGAAACGCCCGCCGACGTTCGGGTCGGCCTCGAAGACGGCGCGGTAGCGCGCCTTCGTCGCGGCCTCCTGGAGCGGGGAGCCCGGGTCGGTGACGACGACGATGCGGCTGGCCGCGTCGATGCCCGCGGCGGTGAAGGCCACCTCGAAGGTGCGGCGCTGGGAGTCGGTCTCCACGGTCGAGCCGGACTTGGAGGAGACGACGACGACGGTCGACCGCAGGTCGCCCTCGAGCGCCCGGTGGACCTGGTCGGGGTGCGTCGAGTCGAGCACCACGAGCTGCTCGCCGGAGGTGCCGGCGATGACCTCGGGGGCGAGCGAGGACCCGCCCATGCCGCACAGCACCACGCGGTCCACGCCCTCCGCCACCAGCTCCTCGCAAAGCTTGCGCAGCGGCTCGAGCAGCGGCCGGGAGGTCTCGTGCAGTCGCGTCCAGCCCAGGCGCACCGAGGCCTCGGACTCCGCGGCATCGCCCCACAGCGTGGGGTCCTGCGCGGAGAGGCGGCTGGCGACCTTGTCCTCGACGAGGCGCGGAAGGTGGGTGGTGACGGCGCGCGCGGCGTCGCCCGTCGCGCTCACCTCGATGACCGCGCCCTCCTCGGGGCCGGCCCAGGCGATCGTGGCGGCCGAGGCGCTCACTTGGCGGCCTCCTGCGTGGCGGTGCGGCCCTGGAGGGCGGCCTCGACGGTCTCGAGGAGCTCGGTCCAGCTCTTCTCGAACTTTTCCACGCCCTCCTCCTCGAGCACCTCGGTGACGTCGGTGTAGGAGACGCCGACGCGCTCGAGCTCGTCCAGGATCTGCCGGGACTCCGCGTAGGTGCCGTGCACGGTGTCACCGCGCAGGTCGGCGTGGTCCGCGGCGGCCTGCATGGTCTTCTCGGGCATGGTGTTGACCACGCCGTCGACGACGAGCTCGTCCACGTACATCGTGTCCGGGTAGGCGGGGTCCTTCACACCGGTGGACGCCCAGAGCGGCCGCTGCGGGTGCGCGCCGGCCGCCGCGAGCTCCTCCCAGCGCGGAGTGGAGAAGATCTCCTCGTAGGCCTCGAAGGCGAGGCGGGCGTTGGCGATGCCGGCCTTGCCCTTCAGGGCCTTCGCCTCCTCGGTGCCCAGGGCGTCGAGCCGCTTGTCGAACTCCGTGTCCACGCGGGAGACGAAGAACGAGGCCACCGACCGGATCGTGCCGAGGTCGATGCCGGCGGCGTGGGCGCGCTCGAGGCCGTCGAGGTACGCGGCGGCCACCGCGCGGTAGCGGTCGAGGGAGAAGATCAGCGTCACGTTCACGCTGATGCCCTCGCTGATCGCCTGTGTGATGGCCGGCAGGCCCTCCATGGTGGCCGGGATCTTCACGAAGAGGTTCGGGCGGTCCACCGTCTGCCACAGCACCCGGGCCTGCTCGATCGTCTTCTCGGTGTTCTTGGCCAGGCGCGGGTCCACCTCGATGGACACGCGCCCGTCCTCGCCGCCGGTGGCGTCGTAGACGTCCCGCAGCAGGTCGCAGGCGTGGCGCACATCGTCGGTCGTGACGGCGATGACCGCCTCGTCCACGCTGACCCCCTGCTCGGAGAGCGTGGCCATCTGCTCGTCGTAGGCCGAGCCCTGCGAGAGGGCGCCGGCGAAGATCGTCGGGTTCGTGGTCACGCCCACCACGTGCTGCTGGTCGACCAGGGCCCGCAGACCCCCGCCGGTCAGACGCTCGCGCGAGAGGTCGTCGAGCCAGACGGAGACGCCGAGCTCGCTGAGCCGGCCGAGCCGGTCGGTGCTGCTGTCACTCATTGCTGCTCCTCGTTCGTGAAAGGTGTGGTGGGCGTGACCGCGGGTCACTTGGGAAGGTCGCCGGTGCCCGCCTGCGTCGGGACCTGCTCCGCCTGCGGCGCGGCGTCGCCCTGCGCGGCGGCGATGGACTCCTTCGCCGCGGCAGCGACCGCCTCGGCCGTGATGCCGAACTTCTCGTAGATCACCTTGTAGTCGGCGGACGCGCCGTAGTGCTCGAGCGAGACGGCCCGGCCGGCGATGCCGAGGAGGTGGTGCCAGCTCATCGCGATCCCGGCCTCGACGGAGACCCGGGCGCGCACCGAGGAGGGGAGCACCTGCTCACGGTAGGCCTCGTCCTGCTCGGCGAACCACTCCTGGCTCGGCACGGAGACCACGCGGGCGGCGATCCCCTCGGCGGCGAGCTGCTCGCGGGCCGCCAGGGCCAGCTGCACCTCGGAGCCGGTGCCCATGAGGATGACGTCCGGCTCGCCGCCGGCCGCCTCGGCCAGGACGTAGGCGCCGCGGAGGGTGCCCTCGGCGCTGGCGAGCTGCTCGCCGTCGGCCGCGCCGTCGCCGCGCTCGGGGTTCGGCACGTCCTGACGGGTCAGGATGATGCCGGCGGGGCGGTCGGTGCGCTCGAGGATGCCGCGCCAGGCGTAGGCGGTCTCGGCGCCGTCGGCGGGGCGGACCACGTCGAGGCCCGGGATGGCGCGCAGGGCGCTGAGGTGCTCCACGGGCTGGTGCGTCGGGCCGTCCTCGCCGAGACCGATGGAGTCGTGCGTCCACACGAAGGTCGCCGGAGCACCCATGAGGGCGGCGAGCCGCACGGAGGGGCGCATGTAGTCGGAGAAGGTGAGGAAGGTCCCGCCGTAGGGGCGGGTCAGGCCGTGCAGCGTGATGCCGTTGAGGATCGCGCCCATGGCGTGCTCACGGATGCCGAAGTGGAGCGTGCGGCCGTACTCGTGGCCGGGGAACATCTTGGTGGAGCGCTCCACCGGGTGGAAGGACGGCTCGCCCTTCATGGTGGTGTTGTTCGAGCCGGCGAGGTCGGCCGAGCCGCCCCACAGCTCGGGCAGGGCGGCGGCCAGGCCGGAGAGCACCTCGCCGGAGGCCTTACGGGTGGAGACCGCCTTGCCGCCCTCGAACACGGGCAGGGCGTCGGTCCAGCCCGCGGGCAGCTCGCGGGCGCGCAGCCGGTCGAGCAGCGCGGCACCCTCGGGGCTGGCGGTGCGCCAGGCCTCGTAGGCGCCGTCCCACTGCTCGTGCGCGGCGGCGGCGCGGGCGGCGGCGTTCGAGCGGGTGTGCTCCAGGACCTCCGGGGCCACCTCGAAGTCCTTCTCGGGGTCGAACCCGAGGACGCCCTTGAGCGCCTTGACCTCGTCGGCGCCCAGCGCCGATCCGTGGATGGCGCCGGTGTTCTGCTTGGTGGGGGAGGGCCAGCCGATGATGGTGCGCAGCGAGATGATCGAGGGGCGCCTCGTCTCCGCCGTCGCCGCCTGGATCGCGGAGTAGAGGGCGTCGACGTCCTCCTTGTACTCCGTGCCGCCCTGGGTCCAGTCGACCCGCTGGGTGTGCCAGCCGTAGGCCTCGTAGCGGGCCAGGACGTCCTCGGTGAAGGCGATGTTGGTGTCGTCCTCGATCGAGATGTGGTTGTCGTCGTAGATGACCACGAGGTTGCCGAGCTGCTGGGTGCCGGCGAGGGAGGAGGCCTCGGAGGTCACGCCCTCCTGGAGGTCACCGTCGGAGGCGATGACGAAGACGTGGTGGTCGAACGGGCTCGCGCCCGCGGCGGCGTCGGGGTCGAGCAGACCGCGCTCCTTGCGGGTGGCGTAGGCCATCCCGACGGCGGAGGCGAGGCCCTGGCCGAGCGGCCCGGTGGTGATCTCGACACCCTTGGTGTGGCGGTACTCCGGGTGGCCCGGCGTCTTCGAGCCCCAGGTGCGCAGGGCCTGGAGGTCCTCGATCTCGAGGCCCATGCCGGCCAGGTACAGCTGGATGTACTGGGTGAGCGAGGAGTGTCCCGCCGAGAGCACGAAGCGGTCGCGCCCGAGCCACTGGTCGTCGGCGGGGTCCAGCTTCATGACCTTCTGGAACAGCAGGTACGCCGCCGGGGCGAGCGACATCGCCGTGCCGGGGTGCCCGTTGCCGACCTTCTGGACGGCGTCGGCGGCGAGCACGCGGGCGGTGTCGACCGCCCGCTGGTCGAGCTCGGACCACTCGAGGGCGGCTGGCGTTACGTTCACGAATCCTCGTTTCCGTCCCGGTTCCGGCCCGGGACCTCGTCGGACGGTGGCTCCGCTCGTCCGGCAGACGGCAGGCGTCACGATCTGTACCTCCGCGACTTTACCGGCCGCCGGCCCCCCGGGCCCCGGGTGGCCATAGGTTGTCCCGCGGGGTAGCCGGGGCCGGGCGACCGACGTCGTCGCCGGACCCGCCGAGGGCCGCGAGAACGGCCGGATCCCGCGCCGTGGGGCGCGTCCCGGGGTGAGGCACGCCACCTCCCCGAGGGGCGCCGTCGCCGCCAGACGTGACTCCTTCGACATGCCAGGATGGCGGTTTTCCGGGCCGGTCCACGTACCATGGCCGCGGAGGACGGGTGGAACATGCCCGCCGTCATGAGCCGGTGCGCCCGCCGGCGGAGCAGGAGCGAGAGATCCGCGTGCACAGTGCCCAGCCAGCCGCGAGCGACCCCGTGGCCCATGCCACCCCCGCCGGGGCCGGTACGCCGGCGGGCCCGCTGCACCCGGCGGACGGGCGGCGGTCGCGCTGGAGGGCGTACCTCGCCCTGACGAAGCCGCGGATCATCGAGCTGCTGCTGGTCACCACGGTCCCGACCATGATCCTGGCCGCGGACGGCTGGCCGGGAACCTGGCTGCTCGTCGCGACGCTCGTCGGGGGCTCCTTCGCCGCGGGCTCGGCCAACGCGTTCAACATGTTCCTGGACCGCGACATCGACCGGCTGATGAACCGCACCAAGCAGCGGCCGCTGGTGACCGGAGAGCTCACCGACCGTCAGGCCCTCGTCTTCGCGACCGCCCTCGGCGCCATCTCGATCGCGTGGTTCGCCGCGCTGGTCAACTGGGCGTCCGCGTGGCTCGCGCTGGCCGCGATCCTGCTCTACGTCGTCTTCTACACGATCCTGCTCAAGCGCCGGACCTCCCAGAACATCGTCTGGGGCGGGGTGGCCGGCTGCATGCCCGTGCTCATCGGCTGGGCCGCCGTGACCGGGACCGTGGCGTGGGCGCCGGTGGTGCTCTTCCTCGTCATCTTCTTCTGGACGCCGCCGCACTACTGGCCGCTGTCCATGAAGTTCCGCAAGGACTACGCGCGGGCCGGGGTCCCGATGCTGCCCGTGGTCGCCGACGACGTGCGCGTGGCCCGGCAGATCCTGCTCTACACGGTCGCGATGATCGCCTGCACGCTCGCCCTGATCCCGGTGGCGGGGATGGGCTGGCTGTACACCGTGACGGCGCTGGCCGCCGGGGCGTGGTTCCTCGCCTCCTGCGTCCGCCTCTACCGCCGGGCGCTGCACCCCGAGCGGGGCAAGCTCGCCGCGATGAAGGTCTTCCACGGCTCCATCACCTACCTGTCCGTGGTGTTCCTCGCCGTGGCGGTCGACCCGTTCCTGCCGTTCTGACGCCGCGGCGATGACGTCGGGGCTCGAGCGCGCGCGGGCGGAGTACCTCGCCCATCTCGCGGTCGAGCGCGGCGTCAGCGACCACACCCTCGCCGCCTACACCCGCGACCTCGAGCGCTACTGCGAGTTCCTCTTCGCCCGGGGCCGGGCGAGCCTGGACGAGGTGCGCGAGGGCGACGTCGTCGCCTACCTCGAGGCGATCCGCACCGGTGACGACGGCGGATCGGTGCTCGCGCCGTCGTCGGCCGCCCGCGCCGTGACCGCCGTGCGCGGGTGGCACCGCTTCGCGCACGCCGAGGGGACGACGGCGCAGGACCCGAGCGCCGCCGTGCGGCCGCCGTCGAGCTCACGCCGCCTGCCCAAGGCGATCCCGGTCGACCGGGTCGAGGCGCTGCTGGAGGCCGCGTCGCTGGGGGAGGGGCCGGTCCCGCTGCGGGACCGGGCGCTGCTGGAGGTGCTGTACGGGACGGGGGCGCGGATCAGCGAGGCGGTCGGCCTGGCGGTCGACGACCTGGACCTCGACGGCGACGTCGCCGCCGTGCGCCTCTTCGGCAAGGGCCGCCGCGAGCGCGTGGTGCCGGTGGGCAGCTACGCCGTCGAGGCGCTGGAGGCCTACCTGGTGCGCGGGCGGCCGGAGCTGGCGAAGGCGGGCCGTGGCAACGCTGGTGTGTTCCTCAACACCCGCGGCAACCCGCTGAGCCGCCAGAGCGCCTGGGCGGTGCTGCAGACCGCCGCGGGGCGTGCGGGGCTCACCGAGCACATCTCCCCGCACACGCTCCGGCACTCCTTCGCCACCCATCTGCTCTCCGGCGGCGCGGACGTGCGCGTGGTGCAGGAGCTGCTCGGCCACGCCTCGGTGACCACCACGCAGATCTACACCCAGGTCACCGCCCAGACCATGCGTGAGGTGTACGCCGCCGCGCACCCCCGAGCCCTGGGCTGAGCGGATCCGGGCCTGGCCCGGGCGGCGCATCGCGTCCCCCTCGAGCGTGCGGGAGGCGGCGCATACTCGAGCGCGCGGATTTCGGTGCCCCTCCCGATCATCGGTGCGTGTTCTAGCGAGCACCGGAGGAGGGAAGGACCACCGAACCTAGGATCGCTCCGGGAACCTGGGATCGCTCCGGGATCCTGGGATCGCTCCGAGAACGGGGATGGTCCGGGGATCCTCGCGAGACGTGGGGCGGTGGCTTCGCGCCACGCCCCGCGCGGTGTTGGGGCGCCCGCGCCGCGTCGACTAGCGTGGCGAGGGTGAGTAGCGAGCAGCCAGGCCTGATCCCGGAGGGCGCCGTGGGCACCATGCCCGACGCCGACGTCGACTTCCCGGTCCCCGCGCCGCTCGACGGTCACGGGCCGGCCCGCGTCATCGCCATGTGCAACCAGAAGGGCGGCGTCGGCAAGACCACGACCACGATCAACCTCGGCGCGGCGCTGGCCGAGTACGGCCGCCGCGTGCTCATCGTCGACTTCGACCCGCAGGGCGCCGCATCGGCCGGCCTGGGCATCAACGCCCACGAGCTCGACCGCACCATCTACAACCTGATGATGGAGCCGCGCGCCGACGTGCGGGAGATCATCGAGCACACCGACGTCGAGGGCCTGGACGTCGTTCCGGCGAACATCGACCTCTCCGCCGCCGAGGTGCAGCTGGTCTCCGAGGTCGCCCGCGAGCAGGCCCTCGCCCGCGTGCTGCGCCCGGTGCTCGACGACTACGACGTCATCCTCATCGACTGCCAGCCCTCGCTCGGCCTGCTCACGGTCAACGCGCTGACCGCCGCTCACGGCGTGCTCATCCCGCTCGAGGCCGAGTTCTTCGCGCTGCGCGGCGTCGCGCTGCTGGTGGAGAGCATCGAGCGCGTGCAGGACAGGATCAACCCGCGGCTGCGCATCGACGGCATCCTCGCCACCATGGTCGACCTGCGCACCCTGCACTCCCGCGAGGTCATCGACCGCGTCCGCGAGGCGTTCGGCGACAAGGTGTACAACACGATGATCTCCCGCACCGTGAAGTTTCCCGACGCCTCCGTCGCGACCGAGCCCATCACCACCTACGCCCCGACCCACCCCGGGGCGGAGGCCTACCGCCGCCTGGCCCGCGAGCTCGTCGCGCGCGGCGACTCGGCCTGACCGTCACGATGCCGCCCGTCGACCCGGCGGCGCCCGCAGGCACGCCGCTCGCCGACGCGGCAGCCCCCGCCGAGACGGTCGTTGGCGCGGCGCCTGCTGCCGGGGCTTCCGCCGCCGTCGACGCGGTGCCCGCCGGCGGGGCTCCCGCCGCCGTCGACGCGGCGCCTGCCGTCACCCGGGCCGGCGCGGGCACGTTCGCCGTCACGCTGGCCAACTTCGAGGGTCCGTTCGACCTGCTGCTGTCCCTGATCGCCAAGCACCGGCTGGACATCACCGAGGTCGCCCTGGCCGAGGTCACGGACGAGTTCATCGCCCACATCTCCGCCCACGCCGACTGGGACCTGGGACAGGCCAGCGAGTTCCTCGTCATCGCCGCGACCCTCCTCGACCTCAAGGCCGCCCGCCTGCTGCCGCGCGGCTCCGTCGAGGACGACGACGACCTCGAGCTCCTCGAGGCGCGCGACCTGCTCTTCGCGCGCCTCCTGCAGTACCGCGCGTTCAAGGAGGTCGCCGCCTACCTCGGCCAGGAGTGGGACACCAACGGCCGCTCCTACCCCCGCAGCGTGCCGCTCGAGCCCCAGTTCGCCGCGCTGCTGCCGGAGCTGGTCATGCAGGTCGGGCCGGACGAGCTCGCCCGGCTGGCCGCCGGCGCCCTCGCGCCCCGGCCCGGCGCCCCGACCGTCGAGCTGTCCCACCTGCACAACCCGGTCGTGCCCGTGCGCGAGCAGGCCACGATCATCGTCGACCGGCTGCGCCGCCTGCGCAGCGCCACCTTCCGCGCCCTGACGGAGGACGCCGCGAGCACCGCCGTCGTCGTCTCGCGCTTCCTGGCCCTCCTCGAGCTCTTCCGCGAGGGGGCCGTCTCCTTCGAGCAGGCCGAGGCACTCGGTGAGCTCACCGTGCGCTGGTCGGGCACGGAGGAGGGGGAGATCGCCGTCCGCGACGACTTCGACGACCCGCAGGAGCCCCACGACGACGACGCGGCACGTGAGAAGGACCACGGCACGGAGCCCGGCCGGGGCGGACCCGCAGCGAGCGAGGAGAACCAGTGAGCGAGCACGAGCCGGGGGAGGAGCCCCGGTATGAGGCGGTCCCTGACGACGCCCTGCCCGAGCAGCACCTCACCGCCCTGGAGGCGGTGCTCATGGTGGTCGACGAGCCGGTCCCGGCGGCCGATCTCGCCAGCGTCATGGGGCTGCCCACCGGCCAGGTGACCGAGCTGCTCGCGGAGCTGGCCGCCGAGTACCGCGGCGAGCGGGGCGGGCGGCCCCGCGGGTTCGAGCTGCGCGAGGTCGGCGGCGGCTGGCGGATCTTCTCCGCCCCGGCCCACGCCGACGTCGTCGGCCGCTTCGTCCTGGACGGGCAGACCGCCAAGCTGACGCAGGCCTCCCTCGAGACCCTGGCCGTGATCGCCTACCGCCAGCCCGTCACCCGCGGCCGCATCTCGGCCATCCGTGGTGTGAACGTCGACGGCGTGGTGCGTACGCTGCTGGCGAGGGGTCTGGTCGAGGAGGCCGGGCACGACGAGGAGGGCGGTGCCATGCGGTACCGGACCTCCGCGTACTTCCTCGAGCGGATGGGCCTGACCTCGCTGGAGGACCTGCCCCCGCTCGCCCCCTACCTGCCCGACATGGGCAGCCTTGACGACGTCGACGGAGAGTTCAGATGACAGACCAGCACGTGCCCGAGGGCGTCCGCCTGCAGAAGGTCCTGGCGGGTGCGGGCCTCGGGTCCCGGCGCGCGTGCGAGGACATCATCGCCGCCGGCCGGGTGACCGTGAACGGTCAGAAGGTCCGTGAGCTCGGCACCCGCGTCGACCCGCGCACCGCCGTCATCCACGTCGACGGGCTGCGCGTCCAGCTGGACGACTCCGTCGTGACCCTGGCGCTGAACAAGCCCGAGGGCGTGGTCTCCACCATGGACGACGAGCACGGCCGCCCCTCCCTCGCCCAGTACGTCGCGGACCGGCCCGAGCGGCTCTTCCACGTCGGCCGCCTCGACGCCGAGACCTCCGGGCTGCTCCTGCTGACGAACGACGGCGAGCTCGCCCACCGGCTCACGCACCCCTCCTACGAGGTGCTCAAGACGTACCTGGCCACCGTCGAGGGCCGCGTGTCCCGCGGCCTCGTCAAGCAGCTCGAGGCAGGTGTCGAGCTCGAGGACGGGCCCGTGCGCGTGGACTCCTTCACCGTCAAGGAGGTCGTCCCGGACCAGTCGCTGGTCGAGGTGGTCCTTCACGAGGGCCGCAACCACATCGTCCGGCGACTCATGGCGGAGGTCGGTCACCCGGTCATCAAGCTGACCCGGACCCGGATCGGGCCCATCGTCCTGGGGAACCTGCGCCCGGGCAGCACGCGGGTGATCGGCGGCGCCGAGCTCGGCTCGCTGATGAAGGCCGTCGACATGTAGCTGCCGCTGTGAGCGGGTGCACCCGGGCCCGGTCCGGAGCCCCGGCCACGGTGGCGGTACCCTCGCCTGGTGCCTGAGAACGCCCCCACCAGCCCTGTCGCGACGACGGGACCGGTGAAGGTCGTCGGCACCGGGCTGCTGGGCGCGAGCCTCGGCCTGGCGCTGCGCGCGGCAGGCGTCGCCGTCCAGCTCGCCGACGCCTCACCCACCGCGCTCGCCCTGGCCCGCGACGTCGGCGCCGGCACGCCCGCCGCCGACGGCGACCCCGAGCCGGTCCTCGTCGTCGTCGCGACCCCGCCCGACGTCGCCGCCGAGACCGTCGTCGCCGAGCTGGCCCGCCACCCGCGGGCCGTCGTGACCGACGTCGCCAGCGTCAAGGCCCTCATCGCCGACGAGGTCGCCCGGGACGCGGGCGCGCACCTGGACCGCTACGTCGGTTCCCACCCGATGGCCGGGCGGGAGCGCTCCGGTGCCGCCGCCGCCGACGCCGACCTCTTCGTCGGCCGCCCGTGGGTGGTCGTCCCCGGGCCGCACGCCTCGCCCGCCGCGGTGCTGGCCGTGCGGTCCCTGGCCACCGACGTCGGCGCCAGCCCCGTCACCCTCGGGGCGCAGGAGCACGACGACGCCGTCGCCCTGGTCTCCCACCTGCCCCAGCTCGCGGCCTCCCTGGTCGCCGCCCGTTTGCGCGAGGCGCCCGAGGCGGCGCTGGGACTGGCGGGCCAGGGCCTGCGTGACGTCACCCGCATCGCCGCCTCCGACCCGCAACTCTGGGCCGCCATCCTCGTCGGCAACGCCGGCCCGGTCGCCCGTGCTCTGCGCGAGGTGCGCGAGGATCTCGACACCGTCGTCACCGCCCTCGACCGCGCCGCCCAGGAGGGCCCCCTCGCCCCGGGCTCGACCGGCCCGCTGGCCCACGTCGTCGCGGCGGGGCGCTCCGGCGTCGGGCGGATCCCGGGCAAGCACGGCGGCGCCCCGCGCCGTTACGGCGAGGTCACCGTCCTCATCCCCGACGAGCCGGGCGAGCTCGGGAGGCTCTTCAGCGAGGTCGGCGAGGCCGGGATCAACATCGAGGACCTCCAGCTCGAGCACTCCGCGGGGCAGCCGGTGGGCCTGGCGATCCTGTCGGTGCTGCCGTCCGCGGTGGAGCCGCTGGAGGACGAGCTCGACCGGCGCGGCTGGCGCGTGGTGGCCCGGTGAGCGTGCGGCAGGGGCGACGAATGACGACGCAAGGATCAGGGACGACGACGCAGGGTTCGTCGGCGCGGCAGGAGGACAGCGTGGAGCAGGGCAGGCAGGACCGCGGGATCGTGGTCGCGATCGACGGGCCGTCGGGCTCCGGGAAGTCCACGGTCTCCCGCCGCCTCGCGCGCGAGCTCGGCCTGGCCTACCTCGACACCGGCGCGATGTACCGGGCCGCCACGTGGTGGTGCGGGCGCACCGGGGTCGACCTCGACGACGTGGCCGCCGTCGCGGCCGCCGTGCGCGCGATGCCGCTGACGATGGTCACCGACCCGCGCGACCCGCGCGTGGTGTGCGACGGCGTTGACATCACCGACGCCATCCGCGAGGCGGCGCTGACCGCCGTCGTCTCCAAGGTCGCGACGAACCTCGACGTGCGCGCCGAGCTCAAGCGGCTCCAGCGCGCGATCATCGAGGACGCCGCCGGGGGAGCGGGGGACCACGCGCCGCGCGGGATCGTGGCCGAGGGCCGCGATATCACCACCGTCGTGGCGCCCGACGCCGACGTGCGCATCCTCCTCCTCGCCGACGAGCAGGCCCGCCTCGCCCGGCGCGCCAAGGAGCGGCACGGCACCGCCGACGCCAGCACGATCGAGGCCACCCGCGACGAGGTGCTGCGCCGCGACGCCGACGACTCGACCGTCTCGACCTTCCTGACCGCCGCCGACGGCGTCGTGACCGTCGACTCCTCGGCGTACGGGGTCGACGAGACCTTCGCCGCCGTGCTCTCCGTGGTCACCAAGGCCCAGGAGGCACGCCGGTGAGCAGAGCGACCGGGCAGAAGAAGGCCCCGAGCCGCGGGCAGCGCGTGCGCCCCGAGGACATCTACCGCTGGGGGCCGGTCTGGGCCCGTCAGGTTGGCCGCTTCCTCAACCACATCTGGTGGGACACCACCGTGCACGGCGCGGAACGCGTGCCCGCCGAGGGGCCGGTCATCATCGCCTCCAACCACGTCGGCATCGTCGACGGCCCCGTGGTGTTCGGGGCGGTGCCCCGCGGCTCGCACTTCCTCGTCAAGCAGGAGTTCTTCGACTCGCGGATCGGCTTCCTCATGACCTGGGCCGGGCAGATCCCGGTGGACCGGGCGTCCGGCCGGGCCGCCCTGGCCGTCGGGAAGTCGATGCTCGAGGAGGGCCGTGTGGTCGGCATCTTCCCCGAGGGCACCCGCGGCACCGGCGACGCCAGCTCGGTGCGTGCGGGCGTGGCCTGGCTCGCCGTCAACACCGGCGCACCGGTGGTCCCGGCCGCCTGCCTGGGCACCCGGCTGCCCGGCGACCGGCGCGGTCACGTGCCCGGGCCGCGCTCGAAGCTGCACGTGGTCTTCGGCGACCCCCTCACGCTCGACATGCCCGAGGGCACCAGCCGGCGTGACCGGATGAACGGCGCGATGGACCGCATCGGCGCCGGGCTGGCGGCCCACGTGCGCGACGCCGTCGCCCTCACCGGCGTCCCGCTGCCCGCCTCGGAGGCCGACCCGCTCACCGACGGCCCGACCGGTCCGGACGCGCCTGGTCGTGACGCCGGCGACGGCAAGGGAGAATGACCCCATGAGCACCGACCCCGCGCGCGAGTCCGCCGCACGACCGGACGCAGACGTCGAGGACCTGCCGACCGACGCCGACCGCGCCTCCGAGCTCCCCGAGCACCCCGTCGCTGAACCTCCCGCGGTCCCGACCACCGACACCGCCGAGGACGAGCGCCGCGCCGAGGCGCTGCGCGCCGGGCTCGCCGACTACGTGCTCGAGGACGAGGACCTCGCGGTGCTGCAGGCCGGCGAGGCCGCCCCCGAGGAGATCGCGCCCGCCGGGCTGCCCGTGCTCGCCGTCGTCGGCCGGCCGAACGTCGGCAAGTCGACCCTGGTCAACCGGATCCTGGGCCGCCGCGAGGCCGTCGTCCAGGACACCCCCGGGGTCACGCGCGACCGCGTCAGCTACCCCGCCGAGTGGGCGGGCCGCAACTTCACGCTCGTCGACACCGGCGGGTGGGAGGTCGACGTCGCGGGGATCGACGCCTCCGTGGCGCAGCAGGCCGAGGTCGCCATCGCCATGGCGGACGCGGTGATGTTCGTCGTCGACGCCACCGTCGGCCCCACCGACACCGACGAGCAGGTGGTGCGGCTGCTGCGCCGCTCCGGCAAGCCGGTGGTGCTCGTGGCCAACAAGGTCGACTCGCCGGTGCAGGAGGCTGACGCGGCCATGCTGTGGTCGCTGGGCCTGGGGGAGCCGTACCCCGTCTCCGCCCTGCACGGCAGAGGCTCCGGGGACGTCCTTGACGTCGCCATGAAGGTCCTGCCCGAGGTCTCCGCCGTCGCCGGGAAGCTGCCCGCCGGCGGGCCGCGGCGGGTGGCGCTCGTGGGACGGCCGAACGTCGGGAAGTCCTCGCTGCTGAACTCGCTGGCCGGCTCGGAGCGGGTGGTCGTGCACGAGGTGGCCGGCACCACCCGGGACCCGGTCGACGAGCTCATCGAGCTGGACGGCAAGCCGTGGTGGTTCGTCGACACCGCCGGCATCCGCCGCCGCGTCCACCAGACCTCCGGCGCCGACTTCTACGCCTCCCTGCGTACCCAGGCGGCGCTGGAGAAGGCGGAGGTCGCCGTCGTCCTGATCGACGCGTCCGTGCCGATGACCGAGCAGGACACCCGTGTGATCCAGCAGGTCATCGACTCCGGTCGGGCGCTGGTCATCGCGTACAACAAGTGGGACCTCATGGACGAGGACCGCCGCCCCTACCTCGAGCGGGAGATCGACCTCGACCTGGTCCAGGTGCAGTGGGCGCCGCGCGTGAACGTCTCGGCGAAGACGGGCTGGCACACCAACCGGCTCTCCAAGGCGCTCGAGACGTCGCTGGCGTCCTGGGACACCCGCATCCCGACAGGGCGGCTCAACGCGTTCCTCGGCGAGCTCACCGCGGGCCACCCGCACCCGGTGCGCGGCGGGAAGCAGCCGCGCATCCTCTTCGCCACACAGGCGTCGAACCGGCCGCCCCGGTTCGTCATCTTCGCCACCGGGTTCATCGAGGCCGGCTACCGCCGCTTCATCGAGAACCGGCTGCGGGAGCACTTCGGCTTCACCGGCACCCCCATCGAGATCAGCGTGCGGGTGCGGGAGAAGCGGCGGCGCTGATGGGAGCGGGGTCCGGGGCGGCGCGGCCGGGCGACGCGCGGCCCGCACCGCGTGAGCAGCGGCCGCAACGGCTGCTGCGCTGGGGCCTGCCGCGCGACCCGCGCGCGTCCGAGCACGTGCTCGGCTTCGCCGTCACGACCGTCCTGACCATCGCGGTCACCCGCGGCGTCCTGCAGCTGACCGGCTTCCCCCAGGTGGGCGGCGACGCCCTGCACGTCGCCCACGTGCTGTGGGGCGGCCTGCTCATGGGCGTGGCGGTCGTGCTGACGCTGTCCTTCGCCGGGCCGGTGGTGCGCCCGCTGGTCGCGTTCGTGGGCGGCATCGGGTTCGGGCTGTTCATCGACGAGGTGGGCAAGTTCCTCACCCACGACAACGACTACTTCTTCAGCCCCGCGCCGATGATCATGTACGTCACGCTCGTGCTGGTGATGCTCGGGGCCGACGCGCTGCACGGCCGCCGGGCCCACCACCCGACCGAGTACCTCGCGGCCGCGGCCGACCACGCCGTCGCCGGCCTGGCCGGCGGGCTCAGCCCCGAGCGGCGCGCCGTCGCCGAGGACCTCCTCACCCGGGGCCGCGAGGCCGCCGGTGCGGCGGAGACCGCAGCGCTCCTGCGGGCCGTCCCCAGCGACGACGTCGAGGCGCCCGACCCGCTCGACGCCTCGGCCCGGCGCCTGCGGGCCCTGTTCCGCGCCGTCGTGACGCGGGAGTGGGCCACCCGGACGACGACGGCGCTGCTCGCCGTCGTCGCGCTCGGCACGGTGGTCACCGTGGTCGCGACCTGGGGCCAGGACCCGGGCTGGGCGGAGATCGGCGCGGTCGCCTCCGTCGGGCTGTCCCTGGTGGCCGGCGTGCGCGGCTGGACCCTGCTCCGGAGCGACCGCTACCGGGCCTTCCAGTGGCTGCGGCGGGCGGTGCTCGTCAACCTCTTGCTCACCCAGGTGGCACTGTTCCGGATCGAGCCGTGGGCGGCCACGCTCGGGCTGTTCCTGGCGCTGCTCACTCTCGGCGTGATCGCCTCCGAGAAGCACCGTCTCGAGCGGCTGCACCTGGTCGAGGTCTGACGGGCGCCAGTCGCCTCGCGATCCCCTGAGGACGATGCGCGCTTGGGCTCCCGTCGGCGGCGCCGCGCTGGAGATCAGGCGGGGTGCGACGGCAGGTCGGCCGGCGGAGCGAGGGGCTCCCCGCTCTGCGCGAGCCGCCGGAGCTTCGCGGCCTGGGCCTTCGTGGGCGTGCGGCGGAGGCCGCAGAACGTGCAGTCGATGACGTGCTTCGTCGAGACCGGGAAGAGCGGGACGAAGAAGAGCGTGAACTTGTTGACGATGCGGTGGAGCCGGTGTGCGGCGGGGTTGTGGCACTGCGGGCACACCAGGGTCATGGTCGCGAGCAGGGTCGTGGAGCCCCGGACGCCGAGGATGATCATGGCGCCAGCCTAGAGCTGCGCGCGGATCAGCCCCGTGGCGGCCGCGTGCCCGGCGGCATGAAGCGGCTGTGGTCCTCGGGAGCGGGCTCCGGTCCGACGCCGTGCTCGGAGCCGCGCGGCTCGACCGTGTCACCGGCCCACTGGTCCCCGGGGTCCTGCGGGGCAGAAGAACGACCATGGACCAGAGCCAGCCAGATGCCCATCTGCTGCTTGTCGCCGGCGAGCTGGGTGGGCAGCGCGAGGACGGGCCCGCCGAGCAGCTTCGCGTTCGCCCCCTGGAACCGCCGCACCCAGGAGAGGAGTCCGCCGTCGACGGTCCTGGCTCCCTCCCCGGTCAGGCGCAGCACGACCGTCTGCTGGTTCATGATCGTGACGACCTGCACCGCGATGACCTGCCGCCAGGGAAGCACGACGCGATCGACGCGCACGTCGGCCGGCGTGACGTGCACGTCGCGGGGGCGCACGATCTGGTACCCGATGGCGGGAATGCCCAGCCCACCGAAGAACCCGACGGCCAGGACGGCGACCAGCCAGGCGCCG
The DNA here is from genome assembly GCF_039537705.1 of Georgenia daeguensis. Classification (NCBI taxonomy): domain Bacteria; kingdom Bacillati; phylum Actinomycetota; class Actinomycetes; order Allobogoriellales; family Allobogoriellaceae; genus Georgenia; species Georgenia daeguensis. Next base: position 266,895 of record NZ_BAABBA010000003.1, read on the forward strand.
TCGGCGGCGGCCCAGACGCCGACGGCGGTGAAGCCGAGGCAGCCGAGCAGCGCCCAGAGATTCTTGGACTGCTTGGTCCGCAGCCGCACCTGGCCGGAGGCGAGAAGCTCGCGGTCCCACCGTTCGAGGTCGGGCATGGCCCCCCGCATCGTCGTCCGTCGTCGTGTCCCGGGCAGCGTAGCGGGAGGCGGAGGTGGTACCGGACGGGATCCGTCTGCCCCGGGGATGGGAGTGTCGGGAGTCACAGCGGAGGGCGGTCCGGCGGATTCGGAACCGGGCTCAGGGCTGGGGTAGCATCGTTCAGTCCCGACCGGCCAGGTGCTGGTGGGAGACGGGCTGTGGCGCAGCTTGGTAGCGCACTTGACTGGGGGTCAAGGGGTCGCAGGTTCAAATCCTGTCAGCCCGACGTAAAACTGCAGGTGAGAGGCTCGTCCGGGAAACCGGACGGGCCTCTTCCTCTTGCCGGTCCGACACGCGAGAACCCGAGATCGCGGCGGTGCTCAGGTGGACCTGGCCAGTGTTCGCCGGCCGCCATCGAGCCGACCGAGCCGCAGCTTCGTCAGCCACTCGTGCACGGCGCCGGCCGTCTCGGCAGGCTTCAGGAGCGGGAAGTAGTGGCCGACGTCGGCGACGGTGCAGGCCGTTGTCCCGGGCAGCTGCTCCTCAAGGTAGGCACGGCTCTCGGCGAAGGCCGCTCCGCTGTCCGCGCTCCCGACCCAGACGATCGGCATGGCGGCGTCGGGCAACCGAAGCGGCTCGGCCATCCAGGCGCCCATCGCCGGCCAGTCGACCTGGAGGAAGGTGGCGATGTCCCTGAGCGCGAGTTCCCGCCCGCCCCTCGGCAAGGAGCGCTCGACCAGCTCCCGTGCGTTCTCCACGCCCGACGTGGCGTCGTAGAAGGCCGAGACCGCGCCGTGCCCGTCGCCGTTCCCGAGCTGCTCGATAACCGCCGGCATCGCCACCTCGGCGACGGCTCGCATCTCCTCCTGCCCTTCAGCGCTCCGGACCACCTGTCCGAGCAACGGCTCGAGGAGGAGTGCCGACAGCACACGATCGGGCGCCCGCGCCGCGAGCTCCATCGCGATGTAGCCACCGAAGGAGTGCCCGGCGACATGCGCCTTCTCGATCCCCAGCGCCTCGAGGATCGCGAGGACGTCAACCACCTGACCGGGAATGTCGGTGGCCTCGGCCGGCAGCCCGCGGCCGCCGTACCCCCGCCGGCCGTAATGGATCACCTGGTGGTCGCCCCAGCTGGTGAGCCTGTCCGCGAGCGGCACGAGGAAGTCGCGCATGACCGCGCCGTGGACGAGGACGACCGGCGTGCCCTTGCCGATCACCCACACGTCGAGCTCGTCGCCACCGGAGACCCGGACCCGGGTGGTGGGGTCCGGCATCAGCCGCCTGGCCGCCGTCCCAGTCATGGTGTTCATCAGTTCGCTCCCGCGATCGGTGCGCGCCCGTGCGGCGTGCTCTCATCGCGACGCTAGGCAGCGCGACGGGCTGGGCTCATCGGAGCGATTGACCAACGTGCCGCCGCCCGGCTACGCGGTTGTGCGTAGTGGCGCGGCGCTCACCGGGATGCGGTCACCCTGTGGTCGAACGCGTAGCGGGCGGCCTGTGTCCGCGAGATGACACCGATCTTGTGGAAGATGTTCGTCAGGTGGCGGGCGACGGTGCGATCGCTGATGACCAGGGTCTCGGCGATGTCCCGGTTGGAGCGTCCGTCGGCCACGAGCGCGAGGACCTCGCACTCCCGCCGGGTCAGTCCGTCCGGCGGCTCCGGCCTCGGCCGGAACGCGCCGAGCTGGTCGAACACCGCGTGGGCACGGTCGAGTTCTGCGGCGGCCGACACCCCGTCGCCGAGCGCGCGGTAGGCATCGGCGAGCCGGACGCAGGTCCGGGCGGCGTCGTACTCGGCACCGAGCTCGTGCCAGCGACGGCAGGCGTCGCGGAGTACCGGGAGTGCCTCGTCAGCCCGGCCCTCGGCCAGCAGGACGGCGCCGCGCGCCGCGCATGCCATCGCCTCCAGGCCCGAGGTGGCGCAGGTCGCTGCGGTCGCGGCCAGCTCGGAGGCGGCCGCGGCAGCCTCCTCGAGCCGCCCGGCGCTCAGCGCGATGTCCACCGCCGCCGCGCAGACAGGGGCCCGGCGCAGCGGGTCGTCGCCCGCCGCGGCCAGCGCCGAGCGCACCGATGTCGCCGCCCCGGCTGCGTCGCCCTGCTGGCTGCGCAGCAGGGCTCTGCCGGGTTGCGGGTCGCGGCCGCGGGCGTGCGCCTCGTCGTACGCGTCGGCGGCGCGTGCGTCCCCGCGCAGCCGACGCACCTCGGCGACGACGTACCATGCCTCGGCGGCGTAGTCGACCCGGTACCGGTCGAAGTCGTTCGCGATTCGCAGCGCGCTGCGCTCGGCCTCGTCCCACTCGCCGCGCAGCAGACGCAGCTGGGCGCGGTGCACCGCACAGAGGCCCTCGAAGAAGACCGCCGCGGGCAGGGTGGCCAGCCACTGCTCCGTCAGGTCGGTCCAGCGGACCATCCGGCGCACGTCCGCGATCCGATGGCAGGCCGCGACGGTGTGGCAGTACAGGACGCCGGAGAGGAAGGGGTCGATCCGGCCGCTCTGGACGCTGACCATCGCCGCGTCGATCAGCGGCAGCCCGTCGGCGATGTGGCCGGACTGGATCAGGGCCCTGCCCTCGCTCTGGACACCTAGCGCCAGCAGCCCGGCGTCCTCGTACCGACGGCCGATGTCCTGCCCCCGACGCGCCGCGTCGAGCGCCGCGGCGGGCCGACCAGCACGGAGATTCCCCTCGACCTCCGTGAACAGCATCAGATGCCCATGGACCGGGCCCTCCGGAAGCCCCTCCACCAGGCGACCGGCGCGACCCAGCCATCCTCTGGCCTGTTCGTCCTCGCCACGAGCGAGGTGGCAGACCCCGAGCGAGAAGGCAGTCATCGCTGCCTCGGCCGGTCGAGCGGCGGCCTCGAAGGCGTCGCAGGCGGCGGCGCCGAGCCGCAGCTTGTCCTCGATGCGACCCACCCACCACACGGCGTCGGCGTAGGCCGCGAGGTCGTCGGCAGAGAAGTCCGCCGAGTCGGCGGCGTCGAAGTTCGTGACAGCGGTGGGCCAGTCGCGCGAGGCGTAGGCCCGCCGCGCGAGTGACAGGGAGCTACCACGTTCGTCCACGCGCCCGTCCTCCGGTGACAGAGCACAGAATATCGGTGCACCTGGCCGAGGGAAGAGAGCCCACCTCAGCCTGGGACGCCGGTGTCGGCGCCGAGCTCCCACCCTGGCACTGCTCGGTGAGGTCGCGTCGCGAGTGGCTGACGGAATCCGTCCGGTCGCCCCTGCCCGCCGGTGAGAAGGTAGCGTGCCCACGAAGCGCTGCACGCGACAGCCCCCTCCACGTGCCACATTCCGGTCGCCGGTCAGGTCGGCATCTGATCGATGTGAGGGTGGCCGGAGCCGGTGCCATCCCGGCACGGTCCGCGGGGGCGGAAGGAGAGATTCGTGGAACAGGGGGCGACCCAGGACGAGCTGGGCAAGCAGCTCGGCATCGATGCCCAGGCGGTCGGCGACCTTCTCGCGGCGGCCGGTCTGAAGGAGGGCCGGCACGCGTCGGACGACGCGCTGGACCGAGGGCTTGCCGAGCCCGGCACCTCGCCGCTCGGGCGGCCGTTCGTACGGTGGCGGGCGGAGGCGGTCCTGCCTGTCATCGAGCCCCTGGCACGGCGTCTGGCGGCAGCACCGGCCAAGAGCGAGGCCGAGGCGGGGAAGCGCGGGCGGGCAGCTCCGAGGCAGGCGGCCCAGAGGCAGGTGGTGCGTGGGGCGGGCACGACGTTCGACGTCGTGGTCGCGCTGCACGCCGTCGCCGATCCGAACCCCGGTCCGACCGGGTGGGCGTACGTGAACCAGGAGACCTGGGAGCCGACGTCGGGCGGTCTGCCCAACGGGACGGACAGGGAGGGGGAGCTGGTTGCCGCTCTGCACCTGCTGGATCACTCGGCACCCGGCGCCCACCTGCTGGTGCGGTCCGCCTCGGAGTACCTCGTGAAGACTGCGACGGTGTGGGCGCCCACGTGGCGGCGGAACGGGTGGAAGAAGCGCGACGGCGAGCGCCCGGAGAACCTGGACCTCATCGAGCCGCTCCTGGGCAAGATCGAGAAGCGGGCGGGTCGCGTCAGGTTCGGGCTGGCCGACATCGTCGACGAGTTCGTCGTCGCGGCCGCCCAACGCGCCCGGGAGGCCGCCCGCGAGATGACCCCGTAGGACGCAGATGGCTCCGTAGGAGACGGCGTGGGGCGACAACGCGGCTCATGGAGGGCACCGCAGCCGCCGGCGACACGGTCGAGGTGCAGCACCTACTCCGCCGCGAAGGCCTGGAAGAAGATGGGGAAGGTCCCGAGGACCCCGAGGCCGATCAGGATGAGGGAGGCGGTCAGCGCCTTGCGTGTCTCGATCGCCTTCCCCCGGTACATCACGTGCAGCACGGCCCACGCGACGAGCCAGACGATGACGGCGCCGACGGTCTTGCCGGAGAGGGGGCCGACCGGGTCGTAGAGATTCAGGAGCTGCTTGAGTCCCTCGCTCGCCTCGGCGAGGGTCGTGAGGACGCCGAGTGCGAACGCACCGACGCCGGCAGCGAGGATCGCTGCCGAGACCGGCCCCTCGGGCTTCTCGGCGTACTCGAGCTCCGGGCTGACCGATGCGCCGGTCTCCAGGTTCGATGCCATGTCTGTCTCCTACAGGAGGGGGGCGGCCTTGGTGATCAGGGCGCCGAAGAGCCCTGCGACCGCCGCGAAGACGAAGGCCAGGACGAAGAGCAGAATCGTGGTCCTGCGAACTCGGTCATGGCGAATGAGGCTCGTTCCGTAGTAGATGACGATGAAAGCCACGACGGTCGCCAGGATGGGGCTGATCCAGGCCACGTGCTCCTTCCACTCCATGCCGAAGTGGTGCCACTCCGCTGTCGCAGGGTCCGCCAGCAACGTCGAGCGGGGACTTTCGGGGATGTCCTCCCGATACCACGGGTAGACGATCCAGGTGCCGGTCAGCACCGTTCCCCAGGCGGCGACCGCCATCGCGACGACCCCGATCTTCAGGCGACGCGCCCGGTCGCGGATGCCCTCCGGTCTCAGGAGCTGGGGACGCAGGCTGTAGAGGCCCTCGAGACCGCCCGCGAATCCGAGCAGGAACAGCGCTCCGAGGAGCATTCCGTGGATCAGCGTCCAGAGCTCACGATCGGTCAGACTCATCGCGCCACCACCCTCGGGAGGCGATCGAGGCGTGGGAGATGCGCCTCTTGCCTCGGACTATAGACCTCGCAGATCGCGCGGCACAGCGGCAGCGGGGGGGACGGACCGTTGACCGGCCACGCCCGCGGGGTCAGCATGGGCGAGTGGTGGAGGTGCTGGACGCCGACTACCTCGTGGTCGGCGCCGGGGCGTCGGGCATGGCGTTCACGGACGCCCTGGTCGCCCACGCGGACGTCAGCGTCGTCATGGTCGACCGGCGGCACAGCGCCGGTGGCCACTGGCTGGACGCGTACCCCTTCGTGCGCCTGCACCAGGCCTCCTCGTTCTACGGCGTGGCCTCGACGCTGCTAGGCGAGGGCCGGCTCCAGCAGGACGGGCCCGAGGCAGGGCTGCACGAGCGCGCCTCCGCACCGGAGATCTGCGCGTACTACGCCCGCGTGCTGAAGGATCGGATGCTGGGGTCCGGGAAGGTGGCCTTCTACCCCAGCTGCGACTTCCTGGGCGAGGGCCAGTTCGTCTCGAGGCTGTCCGGGAAGCGCTACGAGGTACGCGGCCGGCCGCGCGTCGTCGACGCCCGCTACCTCTCTCCTCAGATTCCTGCGACGACGCCCCCGCCGTTCGGCTGCGCGGACGGCGTGCGGGTCGTACCGTCCGGAGAGCTGGTCCATCTCGGAGGAGCGCCGCCGGAGTTCGTGATCGCCGGCGCCGGCAAGACCGCCACCGACGCCTGCGTGTGGCTGCTCGACAACGGCGTCGATCCCGGCGACATCTGCTGGGTGCGTCCCCGCGAGCCGTGGATGCTCGACAGGGCGGCGGTGCAGCCGGACCCTGCCGTGTTCTACGGCACGGCGGCCGACATCATGGAGGCGGCGGAGGCAGCCACGCACCCCGACGAGGTGTTCTTCCTGCTCGAGGACGCGGGAGTCATGCTGCGGATCGACCGGTCCGTCACCCCCACGATGGCCAAGGTGCCCACGCTCGCGCGGTGGGAGCTCGACCGGCTCCGCACGATCGACCGGGTCGTGCGGCTCGGGCACCTCCGTCACGTCGAGCGCGGCCGGCTGGAGCTGGACGACGGCGACGTCGCCGTCGCCCCGGACGCCGTCGTCGTCCACTGCGCCGCCTCGGGGCTGCGGTACCGGCCGCTGGTGCCGGTCTGGGGCGAGCAGGCGATCACCGTCCAGCCGATCCGGCTCGGGTTCGCGTGCTTCGGCGCCGCGCTCGCCGGATACGTCGAGGCGACGCTCGACGACGACGACGAGAAGAACCGCCTGTGCCCGCCCTCGCCCTTCTCCGACACGCCGGCTGACTGGGCGAGGCAGCAGGTCCTCGGCGCTCGGGCGTCCTTCACGTCGGAACCTCATATCAAGGACTGGGCCGACGCGGTCTCGCTCAACCCCGCGCGCATCCCCCCTGAGCTGGCCGGCTCCGCCGCCGTCGCCGCCGCCAAGGACCGGTTCCGCCGGCACGTGGGGCCCGGGATGGCCAAGCTGGCCGCGCTCTCGGGAACGCCGCTGGCGCCCCGGAGGGTAGGCGAAGGCGGGTGAGGGGCGGGTGAGCAGGCGATTTCGTCCGGGACATATGGGACAGGGCCCTTGACGGCCCCCTGAACGCGCGGTTCATTGACGATGCAGGGCGCCGACCGACCCGAGGAAGTGTCACGATGTCCGAGGCCCGCAGCACCACCGGTGATCGTTGCGTCTCCCGCCCGGACGACGGCCGTGCACCTGCCAACGCTGTCCTCGGCACGGCCCTGAGCAGGCGGACCGTCCTGCGCGCGGGCAGCGCGGGCATCGGGCTGTTCCTGCTGGGTTCGGTCGGCGGTCGCGCGGTGGCCGTCGAGGTGCCGGCCACGGCGTTGCCCGGCGGCACCCTCGATCCGACCGGCATCCCGAAGTACGTCACGCCCCTGCTGGTCCCGCCCGTGATGCCGCGCACCTCGAAGGTGCGTACCCGGGCGGGGAAGAACATCGACCACTACGTCATCGCCGTGCGCGAGTTCGACCAGCAGATCCTTCCGGCCGGGATGCCCGCGACGACCGTCTGGGGGTACGGACCGGTCGACCCCCAGAACAAGGGTCTGGCCATCCACAACGCTCCGAGCCTCACGATCGAGGCCCGGCACGGCGAGCCGCTCCGGGTCACCTGGGTCAACGATCTGGTGGACGACGGCGGCGGGTACCTCCCGCACCTGCTCGCCGTCGACCCCACCCTGCACTGGGCCAACCCGCCGGGCGGCACGGACGGCCGCGACAGCCGTCCGCACCACACCGAGACCCCAGAGTCGTACGACGGCCCGGTCCCGATCGTCACCCACGTGCACGGCGCGGTCGGCGTCGGCGACGAGTCGGACGGGTACGCCGAGGCCTGGTTCCTGCCGGACGCCCACGACATCGACCCCGACTATGCCCGGGAGGGTACCTGGTACGACTTCTTCGCCGCGAAGGCCGAGGCTCTCCAGGGCTCCGGCTGGGTCCCGGGCACCGCCACCGCCGAGTACCCGAACCAGCAGCGCGCGTCGACCCTGTGGTACCACGACCACACCCTGGGCATGACCCGCCTCAACGTGTACGCCGGCCCGGCCGGGTTCTACATCATCCGTGGGGGGCCCGAGGGCGACGACGCCGTCCTCGACAGCCGCACCGGGAAGCGCGCCGAGCTGCCCGGGCCCGGCCCCCGGCGCAACGACCGTTACCCGGCCACGAAGCGGTACCTCGAGATCCCCCTGGCCATCCAGGACCGCTCCTTCAACCAGGACGGCTCGCTCTTCTACCCCGACACCCGTGAGTTCTTCGACGGCGTGCCTGGGCCCTACCTCCCGCACACCGACGTCTCGCCGATCTGGAACCCGGAGTTCTTCGGCAACACCCTCATGGTCAACGGCAACACCTGGCCCTACCTCGACGTCGAGCAGCGCCGGTACCGGTTCCGGCTCCTCAACGGCTGCAACTCCCGCTTCCTCGTCCTCGACTTCTCCGGCATCCCCGGCGCCGGCGTGTGGCAGATCGGCTCCGAGGGCGGGTTCCTGCCCGAGCCGGTCGAGATCACCGGCGAGGCGAACCGGTCACGTCTCCTGCTGGGGCCCGCGGAGCGGGCCGAGATCATCGTCGACTTCTCAGCCGTGCCGCCGGGGCGCCACGTGCTGCGCAACCTCGGGCCGGACGAGCCCTTCGGCGGCGGGGAGCCGGAGCTCGAGCCAGGGGACGACGACGGCTTCCACCCGGCCGACCCGGCGACGACCGGTCAGGTCATGCAGTTCCGCGTGACGCCGGCCCGGGGGCCGGACCGGACCACGCCACCCGAGTTCCTCACCATGCCGTCGATCGCCCCGCTGACCGGCGGGAGCGTCCGCCGGCTGGCGCTGATCGAGATGATGTCCGAGCACTTCGAGGACGCGCCGTCCGAGGCACTTCTCGGCCGGGTCGAGGACGACGGCCGCTGGGTGGCCCACGAGTGGACGGACCCCGTCACCGAGAACCCTCACGTGGGGGAGACCGAGACCTGGGAGTTCTACAACACGACCGGGGACGCCCACCCGATCCACGTGCACGAGATCCACTTCCAGGTGATCGACCGGGAGCCCGTCGTGGTCGACGAGGAGACCGGCACCGTGGGGCTCGCGGACGGCTCCCGGGCGAGACCGCCCGACCCGGGAGAGGAGGGCTGGAAGGACACGGTGATCGCGTATCCCGGGGAGGTCACGCGGGTGCGGATCCGGTTCGACGCCGAGGGCCAGTTCGTCTGGCACTGCCACATCGTGGAGCACGAGGACAACGGGATGATGCGGCCGTACCGGATCGGGCCGGTCCAAGAAGGCCAGCCGTCCGACGGCGGGGGGCACGGGGGCCACTGACCGGGGCCGTGCGACACCGACGACGGACGCACCGGTCTGGCCGACCGGGCGCGGCAGGCGGTCGAGCTACGTGATCACCCGACGCCAACCTGCTCCGTCTCCGCCGCGCGGCGGGGACTGGTGGCCCACCACTCCTTCACCGCCGCCCAGACGACTGCGGTGATGGGCACCGACAGCAGTGCACCGACGACGCCGGCGAGGATCGTGCCGGCGGTGAGGGCGAACAGGATCACCAGGGGGTGCAGCGAGAGGGTCCTGCCGATGACGACCGGGGCCAGGAAGTCGCCCTCGAGCTGGTTCACCGCGACGACCACGGCGACGACGATGAGCGCGGCCACGGGGCCGTTGGCCACGAGAGCGATCAGAGCCGCGAGCACGCCCGCGAGAGTCGCCCCGATGAGCGGGATGAACGCGCCCAGGAAGACGATCGTCACCAGCGGCAGCACCAGCGGCACCCCGATGATCAGCAGCGCGACGCCGATGACGACGGCGTCCACGGTCGCGACGATCGCCGTCCCGCGCACGTAACCGCCCAGCACGTCCACGGAGCGCCGGCCCATGCGCCAGGTGCGCTCCTGGGTCGGGCGGTCGAGCGGCCGGACGAGGAACGAGAAGATCTGCCGCCCGTCCTTGAGGAGGAAGAACAGGACGACGAGGCCCAGCAGCAGCCCGGCCACCACCTCGAACGCGGCGGTCGCGCCGGCGACCGCGCCGCCCTGGACCTGGTCGCTGGTGAGGAAGTCGATGACCGCCTGCCGGGCGGCGCTGATCTGCTCGTCGGTGATGCCGAGGGGCCCCTCGGTGAGGTATGCCTGGAGCTCGTCGAGCCCCTCGGTGGCGCCCTGGACGAGCTCGTCCGACTCGTCGCGGATCTCGCGGCCGACGAGCCACAGCACCACGCTGAGCCCGCCCACGCCCGCGATGAGGGTCGTCCAGGTCGCCAGGGCGTTGGGCCAGCCCTTGCGGCGGAGGAACCGGACGGCCGGGCTGAGCGCGGCAGCCAGGATGATCGCGATGAGCAGGGGGATGACGAGCAGCTTCAGCTGCCGGAGCGCCAGCACCGCGCAGGTGAGCACCGCGAGGATCAGCAGCACCTGCGCACTGCGGATCGCGGCCCGTCCCAGGCTGTCCGCCCACGGGCTGCGCCGCGCACGCGGCCGGCCGTCCGGCGGCACGGCCGCCGACGGCGGGAGCGCGGCTCCGGCGTCGTCCGGGCGTGCCACCCGCACCGGGCGGGCGCGGGGCGCGTCTCTGTCTCGGTCACCACCGATTCGCCATCGCATCTGCACAAGATTGCATGCGTGCCGCGCACCGGCACGCGGTGCGCGGCCGAGGCGCGGGCGTGCTCGACGTACGGCAGGGCGCCGCGGCCCTGAGCCGCGGCGCCCCGGTGCTGCGTCAGCCGAGCAGGTCGACCAGCGAGATGGTGCCCACCGCGAAGATCGCGACGGCGGAGATCACCAGCAGGACCATGAAGCCGGGGCCGTCCTTGACCCGCGGGTCCGTCTGCGTGCGGGACAGGTGCAGGGTGGCGACTGCGACGCCCATGAGGAACAGGGCGTTGAGGATGCCGGCGATGATGACCAGCGCAAGCGGGGAGTTGGCGAGGACGCCCAGCGTGCCCCAGGTGATGGGCAGGATGACCATGATCACGCGCATCCACCTGTCGCGCACGGCCATGTCGGTCCAGTCAAAGGCACCGAAGACCGAGAGCGTGTTGGCGACCTGGCGGCCCAGGCTCGGGACGTTGGCGATGATCGTCTTGAACAGCGCGACCCCGGCGCCGAGCAGGAACAGCGTGCCGCCCCACTGGCCGACCGCGGTGGAGAAGATGCCGGAGATGACCTCCATGACCTGCGTCCCCTCGGGCTGCAGGCCCTGGGGGTGCAGCACCGCGGCACCGAGCATGTAGAAGGCGGCGGTGGAGAGGGTGTACACGCCCCACGACACCCACGCGTCGACCTTCATGACCTTGATCCAGCCGCGCGCCCGGCCGACCCAGCTCTCCGAGCCGTCGTTCGGGCCGGTCCAGGCGGCGTAGCCCTTCTCGACCACCCAGTAGGTGTAGGCGGTGATCTCGCCGGCGCCGACGCCGGTCATGCCGAACATGGACAGCGCGACACCCATGGCGCCGGCAGCGACCTGGAAACGCAGCCCGTCCGCGAGGTCGGCGCCGCTCCAGGCGAACTCGGTGTACTGCACGAGGAACACGACGGCGACCGCGAACAGCGTGACGAGCATGACCATCCACGTGGAGATGTTCTCGACCAGCTCGTAGCGGTTCGCGAGGTGGATGCCGATCGCGACGGCCACCAGGATCGCGACCCAGCTGCCGATCGAGACGATCGCGAAGGGATCACCCCCGATCGGGAGCAGCATGGAGAACGCCAGTGCGGCACCGCTGATGACGCCGGCCTGGCCGATCAGGAACTGCAGGAACATGAACAGCACGAGCCACGCCATCCAGCCGCGGCCCAGGAACTTCGGCGGCACGTCGGCGTAGCCGGTGATGGCCGGCTTGCCGGTGGAGATCGACCAGCGGGCCAGCTCCACCTGGACCCACACCTTGACGAACGTGGAGACGAGGATGAGCCAGAACAGCATGAAGCCGACCTTGGCCCCGAGCGCGGTGGCGGTGAGCAGCTCGCCGGAGCCGACGACCGCGGCACTGGTGATCATGCCCGGACCGAGGAACTTCAGACGCCCCTTGAGCGTCGTGGGCGGCTCCTGGACGTTGGCCGGATCCAGCACGTAAGGATCCAGGCTCCTGTCCAGACTCGTCGTGCGTTCGGCGGACTGGGTGGTCATCATCGGCCTCTCGGTTGTCGCCCCGCGATGGGAGCGTCTCGGCTAGCAGTGCCGCTCACCAGCCGCGGGCGGCGGAGCCCCGGGGGAACGGCTCGGCGAGGATAGGCAGTGATGCGGACCACCCGACGAACCGTTGCCGCTTGTTGCCGTCCGCCCTCGACCGGAAATGGGTCCCACGGAGGCGGACTTTCGTCCCGGGCGGGGCCGGTACATATCGGACACCCTTCTGGTGACAGTCACGCACCGCCCGACGAAGGGTTTTTCCGATGAGCACCACCAGCGCCCGGCCTCCCCGCACCAGGGAACGCGACGCCGCCCGCGAGAAGGCCCTGGCCCTGCGCGCCGAGCACGAGCGGCAGGCCCGACGAAACCGTCGCCTCCTCGTCGGCGGCGTGGTCGCGTTCATCGTGGTGGTCGCCGTCGTGGTGACCGCGATCGTCGTCCAGGGCAGCAAGAGCCTGCTCGCGAGCGTCGCCGAGCTCCCGGCGCACGTCACCGAGGAGGGCGCCGTGACGATCGGCGCCGACCTCGTCGCGGGCGGGACGAACGCCGGCGCGCCGGTCATCGACGTCTACTACGACTACACCTGCAGCTACTGCGGGCAGTTCGAGGAGGTCAACGCCGACGACCTCGAGGAGGCCGCCCGGGCCGGTGACGTGACGCTGGCGCTGCACCCGGTGTCGATCCTCGACCGGTCCGGTGACTTCTCGGCGTTCTCGGGCCGGGCCGCGGAGGCCGCCGTGGTGGTCGCCGACGGCGCGCCCGAGGCGTTCCTGGACTTCCATGATGCGATGTTCGCCCTGTGGGGCGACGCCGTGGCGGCCGGCGCCGTCGAGGGCGGGCAGGGTGCGGGCGAGCCGACGGACGACGACATCGCCGCCGCGGCGCTCGCCGCGGGCGTCCCCCAGGACGTGGTCGACCGTTTCGCCGAGGACCGGTACACCGAGTGGGTCGACGCGAACACGGCCCAGTTCGCCCGGGACGGCTACACCGGGACCCCGACCGTGCTGGTCGACGGCGAGCCGTTCCAGGGCTGGCAGGAGCCGGGCGCCGTGCTGACCGCCGCGCAGGGCTAGCGGCTCGGGGCCGGCAGGCAGGGACACCGGTCGGATCGCGGACCCGGCGGACCTCGTGTCCGTCGGGTCCGCTATGTTCGCGGTCACACCTGCAGTCCGTCTCGCCGCCGCGCCCCGCGCGCCGACCCGCTGGAGCAACGATGCCCGTGCTGACCGACCTCGTCGCCGCCCTGTCCTCCGGCTCCGTCCGGGTGGTGGACCTGACGGCGCCGCTCGCCGACACCACGCCCGTGCTGGAGCTTCCCGAGAACTTCGGCCAGACCGCCCGGTTCCAGCTCGAGGAGATCAGCCGGTACGACGACCGTGGGCCTGCCTGGTACTGGAACAACTTCCGCACCGGCGAGCACACCGGCACCCACTTCGACGCGCCCATCCACTGGGTGACCGGCCAGGGGAAGGACCCCATCGACACCGTCCCGCCGCGCGCCTTCGTCGCCCCCGCCGTGGTTCTGGACGTCACCGCCCGCGTCGCCGAGGACCCTGGGTTCCTCATCGAGGTGGCCGACGTCGAGGCGTTCGTCGCCGAGCACGGCCCGCTGCCCGAGGGCGGCTGGCTGCTGTGCCGCACCGGCTGGTCCGCCCGCGTGACGCAGGAGGAGATGATCAACAGCACCGAGACCGGTCCCACGAGCCCGGGCCTGTCGGCGGAGTGTGCGCGGTGGGTGGCGGAGGACTCCCCGCTGCAGGGCATCGGCGTGGAGACGGTCGGCACCGACGCCGGTGCGGCCCACTCCTTCGACCCCGCCTTCCCGTGCCACGCCTTCCTGCTCGGCGCCGGCAAGTACGGCCTCGCGCAGCTGCAGAACCTCGATCAGCTCCCGCCCACCGGCGCGGTCGTCGTCGCGCCGCCTCTGAAGATCGTGGGCGGGTCCGGCTCGCCCGTCCGGGTGATCGCGCTGGTCGAGGACTGAGGTGCGGGTCAGCGAGGCGGTCGGGCGGGCCCTGGTCGACGTCGGCGTCGACCACGTCTTCGGCGTCGTCGGCTCCGGCAACTTCCACCTCACCAACGCAATGGTCGCGGCGGGTGCCCGGTTCGTCGCCGCACGCCACGAGGGCGGCGCCGCCACCATGGCTGACGCGTTCGCCCGCACCGCCGGCCGCCCCGCAGCCCTGAGCGTCCACCAGGGCTGCGGCCTGACGAACGCGATGACCGGCATCGCGGAGGCCGCGAAGAGCCGCACCCCGTTGGTGGTGCTGGCCCCCGAGGCCACCTCGCCCACCTCGAACTTCGCCGTCGACCAGGACGCCCTGGCCCGCGCCGTCGGCGCCGTCCCGCTCCGCCTCACCGACGCGGCCTCCGCCGCCGCCGAGACGGCCCGTGCCGTGGCCACGGCCCTGCACGGGCGGCGCACCGTGGTGCTCAACCTGCCGCTGGACCTCCTCGGCGCCGTCGCCCCGGAGCACGCCCCCGCCCGCCTCCCCGCCGCCCCGCCGCCCGTGGCCCCGGCGGCGGAGCAGCTCGGCCGGCTCGCCTCGCTCCTGCGCGGGGCCGAGCGCCCGGTCTTCGTGGCCGGCCGCGGCGCCCGCACGCCGTCCGCGCGCGACGCTCTCGCCGCCCTGGCGGAGAGGTGCGGGGCGCTGCTGGCGACCTCCGCCGTCGCCAAGGGCCTCTTCCACGCCGAGCCGTACTCCCTCGACGTCGCCGGGGGCTTCTCCTCGCCGCTCGCCGCGGACCTGATCCGCGGCGCCGACCTCGTGGTCGGCTGGGGCTGTGCGCTGAACATGTGGACCATGCGCCACGGCGCGCTGATCGGGCCGGGCGCCGCCGTCGTCCAGGTCGACGACACCGCAGAGGCGCTCGGCGCACACCGCGAGCTGACTCTCGGGGTTCTCGGTGACGTCGCCGCCACCGCGACCGCGGTGCTGGCCGAGCTCGGTGCCGCCCCGGGTGGCGAGGCGGCCCGCGGCTACCGCACCGCGGCCGTGCGTGAGGCGCTGCGCGACCGGCTGCGCTGGCGGACGGTGCCCTACGAGGACCGCGGCGGTGATGACGCGGCGGGGGAGCGGCGCATCGACCCGCGCACCCTCACCTCGGCGTTGGACGATCTGCTGCCGGCCGAACGGGTGGTCGCCGTCGACTCGGGCAACTTCATGGGCTACCCGAGCATGTACCTCTCGGTCCCGGACGAGCAGGGCTTCTGCTTCACCCAGGCGTTCCAGTCGATCGGGCTCGGGCTGGCCTCGGCGGTGGGCGCGGCGCTGGCCCGGCCGGACCGGCTGCCGGTCGCGGCGCTCGGCGACGGCGGCGCCCTCATGGGCGCGGCCGAGCTGGACACGGTGCGCCGGCTCGGGCTGCCCATGGTGGTGCTGGTGTACAACGACGACGCCTACGGCGCCGAGGTCCACCACTTCGGGCCGGACGGCGACGACCTCGGCATCGTCACCTTCCCGCCGACGGACATCGCCGCGGTCGGTCGCGGGTACGGGTTCACCGCCGTGACCGTCCGCGGCCCGGAGGATCTCGCCGGTGTCGAGGCCTGGCTGGCCGGCCCGCGCGAGGCCCCGCTGCTCGTCGACGCCAAGGTGCGCGCCGACGAGCCGGCGTGGTGGCTGGCGGAGGCGTTCGGCCACTGAGCGGGCGGGCTACCGGGCCTTCTCGTCGCGGTCAGATCTCGGGGCCGTTCACCGTGGGCGGGCACGCCGCGAGCATGTCCTCCGCGCGGTCGAAGAAGGCGACCTCCGGGTACGCCGCCCTGATCCTCGCTACGTCGACCGGGGCCTCCTCGGCCGAGGTGGCGCCGCTGAAAGGCTCCCGGCCGGAGGGCTCGCGGGGAGCGCGCCGGCCGGTCGCCGTCGGGACGTCAGGATCTCGGGACCCACCCGCGTCCCAGCCCGGGCCCGAGATGTTGCCCGGGCGGGGGCGCGCGTCCGCCCCGGGACCCGAGGCCGTGCCCGGCACGAGGAGCGCCAGGATCCGGGCCCTCTCCGCGCGGAACCCCGCCGTGCCGAGGACCACCCGGCCATACCCCTCGACGACCCCGGAGATCCGGCGCGACGTCGAGTACGGGTCCTCGCGGTAGTACGCGTAGAAGCCGCAGGTGCACCCCTGGAGGCCGTGCCCGGCGCCGATCTCCCGCTCGGACGCGGCCCGCACCGTGATCCGGCCGTCAGGGAGCCGGACGACGACGCCGCCGTCGTGGAGGCACGACGCGCGGTTCTCGCCCGGGTGCCAGACCTGGCTGTAGTACAGCCCGGTGAGCCGGCCGTCGGCGGTCACGCCGAAGGACCGCCGCCCCCGGACCGAGCCCAGCACGAGGGCGGGCCCCCCGAACTCCTCGGGCGCCATCGTCAGGCCGGGACCTCGTCGGGCGCCGGCAGGGTCTCCGGGACCGGGACCTCCTTGGGGAGGGGCTCGAGCTCGATCTCCTCCTCCTCCTCGCCGATGTCACCGAGGCGTGGGTTCTCAGCCATGTCCGCTCTCCTCCCGTGTCCGCCCGGCAGCGTCGCTGCGCCGGGCCCGGCCTCGAGCAGCCGCGGCGGCGGCGGCGCGAGACGCGTGGTGCGCCGATCATGTTGCCGATCCCTCACTTTGACAACCCCTGGGCGCCGGCGCGACGGCGGACGCGCGCGAGACCGCCGGTCGCGAGAGGGTTGGTGGGGGCCCGGCACAGAGGGAGAGCCATGGACGACCCGTACGACCTCCAGCGCTTCGTCACCGCCCAGGACGACGGCGGAACCTACGACCGCGCGCTCACGGAGCTGCGCCGGGGCCGGAAGACGAGCCACTGGATGTGGTTCGTCCTGCCGCAGATCGCCGGCCTCGGGAACAGTCCGATGGCCCGGGCCTACGCCGTCTCCTCCCTGGACGAGGCACGCGCCTACCTGGGCCACCCGGTGCTCGGCCCGCGGCTGCGCGAGTGCGCCGAGGTGGTCGCCGCGTCCGGCGCGGCCAGCGCCGGGGAGCTCCTCGGTGGCGTCGACGCCGTGAAGCTGCGCTCGTCGATGACGCTGTTCGCCCGGGCCGACCCCGGCGAGCCGGCCTTCCGGCGCGTCCTCGAGCGCTACTACGACGGCCTCGAGGACGAACGGACGCTCGAGCTGCTGTGAGCCGGCGGGGGAGTGCCGGGCCCGGCGCCTAGACTTCGAGGCGTTATGCAGTGCTCCTACTTCGACGCGGTCGCGTGCCGCTCGTGCACGCTCATGGGTCAGCCCTACGGCGACCAGCTGACGGCCAAGCAGCGGCACTGCGCGCACCTCCTCGAGCGGTACCCGGACCTGGAGTGGCTGCCCGCCGTGGCCAGCCGCGAGTCCGGGTACCGCAACAAGGCGAAGATGGTCGTCTCCGGCACGGTGGAGGAGCCGCTGCTCGGCATCCTCGACGCCGCCGGCGAGGGCATCGACCTGACCAGCTGCGGCATCACCGGCGAGGAGCTGCGCGACGCCTTCCCGGTTCTGGCCGCCTTCGTCACCCGTGCCCGGCTCACCCCCTACGACGTGCCCCGCCGCCGCGGCGAGCTCAAGTACGTGCTGCTGACCGTCTCGCCCGACGGCGAGCTGATGCTCCGGCTGGTGCTGCGCTCGACCGAGTCACTGGTGCGGATCCGCAAGCACCTGCCGTGGCTGCTCGACGCCCTGCCCACGCTGCGGGTGGTCTCCGCCAACCTCCAGCCCGAGCACAAGGCGGTGCTCGAGGGGGAGGAGGAGATCGTCCTGACCGAGCAGGCCACGCTGCGCATGGCGGTCAACGACGTCGTCCTCCACCTGCGCCCGCAGAGCTTTTTCCAGACCAACACCGCCGTCGCCGCCGCCCTGTACCGGCAGGGGCGGGAGTGGGTGCAGGAGGTCGACCCGGCCTCGGTGTGGGACCTGTACTGCGGGGTCGGCGGCTTCGCGCTGCACAGCGCGGGCGAGGGCCGCGCGGTCACCGGCATCGAGATCAGCCGGGAGGCGATCGCCAGCGCCGAGGCCAGCCGAAACGAGGCCGGGCTGCCCGGCGTGCGCTTCGCCGCCGGGGACGCCACGGCGTTCGCGCTCGCCGCGGACGCCCCGCCCGAGCTGGTCATCGTCAACCCGCCCCGGCGTGGCATCGGGCCGGACCTCGCCGCGTGGCTCGAGGCCTCGGGCGTGCGCCGGGTCATCTACTCCAGCTGCCGGGCTCAGTCGCTCGCCAAGGACCTCGCCGCGATGCCCTCGCTGCGGCCCACCCGCGCACGGGTGCTCGACATGTTCCCGCAGACCACCCACTACGAGGTCATGGTGCTCCTCGAGCGCGCACCGCTCTAGGTGGGCCCCCGCCAGGACAGCAGCAGGAGGCACACGTCGTCGTGCCCCTCGCCGGGCGTCAGCAGGCGCTCGGTGAGGGAGTGCACGGCCTCGTCCGGGCCCAGAGGCAGCAGCTCGGCGCCGACCGCGGCGAGCTCCTCGAACCTGGCCGGGAGCGGCTGGTCGCGCCGTTCCACGAGCCCGTCGGTGTAGAGCAGCAGCCGGTCGCCGGGCGTGAGGTCGAGCTCGGCCTCGGTCCGCCCGCGGCCGGGCACCCTCAGACCGAGCGGTGTGGAACGGCCGTCCCACACCAGGCGTGCGCCGCCGTCGCCGCCCAGGAGCAGCGGCGGCGGGTGGCCCGCGCAGGCGAGGCGGAACCTGCCGGACCTCAGGTCCAGCTCGCCGTAGACCACCGTCGCCGAGGCGGCGTCCGGGACCCGCCCGACGAACGGGTCGAGCGCATCGAGCACGCGCGCCGGGCCGACGCCGGGGCCCGCGACGGCCCGGACGGCGCTGCGCAGCTGCCCCATGGCGATGGCGGCCTCCAGCCCGCGTCCCACGATGTCGCCGACGACGACGGCGAGGACGTTCTCGTCCAGCAGGAAGGCGTCGTGCCAGTCGCCGCCCACCTCGAGCGGCGCCACGCCGGGCCGGTACGCCGTCGTCACGACGAAGCGGTCGTCCTGCGGCAGCGGGGCGGTGAGGAGGGCCTGCTGGAGCTGGTGAGCGATCGCCGCGCTGCGGTCGAAGAAGCGGGCGCGGTCCAGCGCGGTCCCTGCCTGCTGGCCGACGGCGGTGAGCGTCGCCGGGTCGGGCGGCTCGGCCCCGGCGCCCTCGTCGGGCAGGAGGGAGAGCACCCCGCGGAGCGACGACTGCCCGTGGAGCGGGACGAGGATCCGGCCCTCGTGGTGCACGGCGGCGTCCGGCCACGTCCCGGCGGGAAGCGGGCCGGCGGCGTCGAGCTCCTCGCCGGTGGCGGCACGGGGGACCAGCTGGCCCCGGTCGTCGCGCAGCCAGCACGTCGCCGCGCGCGCACCGAGGGAGCGGGTGGCGCCGAGGAGAGCCGCCGCCACGCCGTCCTGGCCCACGCCGGCCGAGAGCGCCGCGGTGACCTCCTGCAGCACCCGGGTGCGCGCCGCGGCGGTGTCGGCGTCCTTCCGCGCGGCCAGCAGCTCACGCTCGTAGCGCGACCGGTCGCGGGCGCTGGAGACGGACACCCGGAGCTCGCCGGTGCCGTCCGGGGCCACGACGGCGGTCATGAGCACCGGCAGCCGGCCGTGCGGGCCGCGGAGCTCGAGGGCCACCTCGTCGACCCGGCCCTCGACGAGCAGCAGGGGGGACAGGTGCGTCTCCCAGTAGATCCGGCCGCCGACCGAGAGCAGCTGGCTCAGCCGCAGGCGCCCGAGGACCTCGCCGGCCGGCCGTCCCACCCACTCCAGGAAGGTGCGGTTGGCGTCGAGCACCGTGCCGTCGGGAGCCAGCGTGAGCAGGCCGCACGGCGCCTCGTCCCACGCGGTGGCACGGCCGTTCACGCGGGCAGGTACGCCTTCATCGCCGCGACGAGCTGGTCCGGTGCGCTGAGGTTCGGGCAGTGACCGACGGCGTCCAGCACGGTGAAGTCGCTGTTCGGGAGGTTGTCCCGGACGTACTCGCCCACCTCGATCGGGGCGATGACGTCCTCGCGGCACTGCACGACGAGCGCGGGGGTGCGGACCTCGGGCAGGTCGGCCCGGTTGTCGGAGAGGAACGTGGTGCGGGCGAACCGGCGGGCGAGCGCCGGGTCGGTCCGGCAGAAGCTGGCGGTGAGCTCCGCGCCGAGCTCCGGCCGGTCTGGCACGCCCATGATGACCGGGGCGATGTGCGCGGACCAGCCGAGGTAGTTGTCGTCCATGGTCTCCAGGAGCTCGTCGATCTCCTCCTGGCTGAACCCGCCGCGGTAGTCGCCGTCGTCGATGTACCGCGGGCTGGGACCGACTAGCACCAGCCGGTCGAACAGCTCGGGGCGCTCGCGGGCGGCGAGCGCACCGATCATGGCGCTGACGGAGTGCCCGACGAACACCACCGGCCCGGTGCCGAGCGCGTCGACGATCTCCACGACGTCCTGCGCGTACCCCTCGAGGCGCGCGTGACGAGCGGAGTCGAACGCGGCCGGGTCCGCGCCGCCGGCCCCTACGTGGTCGAACAGCACCACCCGGTGGGTCGCCTCGAAGTGCGGGGCGACGAGCCGCCACATCTGCTGGTCGCAGCCGAAGCCGTGGGCGAGGACCATCGTCGGCCCGTCCGCCGTGCCACTCACCCGTACGTTGTTCCGTCGCAGCACATCCACGGTGCGACAGTACGGGACGAATCGGGCGGCGGGCCGTCGATGCGGGCCCCGGGTCCGGCACGCGGGGGCCGAGGCGGTGCAGACTGCACCCGTGCCCGACCCGATCGCCCGCCTGCTCGCCGACCCGCCCGACCTGCCGGTGCGCGAGGCGCTGCCCGCCGTCGTCTCTGCCGTCCGCGAGCGCGGCACCGCCGTCGTGCAGGCCCCGCCCGGCACGGGCAAGACCACCCTGGTCCCGCCCGCCCTCGCCGCCGCGGTCGAGGGCACGGTCGTCGTCACCCAGCCGCGCCGGCTCGCCGCGCGGGCGGCCGCCCGGCGGCTCGCGTCCCTCCTCGGCGAGCCGGTGGGCCGCACGGTAGGCCACACCGTGCGCGGGGACCGGCGCACGAGCGGTGCCACCCGCGTGGAGGTCGTCACGACGGGGGTCCTGCTGCGCCGACTCCAGCGCGACCCGGAGCTCCCGGGCGTCGGCGCCGTCGTCCTGGACGAGGTGCACGAGCGCCACCTCGACGCGGACCTGACGCTCGCCCTCCTCGTGGACGTGCGCACCCACCTGCGCGAGGACCTGCCGGTGGTCGCCATGTCCGCCACCGTGGAGGCGGAGCGCACCGCCGGCCTCCTCGGCGGCGGGGCGGACGCCCCGGTGGTGGAGGTCGCGGGCAGCCTGCACCCGGTGGAGACGATCTGGTGCCCGCCGCCGCCCCGCGCCGCGCGGACCGACGAGCGCGGCGTCACCCCCGCCTTCCTCGACCACGTGGCGGCCACCGTGCGGCGGGCCCTGGCGGAGCGGGCCGGCGACGTGCTCGTCTTCCTGCCCGGCGCGGGCGAGGTCGACGGCGTGGCGCGCCGGCTCGCCGGGGTCGGGGCCGACGTGCGGCCCCTGCACGGCCGGCTCCCGCACCGCGAGCAGGACCGGGCGCTGACCGAGGGCCCGCGCCGCCGCGTCGTGGTCTCCACCGCCGTCGCCGAGTCCTCCCTGACCGTGCCCAACGTGCGCGTCGTGGTGGACGCCGGGCTCTCCCGCGAGCCCCGCACCGACCACCGCCGCGGGCTGGCCGGGCTGGTGACCGTGTCGGTGAGCCGGGCCGCGGCCGACCAGCGGGCCGGGCGCGCGGGCCGGGAGGGCCCGGGCGCCGTCTACCGCTGCTGGACCGAGCACGACCACGCTCGCCTGCGCGCCCACCCCCGGCCCGAGATCACGACGGCGGACCTGACCGCCTTCGCGCTGGAGCTCGCCTGCTGGGGCACGCCCGGCGGTGAGGGTCTCGCCCTCCTCGACCCGCCGCCCGAGGCCGCCATGGCCGCGGCGCGCGCCACGCTGGAGCAGCTGGGGGCGGTCGCGCCCGACGGCGGTGTCACCGGCCGCGGCCGGGCCATCGCGGCGGTCGCCGCCGACCCGCGGCTAGCCCGCGCCCTGATCGACGGCTCGCCCCTGGTCGGGGCGCGCCGGGCCGCCGAGATCGTCGCGCTGCTCGACGAGGACGTCCCGGTCCCGGGCGGTGACCTCGTCGCCGGGCTGCGCGCCGTGCGTCGCGGCGGCGCGCCCGCCTGGGAGGCGCAGGCGCGCCGGCTGCGCGAGGCCGTGGACGACGCCGGCCGGGACGGGAGCGCGGCCGGGCGCTCCGCCGGACGGCTCACCGACGACGTCGCCGTCGGCCTGGTCGTCGCGCTGGCCCACCCCGACCGGATCGCGCGCCGCCGCCCGGGCGGGTCCGCCTACCTCATGGCCTCCGGCACCGGGGCGGCCCTGCCGCCCGGCTCGGCGCTGGCCGGGCTGCCCTGGCTGGCCGTGGCCGACGCCGACCGCGGCGCGGGCCGGCGCGACGCCACAGTCCGCTCCGCCGCGCCGCTGGACGAGGACCTCGCCATCGAGGCCGCGCCCTCGTTGCTGCGAGAGAAGGAGTCGGTCGTCTGGGAGCAGGGCCAGGTGCTGGCCCGGCGGCGGACCTGGCTCGGCGCGATCGAGCTCTCCTCCGCCGTCGTCCATGACCCGCCCGCCGCGGCGGTCGTGGCCGCCGTGCGCGACGGCCTGGCCCGGGACGGCCTGGCAGTGCTGTCGTGGTCGGCGGCCGCGACGAGCCTGCGGCGCCGCCTCGCGTTCCTCCACGCGACGCTCGGCAGCCCGTGGCCGGACGTCTCCGACGCGGCCCTCCTCGCCGACGTCGACGCCTGGCTCGGGCCGGACCTCACGCGCGTGCGCTCGGCGCGGGACCTCGAACGCGTCGACGTCCTGACCGCGCTGCGGCGACTGCTGCCCTGGCCGGACGCCGCCCGGCTCGACGAGCTCGCGCCCGAGAAGGTGCGGGTCCCGTCCGGCTCCGAGATCCGCGTCGACTACGACGGCGACCGCGCCGTGCTCGCGGTGCGCGTGCAGGAGGTGTTCGGCTGGCGGGGCGCCCCGCGCCTCGCGGGCGGGCGGGTCCCGCTCGTCCTCGAGCTGCTCTCCCCGGCGCGCCGGCCCGCGGCCGTCACGGCGGACCTCGCCACCTTCTGGGCCCAGGGGTACGCCCAGGTGCGCGCCGACCTGCGCGGGCGCTACCCCAAGCACGCCTGGCCGGAGGACCCGGCGACGGCGGAACCCGCCCGGGGTGTGCGGCGGCCGGCCCGCTGAGCCCGGCTACTCCGGGGCGACCTCGCGCACCAGGTGGCGCGGCGACGGCGGCTCCGGCGCCTTCCCGCAGCTGCTCGGCCGGGGCTCGCCCTGCCCCGGGAGCGTCTCCACCTCGGCGCGCCAGGTGCGCCCGGCGACGGACCAGCGGGTCGAGGTCCGCGCCCCGTCCTCGTCGGCGCCCAGCAGCCTCACCTGGTCGGCGCGGTCCTCGCCGGCCGCCTGCCGCACGGCGATCTCGGCGGCCTGGGCGGGCCCGGTCAGCCCGGCCCGGCCGCGCAGCGCCCCGGGCAGCAGCCGCCCGGCGGCGTGGGCGTCGACGAGCTCCCGACCGCGGGTGGCGGGCAGGCGCCCGTAGACGAGTCCCTCGGGCAGCACAAGGGTGTTCGGCGCGAACCGGTGCCCGCCGACGTGGCTGACCTCCCAGACGTGCTCCTGGTCGAGCGCGGCCAGCGCCGTCACCAGAGGGCGGCCGAGCTCGCCGCAGCAGGCGTCGCGCCGGGCGTGGGCGCACACGAGGTACTGCGTCTCCAGCGGCTCCCACCCCTCGGGCACGACGCCGGAGCGTAGGCCGGCGAGGAGCGCGGGGAGCTTCCACCCGAAGAGGCGGGAGACGGCCCCGACCGTGGTTCGGGCGCCGTGCGCGGCGGCGCCGTCGAACGCGACGAGCATCACCGTCGGCCGGCGCGGGATCCCGTGGCGGGCTCCGGGGCGGCGCGCGAGCAGCGTGGTCACGCCGAGCGGGCCCAGGGTCGTGGACAGGTGCGCCCCGAGGGGCACGGCGGTGCCGTCCGGGTCGGAGAAGGGGGCGTCGCGCAGGACCTTGGTGCCCCAGGGGCCGCCGTGCTCGAGGACCAGGTAGCCGGCGACGGTGGACGCGGTGCCGGAGAGGTCCTCGTCGGCCTCGAGGCTCAGCCGGCTGCACGCGAGGGGGCGGGGGCTGGTCACCTCGGCGGTCGTCACAGCGCCGAGTCTAGGGGTGAGGGCCGGTGGCTTCGGGCAGGGGGCCGTGCGGCTACGAGCGGGCCACGGGTCGGTCCCCGCCGTCCTCCGGGGCGGGTGCGACGACGTCCGGCGCCGCTGCGCCCTCGTCCGGGGCGGGTGCGCCGTCATCCCGGCCGTCCCGGTGCGGGCGGGGCGGCGCCACCGGCCCCGCGGCCGCGACCGGCGCCACACCGCGGTCCGCACCCGGTTCGACGCCGCGGTCCGCACCCGGTTCCCCGCCGCGGTCGGCGCCCGGTTCCCCGCCGGGGCGCACGCCCGGGCGCACGGCGCCGTCGTCCCGGCGGTCCGACTCGAGGAAGACGTTGAGCCAGCCGGCGCGCGGCTCGGTGGTGATGAGCAGGCTCTGGAAGAACAGTGTCAGCGGCACGGCCAGGATCGCGCCGAGCGGCCCGACCACGAAGGACCAGAACACCAGGGAGAGGAAGGTGACGGTCGGGTTCAGCCCCACGGCGTCGCCGACGAACTTCGGCTGGATCAGCGACTGCAGCGTGAAGTTGATGACCGAGTAGACGACGATCACCCAGACCATCGTGGCCACGTCACCCTCCAGCAGCGCGAGGAGCGCCGGGGGCACCAGGCCGATGACGAAGCCGATGTTGGGGATGTAGTTGGTGACGAAGGCGAGGATGCCCCAGGTCAGGGCGAGCGGGACGCCCAGGAGCGCGAGCGCCACGACGTCGAGGGCGGCCACGACGAGACCGAAGACGGTGGAGACCACCCAGTAGGTCCGCACGCGCCGGGCGAAGTCGGACAGCGCCGCCGCGACCCGCGGGCGGGCGGCCCGCAGCCGTGCGGAGCGGTTGCGCACGGCGGAGAGGTCGAGGGACAGGAAGAACATCACCATGACCACGAGCAGCACCTGCGACGACGCGGCCCCGAGGTAGTCGAGGAGGTCCCCGGCGAGCCCGACCAGGTCCACGCCGGCCAGGACGTCCCCGACCCTGGTCGCGTCGACGCCGACCGTGGCCAGCCAGGCGAGCGCGTGCTCGTACAGGGCCGGGAAGTCGTCGGCGTAGCGGGGGAGCGCGCCGGAGAGCTGGACGACGGCGAAGCCGGTCGCGAGGACCAGGACGAGGAGCAGCGCGTACAGGCCGAGGAGGACCACGCCGGAGGCCACGAGCGGGTGCCAGCGCCGGGCGACCAGCCGCCGCTGGAGCGGGTGGGCGGCCAGGACCAGCGTCAGGGCCAGGAAGGCGGGGGCGAAGATGCCGGAGACGGCGTGGAGACCGGCGGTGGCGACCACCAGGGCGGCGGCGACGACGGCGAGCACCTGCCCCGCACCCGGGCGGACCCCTGCGGCCCGGCCGGGCGGCTCCGTGCTGGTCATCGTGCCCCTTTCCGGACCCTGCTGGCGTGCTCATGATCGCACGCGCCGGCCCCGGCCCCGCGGGCGCGCGTCGGAGGTGTCAGGGAGCGGCCCGGCGCGCCGGGCGCCGCACCGTCACACTCGCGGACGCAGCGAGCGCGCCCGCCCCATCGCGCCGAGCCGGTCGCCCCACGCACGCAGCTGCTCGACGCCGCTCGCCGGCCACAGCACGGCCCGCAGCCGGGTCCGCCGGGACCGGGCGGCGCGCACCCGGTGGACGACCGTGCGGACGTCGCGCGCCATGGTGCCCGGGTCGGCACCCCCGGGCGCGTACCGGGCGCGCTCGAGCCGGGCGGCGGCGCGGACGAGCGCGTCGGCGGCCTCCCCGGACAGCCCGGCCGCGCGCCGGTAGTGCTCGGCGGCCTGCCGTGGGGTGGCGCCGACCGGGGCCGCCAGCCCCAGGTCCGCGAGCGTCGCGGCGAGGAGGTGCCACTCCGCCTCGACGTGGGAGCCGTCGTCGCGCGCGCGGCGGCGCCCCGCCTCCCGGCGCCACCGCCCGGCGAGCGGGACGGCGAGCACGGCCGCGGCCACCACCGCCAGGACGCCGGCCGCCTGGCCGAGCGCCCGCAGCGTCCCGACCATCCAGTTCGACGCCGGAGCCTCCTGGCCGGCAACGGCGCCGCCGGGGTCCATGACCGGCCGTTCCCCGGGGGGCGCGGTCGTTGTCCCGGCGGTGGGGACCGGGGCGCCGACGTCGGACTGCGTCAGGTATACGGGGGCGGCGCCGGAGCGTCCGGCGGGGGTCGGCTCGAACCGCGTCCACCCGAGCCGGGCGATGTACAGCTCGGGCCAGGCGTGCGCGTCGGAGGCCACCACGGTGTACGACCCGTCGATCTCCCGCTCCCCGGGCAGGAACCCGACCGCCAGCCGGGCGGGGATCCCCGCCTCGCGGGCCAGCAGCACCATCGCGGAGGCGAACTGGGTGCAGTACCCGAGCTTGGTGGTGAGGAAGTGGGTGACGGGGTCGAGCGGGCGCCCGTCCGGGCCCCGGACCGGCTCGGCGAGCGTGAGGGAGTAGGTGAAGTCCGGGCCGCGCAGGTAGGACTGGATGGCGCGGGCGATCCGCAGCTGGTTCGTCTCCTCCGCGGCCACCTCGGCCAGGACCTCCCGCAGGACCGGCGCCGCGGCCGGGTCGACCTGCAGGAGCTCGGGGGTGACCGCCTCGCGCAGGGGCGGGTCGCCCGCCCCGGCCGGGAGCGTGCCGGTGATCTGGGGCGAGACGGCCTCGTAGCTGCTCGGGCGGGCGGCGACGGACACCGACCCGGTGCGCGGGTCCGTCCGGGCGGCGATGTCCCCGAAGTCCGCCGACGCCAGAGGGTAGGGCAGGGCCACCTGCGGCGCGTCGAGGTTGTTGGAGACGACGGTGAGCTCGAGGTTCTCCGTCGTCACCGCGACGGGGTCGGCGGGCACCGGCGGGGGGAGGGGCGCGCCGCCCTCGCCGGCCACCGGCCACCACCGCCCGTTGGCGTACCGGCTCGTCACCAGCACCCGCAGCGGGGTGGGGCGGGCGCCGTCGGCCCGGTAGCGAAGGACGGGCCGGTCGCTGCGGTCGGCGAGGTCGGCCGAGAGGTCGAGGGTGTCGGTGAACGTCACGCCCCCTGCCGCGCGGCCCGGTGCGGTGCCCAGGCCCTGGATCAGCGCGGTCGGCGCGAGGTGGGGGAGCGATCCGGGGAGCACCACCGCGAGGGCGACCGTGACGGCACCGAGCGAGGCCGCCCAGGCGCGGTGGCGGCGACCGGTGCGGCCGGCGTCGTCCTCGCTGTCGGCCGGCACCGGCACGGTCCGGGACCAGCTGTGCTGGTTGGGCCAGGTGCGCACGGTCGTGATGCTCTGGCGCGCCACGAGCGCCAGCCACACGGCCGCCGTGAGGAGGAAGTACCGCGGTGAGAGGGGCTGGCCGGTGCCGGAGGCCGTGACGGCGAGGACCACGAGGAGCGGCAGCCCGGCGAGGGCGGGCGAGCGCAGCGTCACCCCGATCAGGTCGACCGCGAGGCCCACGGCCACCATCGACCCGGCGACCACGAGCAGCAGGCCGGGGCTGCCCGGGGCGGGCACCGACTCGACCCGGATCGCCTCGGACCCCTGGCGCACCAGCGCGGCCGCGTCCGTCAGCGCGGAGCCGAGCGGGATCCCCAGCCAGTGGTTGCCGGGCACGAAGACCCAGCTGAGCACCGTCCACGCGGCTCCGGCCTGGACGATGAGGACCAGCGGGGCGGGGAGGCGGACCGCCCGGGCGAGGACGCCGGCGGCGGTGACCGCGAGAAGGCCGAGGAGCATGGGGCCGACCCACCCGCGGCCCTGCACGAGCGGCCCCACCGCCCAGCTCGCGACCAGCGTCGCGAGGAGCGCCAGGAGGGCGTCGGCCCAGCGGCTGCGGGCGGTCACCGGACCACCTGCCGGGCCGCCGTCGCGCGCCGCCAGGCCATGGCGACGTCGGTGCCCGCCGTGACCACGTGGGTGCGCCAGCCCGCCGCCCGGGCGACGTCGGCGATCCGGTCCGCCCCGCCGTCGCCCACGGCCCCGGCGAACCCTGGGGCGTCCAGGACGAGCATGACCCCGGTGGTGCCCGCCGGGCGGGCGCGGGCGTACGCGTGGAAGGCGGCCGGGTCGCCGTCGGAGACCACCGCGACGACCACCCCGGCGGCGAGGGAGCGCGCCGCCCGCAGCACCGGCCCTAGGTCGGCGGCCTCCGGGAGCGCCAGGGCGAGGTAGCGCAGCACCGTGCCGAGCGCGAGGACAGCGCCCGCCCGTCCCTCGCGCACGGTCTCGGTGGAGACCAGGTGGAGGGCGTAGCCGCGGCCCGCGAGGTGCACGGCGGCGGAGGCGAGCGCGCTCACCGCCCACTCGAAGGAGCTGGCCTCGCCGGAGCCGCGGTGGTGCAGGCGCCGCGAGTCCAGCACCAGGACGGCGCGGCGCCGCGCCGGCTGCTCCTCCTGGCGGACCATGAGCTCGGAGCGGTGGGCGGTGGCGGGCCAGTGGATGCGGCGCAGGTCGTCGCCGTGGTGATAGGTCCGGGTGCTCACGTCGTCCTCGCCCTGCGTGGCCACCATGTGCGGCACCGGCCAGTCGCCCGCGCCGCCCTGGCGGCGCATCCCGGACCCGCC
The DNA here is from genome assembly GCF_039537705.1 of Georgenia daeguensis. Lineage (NCBI taxonomy): Bacteria > Bacillati > Actinomycetota > Actinomycetes > Allobogoriellales > Allobogoriellaceae > Georgenia > Georgenia daeguensis. The sequence continues at coordinate 295,493 of NZ_BAABBA010000003.1, forward strand.
GAGCGCGACGATGCGGGGCAGCACGACGACCTCGCCCGAGGCGCGCAGCTCCACCCGGCTGCTCGCCATGCCGAAGGGGTCGGTCAGCGTGAGCACCAGCGGGCCCGGCCGGTACGTGCCGCGCACCCGTGCCTGCACCCCGTAGGTGACGGTGCGCCGCTCGCCGGGGACCATGCGCGGCAGGACGAACCGGGCGGGCTCGCCGAGCGCCGGGTCCAGGCGCTCCAGGGCCAGGTGCGGCAGCGTCGCGTGGCGGCCCAGGTTGTGCAGGGCGAGCTCGACGTGCCCCTCGTCGCCGCGCTGGAGCTGTGCCGGCACCACCGTGCGCCGCAGCTCCAGCCGGGGCGCCCGGCGCCAGATCGACGCCGCCGCCAGCAGGGGCAGGAGCGCGAGGAGCGCGCCGATGCGGGTGACGTCCGGGAAGCCGAGCAGCGTGGCGCCGAGGACCACCACGACGCCCGCGGCGAGGAACGCGCGGCCGCGGGTTGTCAGGCGCGGGGGCTTCATCGGGGTGCGGCGGGTACCCGGACGGCCGTGACGATCGCGCTGAGCACGTCGGCGGCGCTGGCCCCGCCGAGCTCGGCCTCGGCGGTGAGGATCACGCGGTGCGCGAGCACCGGCGCGAGGAGGTGCTGGACGTCGTCGGGCAGGACGTGGTCCCTGCCGGCCAGCGCGGCGTGCGCGCGGGCGGCGCGCAGCAGCTGCAGCCCGGCGCGCGGGGAGGCGCCGAGGCGCAGGTAGCGGCTGGTGCGGGTGGCGGTGACGAGGTCCACCACGTACTGGTGGACGGCGGGCGCGGTGTGCAGGCGCTCGACCGTGCGCACGAGGCCGGCGATCGTCGCGGCGTCGGTGACCGGGCGCAGCTCGGCCAGCGGCGAGCCCGAGCCGTGCGAGGCGAGCATGCGCAGCTCGGCTGCGGGGTCCGGGTAGCCCATCGAGATCCGGGCCATGAACCGGTCCCGCTGCGCCTCGGGCAGGGGGTAGGTGCCCTCCATCTCGAACGGGTTCTGGGTGGCCATGACGATGAAGGGTTCCGGGAGGGGGTAGGTCCGTCCGTCCACCGTGACCTGACGCTCCTCCATGGCCTCGAGGAGCGCGGACTGGGTCTTGGGGGAGGCGCGGTTGATCTCGTCCCCGACCACGACGTTGGCGAACACGGCGCCGGGGCGGAACTCGAACGCGTGGGTGTCCTGGTTGAACACGCTGACGCCGGTGATGTCGCTCGGGAGCAGGTCCGGGGTGAACTGGATGCGCCGCACCGTGGAGTCGACCGTGCGGGCGAGCGCCTTGGCGAGCATCGTCTTGCCGACCCCGGGCACGTCCTCGATGAGCAGGTGGCCGCCCGCCAGGAGCACGGTCAGAGCGGTGCGCACCACGTCGTCCTTGCCCTCGATCACGCTCGTCATGGCGCGCTGCGCGGCCGCCGTCACGGCATGCAGGCGCTCGAGGTCGACGTCGACGTCGGCCACCACCGGGTCCATGCACCGATCGTGCCCCATCGCGAGCGTCCGTGGGAACGGTTGGGCCCAACCGTGCCCGGGCAGCGCGCCGGGAGCGTACGGTCGCGCCATGGACTTCCGCCTCGAGCTCGTCCAGGTCCCCGTCGCCGACGTCGACCGCGCCCTCGACTTCTACGTAAACCGGGCCGGCTTCGTCCTCGACCACGACCACGACGTCGGCGGGGGCGTCCGTTTCGTCCAGCTCACCCCGCCCGGCTCCCCGGCCTCGATCGCCATCGGCGAGGGACTGAGCGAGATGCGGCCCGGGTCGGTCGAGGGCCTGCAGCTGGTGGTCACGGACATCGAGGCCGCGCGCGCCGAGCTGGCCGGCCGTGGCGTCGCGGTCTCCGAGATCGCGGACTTCCCGTGGGGGCGGTTCGTCTTCTTCTCCGACCCGGACGGCAACGGCTGGGCCGTGCAGCAGATCGTCTGAGAACCCGTGCCCGGGTACCGTTGAGCTGCGCGGCGACGCGCGGATCGCAGGAGCGAGCGATGAGGGTGGACCAGCTCGACCGGGGGCGCCGCGCCTACGCGCGCCGGGAGTGGGGCGAGGCCTACGCGAGCATCGCGGCCGCGGGCGCCGAGGCGGCGCTCCCGCCCGAGGATCTCTTCCGCCTGGCCACCTCCGCGATGCTCCTGGGCCGCGACGGCGAGGCCGACGACCTGCTCGCCGCGTCCTACCGCGGCTTCCTCGGCGACGCTCGTCCCGACCGCGCCTCCCGGTGCGCCTTCTGGGCCGGCATGTCGCTGCTCAACCGGGGCCAGGCGGCCCGGGGGGCGGGGTGGCTGTCCCTCGCCCAGCGGCTCGTCGACGCGGGGGCGGGCGAGGTGGAGCGGGCCTACCTCGCGGTGGCCACGGCCCGGCAGGCCATGCTCGCTGGTTCCGACGCCGCCGCTGGTTCCGGCGACGCCGACCGGGCCGGCGAGCTGGCCGCCGCCGCGCTGGAGACGGGCGAGCGCGCCGGCGACCGCGACCTGACGGCCCTCGCTCGCCTCACCCTCGGGGCGTGGGACGTGATGCGCGGCCGCAGCGCCCGGGGTCTCGCCACCCTGGACGAGGTGATGGTCGACGTGACGACCGGCGGGGTCTCCGCCGTCCCGGCCGGGATCGTGTACTGCGCCGTCATCGAGCTCTGCACCGCGAGCATGGATTTGCCGCGGGCGCGGGAGTGGACCACGGCGCTGACCCGCTGGTGCGACGCCCAGCCCGATCTGGTCCTCTTCCGGGGCGAGTGCCTCGTGAACCGCGCCCGCCTCATGCGGCTGCGGGGCAGCTGGGACGACGCGCTGGCCGAGGCCGGCCGCGCCGTGACGAGGCTGAGCGACCCGCCCGGCCAGCGCGGTGCAGGAGAGGCGTGGTACGAGCTCGGCGAGGTGCTCCGGCTGCGCGGTGACCTGGAGGAGGCCGAGGCCGCCTACCGCAGCGCGGACGTGCACGGGTACGAGCCGCAGCCCGGGCTGTCGCTCCTGCGCCTCGCCCAGGGCAGGACGACGGACGCGGCCGCCGCGGTCCGGCGCGTCCGGGCGGAGGCGGGCCCGCACGCCGCGGTGCCCCTCCTCGCCGCGGCCGCCGAGATCCTCCTCGCCGACGGCGACCTCGACGGCGCCGCCCGGGCCGCCGCCGAGCTCGCCGCGGTCCGCGGCGGCACCGGCGGCATGCTCACCGCCCTGGCCGACCGGGCCGCCGGGGAGGTCCTGCTCGCGCAGGGGCGTGCGCGCGCCGCCCTGGAGCCGCTCCGGCGCTCCTGGGCCGCCTGGGTCCGCCTCGACGTGCCCTACGAGGTCGCCCGCGCACGCCTGCTGCTCGCCCGGGCGGGGTGCGCAGTCGGGGACGAGGACGGAGCCCGGCTCGAGCTGGAGTCCGCGTGCCAGGCCTTCGAGCGGCTCGGTGCGGGGCCGGACCTGGCGGTGGCGCGGGCAGACCTCGGCCGGCTCGCCCCGGGCGTGCCGCGGGTCGTGGGGCTGACCGACCGTGAGGTCGAGGTGCTCCGGCTCGTCGCCACCGGCCGGACGAACCGGGCGATCGCCGCCGAGCTGTTCCTCAGCGAGAAGACGGTCGCGCGCCACCTGTCCAACATCTTCGACAAGCTCGACCTGCCGTCCCGGGCCGCCGCCACCGCCTACGCCTACGAGCACGGGCTGGTCAGGGCCTGACGGTAGGCAGAAGTCACGCAGGCCCAGGTCACGCGAACACATCGCGCGCTCCGCTCAGCGGGCCCGCCCGAGGAACCGCGGCGTGCGGGCGGCGTAGTCGAGGTAGGCGGGACCGAACCGATCGGCCAGGGCGCCCTCCTCGAGGCGTGACTTCACGGCCAGCACGGCCGTCAGCGCCGCGGCCGCGACCAGCGGCCCGCGTCGGCGCCGCAGCACGGCGGCGCCCCACGTCGCGGCGGTCAGCCCCACGTAGATGGGGTTGCGGGTCCGCGCGTACACACCGGTGGTGAGGAGACGGGCGTCGGCGGGCGGGCGCACGCGGGGCGTCAGGCGGGTGTGCGGGGCGGCGCCGGCGAGCGCGAGGGCGCCTCCCGAGACGACGAGCGCGCCCGCGCCCACGATCGCCGCCGCCGGCAGGCGCCACCGCGCCCGGCCGGGCCAGAGCACGCCCGTCAGCGCGGCCGCCTGCGCGGCCACGAGCAGGTCAGCGAGGTCCGTCCCCCGGCCCCGCGTCACGTCGGCACGGTCCACTCGCCGGCCCTCGCCTCAGACCGGCCCGGAGATCAGCGTGGCGCCGTCGTCCGTGACGGTCCACTCCGGGTTGTGCGCGACCTCCCAGGCGTGACCGTCCGGGTCGGAGAAGACGCCCGAGTAGCCGCCCCACTCCGTCGGTGCGCCGGCGCGGCGCACCCGCCCGCCGGCGCGCTCCGCCTCCGCGAGCACGGCGTCCACCTCGGCCGGGCTGCGCACGTTGTGGGCGAGGGTGATGCCGCCCCAGCCGCCGGAGTCGCGCACGGCCGTGTCCGCCGCCAGCTCCGCCCGGCCCCACAGGGCGACGACGATCCCGCCCGCCTGGTAGAAGACCACCTCGTCCAGGTCCCGCGTCGGCGACCAGCCGAGCCCCGAGTAGAAGGAACGGGCCCTGTCGAGGTCGGCGACGCCGAGGGTGACCAGGCTCACTCGCTGCTCCATGCCGGGACAGTAACGCAGGGCACCGACCGAGGGGTCTCGCCGGGGCCGTCACCGTCCCAGCGTGGGCGGCCCCCACGCGGGCGCCCCGCCGACCATGCGTCCCGCCGGCCGTGCGTCCGGGCCGCCGCTCACGCGTGCGGGCCCACGCTCAACCTGCCCACGGTCAGCGTCGCGGTGCCCTCGAGGATGTGGCCGACGCGCTCGACCTGCTCCTCGAGCTCGCGCCGCCGAGCCTCACCGAGGGCCCGCAGCGGCTCGACGGTGACGGCCAGCCGGGTCCCGGACCGGCGCAGGTGCCAGACGCCGGCCACCACGCCGTCGACGAGCAGGACGGGATAGTTGCCAGCCTGGCCGCGGTTCAGGGCCCGGTCCGCGGCGCGGCCGGGGAAGATCAGGTCGCGCGGGTGGGACCCGACGACGTAGGCGTCGAAGTAGGGCAGCAGGCGGACCCCGGGCAGCGCCTCGGCCGGCGGCGGCTCGGCGGGGGGCCGGCCGACCTGCGCGGGCCGCTCGTCCGCGAGCTGCCAGAGGGGACCGGCGCCCTGGATCGTGACGGCCTCGAGCTCGTCACCCATCGTGGTGATCAGGTCGGCGGCCCACGCGGGCGGCGCTGCCAGCCAGCGTGCGAGGTGGTCGGAGGAGGCCGGCCCGTAGGCGTGGAGGTAGGAGCGCACCAGGAAGCGCAGCGCCGTCTGCTGATCCGCGGGCGCGAACCCGGGCACCGCCCGCATGGGGTGCGTGTACGTCGCACGCCGTCCCCGGTCGGGCCCGAACACGACCGTGCCGCGGTGCGCCGCGGTGCCCAGCGCCTGCCGCCAGCGCGGCCACCAGCCGCCGAAGGCGGGCAGCACCGGGTCGGCCGCCCACGCACCCGTCCGCTCCACCACGGCCTCGCCGAGCTCCTCGGCCGTCAGAGGCTCGCCGCGGAGGGCGTCGACGATCGCCGCGAGTACGGCCTCGGTCCGGTCGGGCGTGAGGCGTACCTCGTCGGCCCAGCTCTCGCCGGGGCGGGGGACGGCGGACAGCGCCGCGGTCCACAGCGGCAGGTCCTCGGCGGCGAGCAGGTGCACCGTGCCGCGCGGGCCGAAGGTCTTGACGAGGGTGCGGTCCTCCCACAGCGCGCGACGCACGTGCGAGCGCGTGGCGCCGGCCACGCGCAGCCCGAGCGAGAGCTCGGCGGCCGACATGATCTGGGCGTGGACGCCGCAGACGACCCGCGCCGCCGCCGCCGGACCCTCCACGGCCGGCGTGAGGAGGTGGTGGCGGGCCGCGCGGCGGGCGAGCACCTCGCCGGCCGTCAGGTCGCCGGTCACCGCTCCGGGCGGCGGCGCAGCTGCTTGGTCGAGCTGCGGCGCTGCTTGGCCTCGGCGCGGCGCCGGACCGCACCGCGGGACGGGCGGGTGGGGCGACGGGGCCGGGGCGGGGGCGCCAGCGCCTCCTGCAGCTGCTCGACGAGCCGGTCGAGCGCGGCCCTGCGGTTCTGCAGCTGCGAGCGGTGCTCGGCGGCGACGACGGTGAGCACACCGTCGCTGAGCCGGCCGCCGAGGCGGTCGAGGACGCGGCTGCGCTGGACGTCCGAGAGGGCCGGGGAGCGCGTCACGTCGAACGAGAGCTCGACCCTCGAGTCGGTGGTGTTCACGCCCTGACCGCCCGGGCCGGAGGCGCGCGAGAAGCGCCAGCGCAGCTCCGCCGGGTCGAGGTGGACGGTGGAGGTGACGCGGACGGGGTCGCTCACGCGTCGGCGTCCTCCGCCGGTGCCGCGCGGCGCCCGAACACCAGCGGGGCCACGAGCCACCCGAGGATGACCACCATGAGCACGGCGGCCGCCACCGCGATCGCGGTCGACCGGCCCACGACGACGTCGAAGACCAGCAGCACCGTGCCGGCCACGACCAGCGCGAGCGAGGCGAGCCCGGCGAGCGCGATCGCGTGGCCCGTCCGCACGGTCGTCGCCTTGAGACGGCGCCCGAAGAGCAGCCGGTGCAGGCTCACGGGGGCGATGACCAGCACGGTCGTGAGCGCCGCGAGGAGGACGAGCGTGAGGTACATGCCGACCTGGACGTCGTCGAGGTCGGCGAAGCGCTGCTGGAAAGGCAGGGTGAGCAGGAAGCCCGTGAGCAGCTGGACGCCGGTCTGGGTGACGCGCAGCTCCTGGAGGAGCTCGTTCCAGTTGCGGTCGGCACGCTCGTCGGGCGTCTCGTGGCGGCCCTTGTTCCAGCCGTCGTCGTCGGCACGCTCGCCGTGGCCACCGGCCGTCCCGTCACGACCCCCACCCGTCCCACCCGTCCGATCGTCCACGCACCCTCCTCGGTCCTCGACGGCTTCAGCGTAGGACCGCCCAGGGCCGCGGGCGCGGCGGCGTGCCGGGGTTCAGCCCCGTCCGGCGGCCGGGACACGCACGACGACGACCGCCGGGGCGCGGTGGAGCACCCCGCGGGCGACCGAGCCGAGGCGCACGGCCCGCAGGCCGCGCCTGCCCCGGCTGCCGACCACGACGACGCAGGCGCGCTCCGCGGCCGTGACGAGGGCCTCCACCGGGTGCTGGCGGGGAAGGAGCGGCTCCACCGGGACGCCCGGGTAGCGACGCTCCCACGCCGCGAGGTCCGCGCGGAAGCGCTCCTGGGTCGTCCTGGTGGCCTGCTGCAGCAGCGTCGTCACCCGGTCGTCGTCGTAGTCGGGCGGCACCGACTCGGGCTCGACCGCCAGGACGGCCAGCAGGCCGGTGCCGCGGCGGACGGCCTCCTCGAAGGCGTACTCGAGAACCTCGGGCGCGTCGCCGGACGGGTCCGCGCCGACGGCGACGGGTCCGCCGTCGTCCGGGGCCTGCTCCCGCACCACGAGCACGGGGCCGTGCGCGTGCGCCGCCACCTTCTGGGACACCGAGCCCAGCAGCTGGCCCGCGACCCGCCCGAGGCCGCGTGCCCCGATGACGACGATGGCGGCGCGTTCCGAGGCCTCGACCAGCACGACCGTGGGGTCGTCGACAACCACCTGCCCCGTCACGGTGAGCCCGCCGTGGGCGGCACGGACCTGGTCGACGGCGTCGGCGACGACCCGCTCGGCGACGGACATGGCCCCGGCCTCCGGGGCGAACTCCCACCCGTGCGCCTGGCTGAGCCACGGGAACGCGTGGACCACGTGGAGCACGGCCCTGCGTCGCTCGGCCTCGCGGGCGGCGAGCTCGAGCGCGCGTGCCGCCCGCGCGGAGCCGTCCACGCCGGCGACGACGGCGCCCTCGGGAACGTCCAGTGTGTCCATGGCCCTGAGTCTGCCGCCGTCGGCGGGGCGACACGCCGGAATGCACTGCCGACCCGGGCCGCCGCCGGGCGGGGGTGCGGGACCGGGGTGGCTAACCTGCCCTGGTGACCACCACCGCGAACCTCACCCGCGCGGAGGCCGCCGAGCGGTCCGACCGCCTCACCGTGCGCGACTACCGCGTCGAGCTCGACCTCGGCGGCGCCCGCGACCTCGGTCGCGACACCTTCGGCTCCACCACGACCGTGCGTTTCACGGCCAGCGCACCGGCGACGTTCCTGGACTTCCTCGGCGAGGTGCGCTCCGTCGTCGTCAACGGGCGCGAGGTCGACCCCGCGGCCTGCTACGACGGCGCCCGCATCACGCTGGACGGGCTGGCGGCCGAGAACGAGGTCACGGTCGTCGGCGAGGCGGCGTACTCCCGCTCCGGGGAGGGGCTGCACCGGTTCGTCGACCCCGCCGACGGCGAGACCTACCTCTACACCCAGTACGAGCCGGCGGACTCCCGGCGCGTCATGGCGGTGTTCGAGCAGCCTGACCTCAAGGCACCCTTCACCTTCGCCGTCGTCGCGCCGGCCGGCTGGCGGGTCCTGTCCAACCAGCCCGCGACAGGGTCGGAGGACCGGGGGGACGGCACCGTGCGCACCGCGTTCGCGCCGACGCCGCCAGTCTCGAGCTACCTCACCGCGGTGGTCGCCGGGCGCTACCACCGGGTGGACGGGCGGTGGTCGGGCGCGCTCGCCGACGGCGGCACCCTCGACGTCGAGCTCGGGGTGCTGTGCCGGGCCTCCCTGGCCGAGCACCTCGACGCCGAGGAGATCCTCACGGTGACGCGTCAGGGCCTGGACTTCTTCCACGAGCACTTCGGCACCCCGTACCCCTGGGGCAAGTACGACCAGGTCTTCGTCCCCGAGTACAACCTCGGGGCGATGGAGAACCCGGGCTGCGTCACGTTCACCGAGTCCTACGTGTTCCGCTCGGCCGCCACCCGCGCCCAGCACCAGGGCCGCGCCAACACGATCCTGCACGAGATGGCCCACATGTGGTTCGGCGACCTCGTGACCCCGCGGTGGTGGGACGACCTGTGGCTCAAGGAGTCCTTCGCCGACTACATGGGTGCCCACGCCTCCGTCGCCGCCACCGAGTTCACCGGCGCGTGGGTCTCCTTCGCCAACCGCCGCAAGGCCTGGGCCTACACCCAGGACCAGCTGCCCACCACCCATCCCGTGGTCGCGGACATCCCGGACCTGGAGGCGGCCAAGCAGAACTTCGACGGCATCACCTACGCCAAGGGTGCCGCCGTGCTGAAGCAGCTGGTCGCCTACGTGGGCACCGACGCGTTCTTCGCGGGCGCCCGCCGGTACTTCGCCGAGCACGCCTACGGATCGACCACGCTGCCCGACCTCCTCGCCGCGCTGGAGGCCACCTCCGGCCGCGAGCTGGGGGAGTGGAGCCGGCTGTGGCTGCAGACGGCCGGCACCCCGACCCTGCGTGCGGAGCTCGTCGCCGCCGGGGACCGCATCGGCTCGCTGAGCGTCCACCAGAGCGGCACCGACCCGCGGACGGGCCAGACCGTGGTCCGCCCGCACCGCCTCGCAGTCGGCCTCTACGACCTGACGGAGGCCGACGGCGCAGCCGCCCTGACCCGCACCCACCGGTTCGAGGTCGAGCTCACCGGGGAGAGCGCCCCGGTGCCCGGGGCGGCGGGACTGCCCCGCCCGGCGCTCGTGCTCGTCAACGACGACGACCTCACCTACGGCAAGCTCCGGCTCGACGCCGACTCCCTCGCCACGGTCCGCGAGCACCTCGGAGACCTGCGCGAGCCTCTCGCCCGCTCGCTCGTCTGGGCCGCCCTGTGGAACGCCACCCGCGACGCCCTCCTGCCGGCCGCCGACTACCTCGGCCTCGTCCTGCGGCACGGACCCGCCGAGACCGACAGCGCCGTCCTCGGCGGCCTCACCCTCAACGCCAGCACCGCCGTCGAGCTCTACGCGCCACCCGCCCTGCGCGACGAGCTGCGGCTCCGGCTCGGGCAGGGCTCGTTCGGGCACCTGCGCGACGCCGAGCCGGGCTCGGACGCCCAGCTCGTCTGGGCCCGCTCGCTCGCCCGGGTCGCCGCCACCACGCCGGCCGCCGCCCCGCGGCTGCGGGGGTTGCTCAGCGGTTCCGAGGCGGTTCCCGGCCTGCCCCTGGACCCCGAGCTGCGGTGGTCCCTGTGGCAGGCGCTCGCGGCTCTCGGCGCCGCCAGCCTCGACGAGCTGGACGAGGAGCTCGCCCGGGACCGTACCGCCGACGGCGCCACGCAGCACCTCGCGGCCGTCACGAGCTTCCCGGACGCCGACGTCAAGGCGGCGTCGTGGGACACGCTGATGACCCCCGGTGCGCTGAGCAACGACCACGTGGACGCCACGCTGACCGGCTTCACCCAGCCGTGGCACCGCGAGCTGACCGCGCCCTTCACCGAGCGGTACTTCGACGCGCTGCGCCAGATCTGGGAGCGGCACAGCATCGAGATCGCGAGCCGGCTCGTCCGGCGCCTCTACCCGGGCCACCAGGACGCCGTGGCGGGCCGGGCGCCCCAGGACGACCCGGTGGTCCTGCGCACCACCGCGTGGCTGGAGGAGAACGCCGACGCCCCCGCCGCCCTGCGCCGTCTGGTCATCGAGGCCCGCGACCAGCTGCTGCGATCCCTGCGCGCCCAGGAGGCCGCGCGGCCCTGACGCGCCACCCGCCCGAAGGAGACCCCCTTGGCCCTCACCCGCACCCTGCTCGTCGTGCTCGCCGGGGACGCCGGCTCACGCCTGGAGTCCCTCACCGCGAGGCGTGCGAAACCCGCCCTGCCGTACGGCGGCACGCACCGGCTCATCGACTTCACGCTCAGCCACGCCGCCAACAGCGGCATCTCGGACGTGTGGGTGGTCGAGCAGCACCACCCGCTCTCGGTCACCGAACACCTCGCGGGCGGGCGGCCGTGGGACCTGGACCGCACGCGCGGCGGGCTGCTCGTGCTCGGACCGGAGCCGGGGGAGCCGCTCGCCGGGACGGCGGAGGCGCTGTGGCGTCGTGCCGGGGCGATCCGGGCCCACGAGCCCGAGGTGGTCCTCGTCGCCCCGGCCGGCGCGGTGTACCGCATGGACTTCACCGACGTCGTCGCCCGGCACCTGGCCGCCCGCGCGGCGCTCACGGTGGTGACCACCCGGCGCGACGGGGACCTGCCCCGCCACGGGACTGTCCAGGTGCACGAGGGACGGGTCACGGAGTACGTGAGCCGGCCGGAGCACCCCCGCGGCGACCTCGCCGCCACCGGGGTGCTTGCGTTCGACCCGGCGGCCCTGCTCGCCGGCCTCGAGGACGTCCGGTCCGCGCGCGGGGCCGACGGCCTGGGCGACCTCGGCGACCATCTGCTCCCGGCCCTGGTCGGACGCGGCGAGGCCGTCGAGCAGCGCCACCAGGGCTACTGGGCGGAGGTCGGCACCGTGGAGGAGTACTGGCGGGTGCACATGGACCTGCTCGACCGGCCGCCGTTCGACCTGGACGACCCCGCCTGGCCCGTCACCACCCGTGTGCGGCGCCACGGGGGCGCGCGCGTGCTCGGCGCCGGCCAGGTCGCGGACGCGCTGCTCGGGCCCGGCAGCGTCGTCGAGGGCACCGTGCGGCGCAGCGTGCTCGGCGCCGGGGTGCGGGTGGCGGCGGGCGCGGAGGTGATCGACTCCGTGCTGCTCGACGACGTCCGGGTGGGGCCGGGCGCCGTCGTGCGCCGGACGGTGGTGGACGAGGGGGTGCGGGTGCGCGGCCGGGCCGAGGTCGGGGGAGCGGCAGAGGGCGACGTCGTCGCGCTGGTGGCGGCCCACGCCGTCGTCCATCCCCGCAAGCGGGTGCCGGCGGGAGGCCGGTACCCCGAGTGACGCGCCCCCTCGGCTGCCCGGCGTGAGCGGCGGCGCGGCGTAGGGTTGACGGTCGCCGGGCACCCGCCCGCCCCGCACGAGGAGAGACATTTGCCCAAGAAGTGGTCCACGCAGACCGAGCTCGGGAAGCAGTTCGGGCTCACCGCCCGGCAGATCGGCACGCACCTGAGCGAGCTCGGCCTCAAGGACGGCAGCAGCGCCACGGAGAAGGCGCTGGCCGACGGGCTGGCTGCCGAGCGCACGCTCAAGGACGGCACACCGTTCTTCGTCTGGCACGGGGAGCAGGTCCCCGCCCTCCTGCGCGAGAAGGGGCTCAGCCCCGCCGAGCCGGGGGCGCCGGCGCGCACGGGCAAGGCCGCGGTGGCCGTCGACGAGCCGCCGCGTCCCACCGACGGCTACGACAAGGTCATCGCGACCGACGGGTCGGCCCTCGGCAACCCCGGCCCGACCGGCTGGGCCTGGGTGGACCAGACCACCGGGGAGACCGGGTCGGGCGGGCTGCCGCACGGCACCAACAACATCGGCGAGCTGCTCGCGCTGCGCGAGGGGCTGCGCCACGCCGGCCCTGACGGGGCCCTGCTCATCCGTGCGGACTCGCAGTACGTCATCAACATCGCGACCAAGTGGGCCAAGGGCTGGCGGCGGCGCGGGTGGCGCAAGGGTGACGGCAAGGTCCCGGAGAACCTCGAGCTGGTCAAGGAGATCCTCGAGCTGCTCGAGGGGCGCCGCGGGCGCACCGACTTTGAGTGGGTGCGGGGGCACACCGGTGACGTGCACAACGAGCGGGCCGACGAGCTGGCCGTCGCGGCCGCCAAGGCCGCCACGGCGGGCGCCAGGGCGGCGGGAGGATCCTCGACCGCCGGGGCTTCCTCGACGTCGGTCTCGTCAGCCGCAGCCGCAGCCGCGGGCGCGGGCGCGGCTGCGGCGGGCGCCGTCGTGCCGGAAGCGGAGGAGCCGGTCACCCTCTGGTGACCGGCCACCTCCCTGCCCGGCGGCGTCGGCGAGAGCGCCCTCGCGGACCGGCGGGGTCGGCGAGGGGATGCGTCACCGTCCGGCGGGACCGGCGAGGGCATGACGCCCCGCCCGGCTGCATCGGACTGCCCGGCTACATCAGCGAGGGCATGACCTCGCGCTCGAAGAGCTCGATCGACTCCGTGGTGTAGGCGGCGTCGGGGAAGTAGAAGATGCCGTAGGACATGCCCTGCGCCTTCAGGGCCGAGAGCTTCTCGACCACCTGCTCGGGCGTCCCGTAGGCGGGCATGCCGCGGAAGCCGCGCAGCTGCTTCTCCACGTGGTCCTCGTCCATGTGCGGGCTGAGCCGGGCCACCAGTTCGTCGGTGCGCTCCCGGACCTCCGCCTCCGTGGAGCCGATCAGGACGTTGTAGTTGGCCGACCGGGTGATCTGCTCGAAGTCCGTCCCCACCGCGGCGCAGTGCTCGCGCAGGATCGCGCTCTTGCGGGTGAAGCCCTCGAGCGTGCCGTCGAAGTTCGTGTACCGGGCGTGCTGCGCGGCGATCCGGAGGGTGACCTTCTCGCCGCCGCCCGCGATCCACAGCGGGACCCCGCCCGGCTGGAGCGGCAGGGGGCGGCAGATCGCGCCATCGACGTCGTAGTGCTCGCCGTGGAAGGTCGCGACCCCCTGCCGCCAGGCCTGCTCGAAGATCTGCACGCCCTCCTCGAGCATCTTCAGCCGTGCACCGGCCCGCGGGAAGCCGTACCCGTAGGCGCGCCACTCGTGCTCGTACCAGCCGGCGCCGATGCCCATCTCGAGGCGCCCGCCGCTGATGTGGTCGACCGTGGCCGCCACCTTCGCGAGGTACATCGGGTTGCGGTACGCCATGCACGTGCACATCTGACCCAGCCGCACCCGGTCGGTGCTGGCCGCGAGCCCCGCCATGAGGGACCACGCCTCGTGCGTCGCCTCCTCGCTCGGGACCGGGGTGGTGTGGAAGTGGTCGTAGACCCACACCGACTCCCACAGCTCGCCCGCGTCCGCGCGGCGCGCCAATGAGACCATGGTCGGCCAGTGCTGGGAGTCGTCGATGCCCGCCAGGTCGAAGCGCCAGCCCTGCGGGAGGAAGAGTCCGAATCTCATGGGCGACAGCGTAGGGCGCGCCGGGCGTGACGGCGCGACGCTAGCCCGGGAGCCCGGGCGGTCCGCCGCTCGCGTGCCGCAGCGGCCTGGCCGCCCGGGCGGCGATCCGGCGCCGGACCGCGAGCACGAGGAGGACGACGACCACGACGACGAGCAGCGCCACCAGGGCGGGCAGCACCACCGAGACCAGCACCAGGGCCACCGCGGAGACGTCCTCCGCCGCCGAGACCACGGGTGCGCCGGTGCCCGCAGTCACCGTGTTGACCGCCGGCCGGGCGACGGCCTTGGTGGTGTGCGTGGTGAGGGCGAGCAGCACGCCCAGCACGACCGGCACCCACTGCCAGTCCTGCAGCAGGGTGCCGGGATCGGCCACCGCCGTCGTCTCCGAGGCGGAGCCCGCGGCGAAGACGATGCCGCCGGCGGCGGGCCGCACCACCGTCTGCAGCACGTCGTTGACGGAGTCGACCACCGGGATCTTGTCCGCGACCACCTCCACGGCCAGCAGGACGCCGAGCACCACCAGGGCCGGTGTGCTCTCGAGCCAGCCCCAGCCTGCCGGGAGGGCGAGCAGGTCGGTGTAGCGGGAGAGCAGGCCCAGCCCGATCAGGGGGACGTACCCGTTGAGGCCGGCGGCCATCGCCATCCCGGACCCCGTGAGCAGCTCGAGCACGCCAGCAGGGTCCCACGGCGCGGGAGCTGGCGCGCGGCGCAACCCGCCCGCCGACAAGCACACCCGGTGACAGCGGCGCCGCATAGGCTGGGGCGGTGAGAACGCGGACGCCCCAGAGCCAGGCGGGCAGAGAGGTCGCCGACCGGGTCTGGACCGTCCCGAACGTGATCTCGGCGCTGCGGCTGCTGCTCGTGCCCGTCTTCGGCGTCCTGATCCTCAACGAGCAGGACGTCGCCGCGCTCGTCGTGCTGGTGGTCGCCGGCGCCAGCGACTGGTTCGACGGCGTGATCGCCCGGCGCTTCAACCAGACGAGCCGGCTGGGGCAGCTCCTCGACCCGGCGGCCGACCGCCTCTACATCTTCGTGACCCTCGTCGGGCTCGCCTGGCGCGACCTCGTGCCGTGGTGGCTGGTGCTCGTCATCGTCGCGCGTGACGTCGTGCTGGCGGGACTGCTGCCCATCCTCACCCGGCACGGCTACGGTCCGCTGCCCGTCCACCTCGCCGGCAAGGCCGGGACCTTCGCGCTGATGTACGCCTTCCCGCTGCTGCTGCTCGCCGGCGTCCCCGGGACGGTGGGGACGCTGGCCTGGACGTTCGGGTGGGCCAGCGCCTGGTGGGGAGTCGGGCTGTACTGGTTCGCCGCCCTGCTCTACGTGGAGCAGGTGGTGCGCATCGTGCGCCAGGACCGCGGCCGCACCCGATCATGACGCACGCCCGCGACGACGCCGGCGGGCCGGGCGCGCCGCCGGCGGTGGCCGGCCCGGCCACCCGGCCGAGACGGCCCGACGAGTCGATGTCGCTCCTGCGCGAGCTGCTCGAGAACCCGCTCGACGCCGGGTACCTCGCCGTCGCCGCCCGCGCCGCCCGGCCTGACCGGAAGGTCCCGGCGTGGCGCCGGGGCGTCGTCCTGATGCTCTGCGCGGCCATCGGCATGGGAGGGGTGTGGGCGGCGCGCGAGCTGCGCGGGCCGCAGTCGGGCATGCTCCCCGCCCGCGCGCTGCTCGTCGAGCAGATCGAGGAGCGGGCGGCGGAGGGTGAGGAGCTGCGCGCCGCGAACGAGGAGCGCAACGCGGAGATCACGAGCCTGCGGGACGCCGCGCTCTCGCGCGCCGACGGGGATCTCCTCGCCACCGTGACGGATCTGGGCGCGGCGTCCGGGCAGGTCGCTGTGCGCGGCCCCGGGATCGTCGTGGAGCTGGAGGACTCCGACGCGGCGCAGCTCGGCGTCGCCGGCGCGGAGGACGAGCGGGTCACCGACGTCGACCTGCAGGTCCTCGTGAACTCCTTGTGGGCGTCGGGCGCCGAGGCGATCTCCGTCGACGGGCACCGCCTGGGGTCGACGAGCGCGATCCGCACGGCGGGAGAGGCCATCCTGGTCAACCTCGACCCCGTGGTCTCGCCCTACGAGGTCGAGGTGGTCGGTGACCCGGCGGACCTGCAGACGAGACTCGCCCGCACGCCGGCGAGCACCCACCTGGGGGTGCTGCGGAGCAGCTACGGCATCCGCGTGGACATCCGGGCCGCCGACGAGCTCGAGCTGGAGGCGCTGCCCCAGCTGACCCCGCGCCTCGCGGAGCCGCTCACGTCCGGCGACGGCGGCGCGGGCGTTTCGAACCCGGCGCAGGATGTGAAACCCTCGGGTGACGGCACGGCGGCCGCCCGGGGACGGGCGTCGGAGGGGAAGGTGGGCTAGTGCTCGCTCTGGTCGGACTCGCACTGGGGGTCGTCGCCGGCGTCCTGCTCGATCCCACGGTGCCGAGCTTCTTCCAGCCCTACCTGCCCATCGCCGTGATCGCCGCGCTCGACGCGCTCTTCGGGGGCCTGCGGGCCCGCTTCGACGGCGTGTTCAACGAACGGGTCTTCGTGGTCTCGTTCGTCTTCAACGTGCTCGTCGCCGCGTTCATCGTCTGGCTCGGCGACCAGCTCGGCGTCGGCACGCAGCTGAGCACCGCCGTCGTCGTGGTCCTCGGCATCCGCATCTTCTCCAACGTCGCGGCGATCCGCCGGCACGTCTTCCGCGCATGAGCCCGGCACGCCCGGACCAGACCTCGGCAGGCGACAGGCGGGCCGAGCCCGGTCGCAGCACCCCGGACGCCCCGACCGCGGCGAGCTCCGGGGCCGCGCGACCTGACGCGCCCACGGAACCCGACGCGCCCGCGAAACCCGACGCGCCCGCGCGACCCGACGCCGCCGCGGGACGCGAAGCGAGTGGCGGCCCGGCGGCGCATGCAGGCGCGACTCCACCTGCTGACCCGGCGGCATCTTCCGGGGAGCGTCCCACCCACGAGCGCTGGCGCTCCCTGCTCGTCCCGCGCCTCACCCTCGGGCACGTCGCGGTCGCACTGCTGTGCGCCGGCCTCGGCTTCGCCGTCGTCGCCCAGGTCCGTCAGACCCAGGAGGACGTGCTCTCCGGGATGCGGCAGGACGATCTCGTCCGGCTCCTCGACGAGCTCACCCAGCGCAACGCCGACCTCTCCGACGAGCAGGAGGAGCTGCGCCGGGACCTCGCCGAACTGCGCTCGAGCACGACGTCCCGCGAGGCCGCGCAGGAGGCGGCGGAGATCCAGGCCCGGACGCGGGGCGTCCTGGCAGGCACGCTGCCCGTGCACGGCCCCGGCGTCCGGGTGGAGATCGAGGACCCGGGCGGGGGCGTGCGCGCCCAGGTCTTCGTGACCATCCTGGAGGAGCTGCGCAACGCCGGGGTCGAGTCGGTCGAGCTGTCCGGTCAGCGCCTCACGGCCAGCAGCTGGATCCTGGACGGACCGGAGGGCGGGCTGGTGGTGGACGGCGCCGTGGTCGACAGCCCCTACGAGTGGCTCGCCATCGGCGATCCGGCGACGCTCTCCGTGGCGCTCGACATCCCCGGCGGTGCGCTCGCCTCCGTACGCAACGCCGGCGGCGAGGTGACCGTGACGGAGGAGGAGGATCTCCGGATCACCGCGACCAAGGAGCTGACCGAGCCCGAGCACGCGACCCCGGTGCCGCCCGAGGAGTCGGACGGATGACCGGCTCGTCCGACAACCACGGGCCGTTGACCCCTATTGTTGCTTCTAGGACGGCGGCCGAGGGCCGGACCACGACGACGCAGGAGGTAGCCCTATGACCACCCCGCAGCGACCGGACCGCCCGGGAGAGGGCGGCGAGGGCGAGCGCAACGACGTGACCAGCACGGCCCGGTTCGGTGCCATCGGCGCCGAGACCGAGAGCGAGCTGATCTCCCAGGGGCTCAGCAACGACGACGCGGCGGCCGTCGAGGCGCTCCCGCCCGCCTCCGCGCTCCTCATCGTCCAGCGCGGTCCCAACGCCGGTGCCCGGTTCCTGCTCGACGCCGATCGCACCACGGCCGGTCGTCACCCGAGCTCGGACATCTTCCTCGACGACGTCACCGTGTCACGCAAGCATGCCGAGTTCCTCACCGAGGACGGCGGCTTCTCCGTGCGCGACGTGGGCAGCCTCAACGGGACCTACGTGAACCGTGAGCGCATCGACACCGCCCGCCTGCGGGCCGGCGACGAGGTGCAGATCGGCAAGTACCGCCTGACCTACCATCCCAGCCCCAACCGCGGCGCCTCCCCGGCAGGTGCTGGCCAGAAGTGAGCCCTGCAGCACGACGTCGGCCCGACGCCGCGCACGCCGGCGCGCCCGCGGCGAGGTCCCGGACCGAGGCGCCGCTCAGCTGGCCCCAGGAGGTCTCGCACGAGCCGTCCATGAGCATCGGCGCCGTCCTCGCCGCGCTCAAGCCCGAGTTCCCGGCCGTCACCATCTCGAAGCTGCGCTTCCTGGAGGAGCAGGGCCTCGTGACCCCGCGACGGACAGGCTCCGGCTACCGGATGTACTCGCGGGCCGACGCCGAACGGATCCGGTTCGCCCTGACGGCCCAGCGCGACAGCTACCTGCCGCTGCGGGTGATCCGGGAGCAGCTCGCCGACCTCGACGCCGGGCGCCAGGTCGAGCAGCCCGCCCACGCCCGCGTCGTCACCCGCGACGGCGAGCTCGTGCGTCCCGCCGCCGGCGCGCGCGTGAGCGCCAAGGAGATCTGCGAGCTCACGGGCGCGACCGAGGCGGAGCTGGACGAGATGGCACAGGCGGGCCTCGTGCTGGCCGACACGAGGGGGCGGTTCCCCGGCCGGTCCGTCCAGGTGGTCCAGGCCGTCCTGGCGCTCGGCCGCCACGGCATCAGCGCCCGCCACCTGCGGACCGTCCGCACGAGCGCCGAGCGGGAGGCCGACGTCATCGACCAGGTCGTCGCCCCGACCCGCGCTCAGCGCTCCGGCGCCGCGCGCGAGCGCAGCGCGGCCCAGGCGGCCGAGCTCGCCGAGCTCTACGTGACGCTCCACGCGGAGCTCCTGCGCTCCGCCGTCGACCGCCTCGGCTGAGACACGCCGGATCGGTCGGAGGGACGTGTTCCGTGAGCGTGGCGCCCCCGCGGGACGTACCGTTGCGGCATGCGCGAGATGGTGGTGCTCGGCGTGAGGGTGAGCGTTCCCGGGAACGAGGTCGTCGTGGTGCTGGGCGAGCCCGGCGGCACCCGCGTGCTGCCCATCGTCATCGGCCCGCGTGAGGGCGCGGCGATCGCGTCGGCGCAGGCCGGCCTGGTCCCGCCGCGCCCGCTCACGCACGATCTGCTCGTCTCCATCCTCGACCACCTCGGTGTCGGGGTGAAGGAGGTGCGGGTGACGCAGGTGGTGCACGGGATCTTCCACGCCGAGCTGGTGCTGAGCGGCGGGCAGGTCATCGACGCCCGCCCCTCGGACGGGATCGCGATCGCGCTGCGCGCCCACTGCCCGGTGCTGTGCGACGAGACGCTCCTCACGCTGGCCGGTGTGCCGATGGAGGAGGCCGGCCTGGACGAGGCGGACGAGGAGGCGGTGCACGGGAGCGCGCAGGCCACCCCGGAGGTCATGGAGGAGTTCCGGACGTTCCTCGAGGGCGTGGAGCCGGAGGACTTCGCCACCGGTCCGAAGGGCACCCGGAGCGCGGGCTCGCCGGACGAGCCCGACGAGCGGTGAGCCGGAACCGAGCTCGACTCTCAACCTCGGGTCGAGGGTGAGACACGCGCGGCAGACACGCCGCACCCGTTTGCGGTGCGCCTCGTTGACCAGGTACCGGCGCAGCCATAGCGTGGCCCCATCATGAGGAACGAGCGGTATCCTCGGACGAAGCGGCGAGAGCGGCAGTTCGAGGGATCGCGGACGAACGGAGAACCCTGTGAGCGGCACTGATGCGACGGCCGGCGCCGTCCCCGGCGTCCCCCAGCGGGCCCAGGGCATGCTCTTCGGGGACACGCTGCCCGACCTGGACCAGGACACCGGCTACCGCGGCCCGACCGCCTGCCGGGCGGCCGGCATCACGTACCGCCAGCTCGACTACTGGGCGCGCACGGGGCTCGTGGAGCCGAGCATCCGGGGCGCGAAGGGCTCCGGCAGCCAGCGCCTCTACAGCTTCCGCGACATCCTGGTCCTGAAGGTCGTCAAGCGCCTGCTCGACACCGGGGTCTCGCTCCAGCAGATCCGCAGCGCCATCCAGGCCCTGCACGAGCGCGGCGTCGAGGACCTCGCCCAGATCACGCTCATGAGCGACGGCGCGTCGGTCTACGAGTGCACCTCCGCCGACGAGGTCATCGATCTCGTCCAGGGCGGCCAGGGCGTCTTCGGCATCGCGGTCGGCCGGGTCTGGCGCGAGGTCGAGGGGGACCTGGCCCAGCTGCCGACCGAGCGGGCCCACGAGGAGGAGGACCTGACCGTGGAGGACGAGCTCGCCCGGCGGCGAGCCGCCCGCAACGCCGGCTGACCCACCCGCCGTCGACGCCCCCGACCCGGTGGTCGGGGGCGTTCCTGCTGCAGCGGCGCGGCGCGACGTCGACGGCGAGCCCGCTGCGCGACCGGTGCGGCTCCCGCACCCCGCTGTTCCTAGGCGTCCGGGCACTCCGTCGCGGTGGCGCCGTCGTCCGGCCGGCCGCCCGCCTCCACCCACGTCCTCCACAGGGCGCGCGACCGCCCGCTCCCGTCCTCCCACGCCGCCGCGCAGTCCGCCGAGTAGAAGCCGGCCACGTCGACGTAGCCGTCGGCACTCTCCAGCCGGAGGTCGAGGAACATGTCTGCCACGGTCGGCACGACGGTCCGGGCGGCGTGGTGCCCCACGTCCATGACGACGTCGTCCCCGGCGTGGCTCTCCAGGTCGCCCTCCGGCGTCGACCACAGCGACTCCGGGGCGACCGTGACGTCGACCGAGATGTACCAGCCGGCGACGTCGGCGCCGGACCCGCTCACGCTGACATGGACGTCCGTGGCGCCGGCCCAGCCCACCGGCACGGGCTGGCGGAGGTAGGCGTCGGCCAGGGCGACGATCTCGTCGGGCGCCGCCGCCGGGACCCGGAGCGAGCGCGTGTCCGTGGGGCGGTCCGGGTCGTACTCGCCGTAGTACCTGACCGAGAGGTCTGTCTCCTGCTGGGCGTCGGGCAGCTGGGTCGCCACGGCCTCGCGGACGCGGTTCAGGGCCCTGCCGGGTGTGCCGGGCCCCAGCCCGACGTCGATGGACCGGCGGTACTGCGCATCGACCGCGGTGTCGGAGACCGAGAGGGTGGTCTCCTCGAACCCGTGCTGCTCGAGGACCGCCATCGCTCGCGTCTCGTTGGACAGGGCGCTGAGCATGGCGGACGGGCCGTGCGCGTACATGCGCAGGTCCTGGTCGTCCTCGCCCCACCTGAGCGAGACCATGAGCTCCGTGTCGCGGTACTCGGAGCCCTCGACCAGGTCCTGGGTGACCTCGATGACCGGCGCCGTCGCGAGGGCGTGGGTGCCGGCGCCCAGCTCGAGGTCGATGCTCAGGTACTCGTAGTCGCCGGGGCTGTGCCGCACCCGCGACTGCGTGACGCCCGGCACGGCGGCGAGCTGGTCCTGCAGCTCCGCGGTGTTGGCGTCCTCGGTGGGCTGCCCGGTGGGCTCGCACGCCGTCAGCCCGGCGGCCACGGTCAGCGCGGCGGCGAGGGCGACGACGGCGCGGGAACCAGGCACGAGGCACAGGGTATCCGGACGAGCCCGCACGGAACCGGCGGCGGTGGGCGCCGCGGGCACGGCCGCGAATGATCGCCGAGGGCGGATCCGCCGACGGCATGCCGGGCGCGCCGGCGGTGTTGAACGAACATGACGGATCCGCTCGACGCCTACTCCGAGGTCGTGACCACGGTGGCCGCCGCGCTCCAGCCCAAGGTCCTGACCGTGCTGGTCCGAAGCCGGCGGGGGAGCGCCACCGGCTCGGCGGTGGCCTTCACCGACGACGGCCTGCTGCTCACCAGCGCCCACGTCGTCGAGGGCGTGACCGGGGGAGGGGTGGTCGCGGCCGACGGCGAGGAGGCGCCGTTCGACGTCCTGGGCGCGGACCGTCTCTCCGAGCTGGCGGTGCTGCGGACCAGGCCGGGGCTCACCAGCCCCGCCGAGCTCGGCGACGCCGACACGCTGCGGGTGGGCCAGCTCGTGGTCGCCGTCGGGAACCCGATGGGCTTCGCCGGCTCGGTCACGGCCGGAGTGGTCAGCGCCCTCGGACGCTCGCTCCCGGTGCGCACCGCGCGGGGCGCGCACTCGATCGACGACGTCATCCAGACCGACGCCGCCCTCAACCCCGGCAACAGCGGGGGCGCGCTGGCGGACTCGACGGCGACCGTCGTCGGGGTCAACACCGCCGTCGCCGGCGTAGGCCTGGGCCTGGCGGTGCCGGTGAACTCCACCACCCGCCGGATCCTCGCCGAGCTGATCAGCACGGGCCGGGTCCGGCGGGCCTGGCTCGGCATCGGTGGGATCACCCTGGCCGTGCCTCCGGCGCTGGCCGAGCGACTCGGCCGCCGCACCGGCCTGCACGTGACCGAGGTCGTCCCGGGCAGCCCGGCCGCCACCGCCGGCATCTACCTCGGCGACATCGTGATCGCCGCGGGGGAGCATCCCGTGCGGAGGGCCCAGGACCTGCAGCGCCTGATGCTCGGCACCGCCGTGGACCGGCCGTTCCCGGTCACCGTCTACCGGCGCGGGGCGCTCGTCGACGTCGTCGCCACCCTGGGCGAGCTCATCGCGTGAGCCGCCGGCCGACCACCTGCGGGCCGCCGGCCGGGACGCGGCCACCGGTCGGTTGGCGGCCCGGGGGCGGGTGCGGGCTGCGATAGGTTGGCGGGGTGTCCCATCCCCGGAGTCTGCTGACGCTGCTCGACCTCTCGCGTCCCGACCTGGAGTCGCTCTGGCTCGCCTCGGCCGGCTGGAAGAGCCAGCGCGTGCGCCGCCGGCTGCGCTTCGCGGACCGGCGCGTGGCCACGATCTTCGACGCCACGAGCTTCCGGACCAGGCTCGCGTACGACACCGCCATCGACGCCGTCGGGGCCCACCGCGTCGACGTGCCGCTCGTGCTCGGTCAGCGCGAGACGGTCAGCGACACCGCCGCCATCCTCTCCGGGGCCGTCGACGCGGTGGTGGTCCGCGCACGCGACCACGCCGCGGTCTGCGAGCTCGCCGAGGTCTGCGAGGTGCCGGTCATCAACGCAATGACCGACGGCGGGCACCCGGTGGAGGTCTTCTCCGAGGCGTACACGATCTTCGAGCGACGCGGGCCCCTCAACGACGTCACCCTGACCTTCGTGGGGGAGGACTCGAACGTGCTGCGCTCCTGGTGCGAGCTCACGGTGCCGTTCGCCCTCCGAGTGCGCCAGGTGTGCCCGCCCGGCCACGGACTGCACGAGGACTTTCTCGCCGAGCTGGCCGCCCACGGCCAGCGGGGGAGCGTGACCGTCGGGCACGACCTCGCGGAGGGCGTGAGCGGCACCGACGTCATCTACACGGACGTCTGGCCGACGTCCGCGCGCACGCCCGGGCGCCGGCGCACCGCCTTCGAGCCGTACCGCGTGACCACCGACGTGCTGGACGAGGCGGGGCCGGACGTGATGCTGATGCACGTGATGCCGGTCCACCGCGGGGACGAGGTCTCCGCGGAGGCCTTCGACGACCCGCGCTCGGTCACCTTCGCCGCCAAGCGGAACCTGGCACCGACGCACGCCGCGATCGTGGAGTGGGTCCTGGGCGGCTGAGGCACCCGATGTCAGTCCCCGCTGGCATCCTCTCGCACATGCGTTCGAACACGGGGTTCGGGCGTCGCGAGAGCAGGGGAGGACCCATGTCCGTGGACGACGGCGTGCGCACGCTGGAGATCGAGCTGGCGAGCCTGGCGCAGGACCTGACCGCACCGGGGCCGCACGAGTGCGTGCTGTGCTACGTCAACCGGATGCTCGTGCAGTTCGGCTGCGACACCTCGCTGCGGTGGACCCGGCGGTGGCGAGCTCTGCGTGCGCCCCGTGCCACGCAGCTCGAGCGGCGCATCGGGCGTGAGGGCGCGTTCTGCGACTGCGAGCTGTTCACGAACGGCTGGGACGTCACCGTGGCGGTGGAGCACGACCCGATGACGGGCGAGGACCGCTGGCCGGACGACGTCCAGGGATGCCGAGGGGTGCGCAACGGGACGACGCAGCCGTGCACGCTCTGGGCACGCCGCGCGCCGCAGCGTTGGCCGGTGCGACGGCGCAGCGACTGGGACTGACGGCGAGGCGCCGAGGTGGGGGTGTACCAGCGTCACGGCCTCAGGCGCCCGGCGCCGACCGGCGTGCCCGCATCGCCTCGCGGTTGACCGCCCAGGCGTCGGCCACCGGGCCCAGGTGGCCGAGCTTGTCGGGGTTGATCACGGCTCGGATCGCCTGGACCTTCCCGCCGAGCACGTCCAGCGTCAGCGTGCTGACCACCTTGCCGTCCCGGTACCGGAAGATCGCACCCGGCTGGCCGTTGAGCGCGTGCGGTTCCATCACCCCGCCGATCTCGAACAACCAGGGGAGGGTTGCGGTCAGCACCCGGGCGACCTTCTCGGCACCGAAGATGCCGGCGCCCCACTGCGGCGCCTTGCCGCCACTGTCCCCGACCATCTGGACGTCGGCGGCCAGCAGCTCGCGCAGCCCGTCGACATCGCCCTCCCGCAGGGCGTCGAAGAAGCGTGCCGCCAGCTCCTCCCGGTCGCGGCGGTCCGCCGCGAACCGCGGCCGTCCCTCGTCCATGTGGCGCCGCGCCCGCACCGCGAGCTGCCGGCACGCGGCCTCGGACCTCCCCACCGCCTCGGCGACCTCGGGGAAGCTGAACCCGAACACCTCCCGCAGCACGAACACCGCCCGCTCGAGCGGGCTGAGCCGCTCGAGCAGCAGCAGGGCCGCCATCGACACCGAGTCGGCCAGCTCCGCCGACCGCACCGGGTCCGCGTACGGGTCGTCGACCAGCGGCTCGGGGAACCACTGGCCCACGTACTGCTCCCGCCGGGAGCGGGCGGAGCGCAGGACGTCGATCGAGATCCTCGTGACCACGGCCGAGAGGAACGCCTTCGTCGAGGTCGGGACCGTTGTGGTGGCCTCGTAGCGCAGCCAGGTCTCCTGGACCGCGTCCTCGGCCTCGCTCACGCTCCCGAGGAGCCGGTACGCGATCGCGAAGAGCAGCGGGCGCAGGTCCTCGAACTCCTCGGCTCGGCTCACGCCGGCGCCTTCCTCAGGCCGGGGCCCCTCGGCACCGCTGGGGCCAGCTCCTCCCGGAAGCCCAGGCGCCAGGAGGGGTAGCGCAGCACCCAGCCGAGCTCCCGCTTGGCCTTGGCGTTGGAGAAGCCACGCCCCTCGGTCATCATGCCGACCACCATCTCCCCGGCCAGCAGCCGGGCCAGCCACGCGGGGACCCGCCGGGGTGGCCTTGCCCCGGCGCACTCCGCCAGGTACGGCAGCCACTCGCTCGCCGGGGCGGGCTCGTCGTCGACGATGTTGAAGACTCCCTGCGCCCTCTGCTCCACAGCGAGGACGGTAGCGCTCGCGGCGTCGTCGAGGTGGATCCACGAGAAGTAGCCGGTGCCGCCGCCGACGAGCGGGAACAGCCGCCGACGCACCAGCTCGACCTGGTCGTCGTTGGCGCCGGGCCCGTAGAACCCGCCGTAGCGCAGGACCGCTCCGCCGGCGCGGACGACGGCGTCCTCGAGGTGGGTGATCGCCCTCGTCCCCTCGATCACCTCCAGCGGGTCGTCCTCGGTCTTGACCCACCCGCCCTGGCGGGCTCCGTTCATGCTGGCGTGGCCCTGCGCGACCACGTGCGGGACGCCGGTCGCCTCGGCGGCGGCCAGGAGGTGGTCGGTCCCCGCGCTGCGGAGCTCGTTGGTGGTGGCGAAGAAGCGGTCGGCCCTCCGCAGGTCGGGCTTCCCGGCGTGCGCGGCGGAGAGGGCAGTCATCTCGTTCACGATCACGTCCGGGCGCGCCGCGGCGACGGCCCTGCTCACCGACGCCGGATCACGCCCGTCCATCACCACCCCCTCGGCGCCCAGCCGCTCGAGCAGCGCGACCTTGCCGGCGCTCGTCGTCGTTGCCGTCACCTCATGGCCGCGGGACACCAGCTGGGGAACCAGCCGCCTCCCGATGGCCCCGGACCCGCCTGCCACGAACACCCGCATGGTGACCCTCCTTGCTCCACGGCGGCTGTCCGTCCGAGGACGAGACAGCCCGCCGATGCGTGTTCCCGCCGGGACGAGACAGCCCGGCGGCCTCTGTCACTCCCGAGACGAGACAGCCCGTCCGTCTGTGACACGGGCCCGTCCGGTTCCGGCGAGCTCCTCCTTGAAGCCCTGGCGCCAGGAGGGGTAGTGCAGCACCCAGCCGAGCTCCCGCTTGGCCTTGGCGTTGGAGAACCCGCGTCCCTCGGTCATCATCACCACCGCCTGCTCGCCGGCCAGCAGCCGGGCCAGCCACACGGGGACCCGCCGGGGCGGCTTCGCCCCGGCGCACTCGGCCAGGTAGGGCAGCCACTCGCTCGCCGGGGCGGGCTCGTCGTCGACGATGTTGAACACGCCCGTGGCTTGCTGCTCCACGGCCAGGACCGTGGCGCTGGCGGCGTCGTCGAGGTGCACCCAGGAGCTGTAGCCGGTGGCGCGCCCGACCAGCGGGAACTGGCGCCGGCGCACCAGCTCGACCTGGTCGTCGGTGGCCCCCGGCCCGTAGAGCGCGCCGTAGCGCAGGACCGCCCCGCCGGCCCTGAGGACGGCGTCCTCGAGATGGGCCACGGCCTCCGTGCCCGGCTGCGCCGCCGTGCCCGTCATGGGGTTCAGCGGGTCCTCCTCGGTCTTCACCCAGCCGCCCTCGGGCGCGCCGTTCCAGCTGGCGTAGCCCTGGGCGACGACGTTGGACACGCCGGTCGCCTCGGCGGCGGCCAGCAGGTGGTCCGTCCCCTCGGTGCGCAGCCGGTTGGTGACGGCGAACCAGCGGTCCGGGTGCTTGATATCGGGCTTGCCCGCGTGGAGCCGCGAGATGGCCGTCATCTCGTTCACGATCGCGTCCGGCCGGGCTGCGGCCACCGCCTCGCCGACCGACGCGGGGTCCAGGCCGTCCATGACGACGGCGTCGGCGCCCAGCCGCTCGAGCGTCCCTAACCTCGCCGGGGACGTCGTCGTCGCGGTCACCTGGTGCCCGCGCGCCACGAGCTGCGGCACCAGCCGCCTTCCCACGACCCCGGACCCGCCTGCGACAAACACTCGCATGATCCTCACCTTCCGCTCCCTCGTCCGGCTCTCGTCCCTGAGACGAGACAGCCGTGCCCGCTGTGACACGGGGGAGCAGCGACAGGGGTCGGAGGCACGGGGAGGCCAGACGTCCGCCGGCGACCGCTCAGCGACGGAGAGAGGCGTTGAGCCGCGCGGCCTGCCGGGTGAGGTGCTCGCGCTCGGGCAGGTTCGGTGCCGAGCGCGCCGCCTCGGCGTAGAGCCGTGCCGCGGTCGCGGCGTCGCCGTCGCGTTCGTGCAGGTACGCCGCGACGGCGGCATACCTGGGCAGGGAGGGGTCGAGTCCCGCCAGCACGGCGAGCCCGGCCCGTGCGCCGTCGGCCTCGCCGACCGCGACGGCGCGGTTGAGCCGGGCGACCGGGCTGTCGGTCAGGCGCACGACCTCGTCGTACCACTCGACGATCTGCACCCAGTCGGTCTCCGCCGCCGTCCGTGCGTCGGCGTGGAGGGCGGCGACGGCGGCCTGGGCCTGGAACTCGCCGAGGCGGTCGCGGGCGAGCGCCGTCTGCAGCACGGAGACGCCCTCGGCGATCATCCGGGTGTCCCACAGGCTGCGGTCCTGCTCGGCGAGGGGCACGAGGCTGCCGTCGGGGCGGGTCCGGGCCGGGCGCCGGGCGTGGTGGAGCAGCATGAGGGCGAGCAGCCCCGCGACCTCCGCGTGGTCGACCCGCGCCGCCAGCTCGCGGGTGATCCGGACGGCCTCGGCGGCGAGGTCGACGTCGCCGGAGTAGCCCTCGTTGAAGACGAGGTAGAGGACGCGCAGCACCGTCGCGACGTCACCCGGCTGGTCGAGGCGGACGCCGGACACGGTCCGCTTCGCGCGGCTGATGCGCTGTGCCATGGTCGCCTCCGGGACGAGGTAGGCCTGGGCGATCTGCCGCGTGGTGAGGCCCGCGACGGCGCGGAGCGTGAGCGCGACGGCCGACGCCGGTGTCAGGGACGGGTGCGCGCACAGAAAGTACAGCCAGAGGGTGTCGTCGACCTCGGCGCCGGGACCGGGCGCCGGCTCGGAGACGACCCGGACCTCACGCCGGCGCCTGGAGGTCTCGGCGCGGGCGGCGTCGAGGAACTTCCGCCACGCGACGGCGACCAACCAGCCCTTCGGGTCGCGCGGCGGGTCCTTCGGCCACACCCGCAGCGCCTCGACGAGGCTCTCCTGCACGGCGTCCTCGGCCGCCGCGAAGCTGGCTCCGCGGCGGACGAGGACGCCGATCACCGCGGGCGTGAGCGTCCGCAGCAGGCTCTCGTCCACAAGGTGTCACTCGGTGACGGTCGGCGGGGGAGCGAGGAACGGGCGCACCTCGAGCCACTCGTGGATCGGCCGGCCGCCGGCCCCCGGAGCCGCGGACAGCTCGCCGGCGAGCGCGAGCGCGCGCTCGTAGCTCTCGACGTCGATCACCATCCACCCGGCGATGAGGTCCTTGGTCTCCGCGAACGGGCCGTCGGTAACCGGCGGGCGGCCCTCGCCGTCGTAGCGGACGAAGGTGCCCTCGGGGGAGAGGGCCTGCCCGTCGACGAACTCCCCGGTCTCCTGGAGCCGGGCGGCGAAGTCCTCCATATACCTCATGTGGGCGGAGATCTCCTCCGGGGTCCACCGGTCCATCGGCACGTCGTTGACCGCCGCCGGTGCGCCGCGGTAGTGCTTGAGCAGCAGGTACTTGGCCATCGTCTCGCTCCTTGGTGCGGTACGGCCCATTGTGGCCGTTCTCGACCCCAGGACGGAGCGGTGCGGGCGCCCTCGACATCCCGCGCCAGCGTTTCTCGCGGCCGCCGTGCGGTTCGGCTGCTCAGAGCCCGGCGACGACCCTGATCCACTCCGGCGTCACCCGGCCGGCGTGCTCGTCGGCGACGAGCCGGCGCCCGGCGGCGGAAACCTCGGCGGGGGAGACGTCGATGACGTCGCCGTAGGTCGCGCCCGCGATTCGCCGTGCGAGCGGGCTGGTAGTACGCGCGTGTCGCCTTACCCGCACGAGCCAGACCTCCATCCGGCGTCCCGCCGTGACGAACCGCAGCACAGCGGTCGCCGGCCGGCTCGCTGTCATCGTCGCACTCGCTCCCACCGCTCCATCACCTCGATCTCGAGTGTGCGGCGTGCGGGTGCCCTCCGCCACCCGGGCAGCGACCTCCGTCCGAAATTGCGGCGGAGTGCTCGGCAGGAGCCGCGCTAATGCTCTAGGCGTATGAGCGTGACCCAAGATCGATTGACGCTGCGTGCGAACTGCAACAGGGTGGAAGTCATGGCAGATCAGGAAGTTGGCCGGGCGCCCAGCACGGTGGGGTTGACCCTTCAGGTGTACGTGCCCACCGAGGAGGCACGAGCCGCTCGTGACTACTACGCCGGGATCTTCGGCCGGGCGCCGGAGTTCGAGCCCCACGAAGACTTCTTCGAGTGGGCTCCCGTCGCCGGGCAGGAGTGCTGGTTCCAGGTGGCTGGCCGCACCGGCGCCGCGCCGCTGACCAACAGGATCCGTTTCGGTGTCGAGGATCTGGCCGAGGCGGTTGCGTTCCTCGATGTCCGCCGCATCCCGCGTTCGGAGCCGACGCAACTGTCCGGCGTAGTCGCGTTCGTCGACTTCACTGACCCCTGGGGTAACCGCCTCGGCTACTACCAGGACCTTTCACCGGCGGGAGAGCAGCCCGAGTACCGGGGATCCTCGGTGAACGACGAGTCCCAGTTCGAGCCGTTCCGTAAATCGTGAGGGAGCCTGCTGCGTCATCGAGCGTCCGAGAGAGCGTGCTGGCTACGAGTCAGAGCCTGAGCGGTCCTCGGCAGCCGTCCGTGCACTGTCGCGTCCGCGCCAAGGGGGAGGGCGCGGCACACTCGTCGTCGTCCGGCGACGCGATGAGGTACACACGGCGCGCATAATGACATAATGTGCATTATCGGATCGCAAGGAGGACGAGTTCAAACAGATGCGAGAACTCGTCCCCAGCCTGCCTGGGCAGTGTCTTCGCAGGTCAGGCGGGTTGTCTCGGAGACGGGAGGGCCGCGTGGACGTACTTAGTGGCGGTGCTTAGGTGC
The DNA here is from genome assembly GCF_039537705.1 of Georgenia daeguensis. Taxonomy (NCBI): domain Bacteria; kingdom Bacillati; phylum Actinomycetota; class Actinomycetes; order Allobogoriellales; family Allobogoriellaceae; genus Georgenia; species Georgenia daeguensis. The sequence continues at coordinate 325,659 of NZ_BAABBA010000003.1, forward strand.
AGGTCAGCGTACGAATCTCTCGTTTAATGAGAGATTCTCGCGTACGGTTCGGCGCATGGAGCTGGTTCCGGGGCGGGTTCCCGACTTTCTGGCGGACGACGGTGTCGGCCTGCTGCGTGCCGAGGACCGGGTGTTCGAGGCGATGGTTGACGGCTGGCGCGCGCAGCTGCTGGCCCGCGGGCTGACGACGGCGTTCATCCAGTCCTCGTGCCGGCTGGTCGAGCGGTTCCAGGAGCATTCCAACGAGTACCCGTGGACGTGGTCGGCGCACCATGTCGATGAGTTCTTCGCGGATCGGCGCAGCGGCGAACGGCCGTTGGCGCTGTCGACCCTGCGGGCCCACTCCGGCGCCGTCCGGGCGTTCTGTGCCTACCTCACCGACTCTCGGTACGGATGGGCGCGCCTGTGCGAACGGGTGTTCGGTGACGTGCCCTCGCAGGTGGTCTTCGAGTGGAACACCCCGCGTCACACGACCGACGACGCCGTCCCGCCGCGTCGGCGTAGCTTCACCCGGGGCGAGCTGCAGACCTTCTTCGACACCGCCGACGACCTGGTCGACGCCGAGTTCGCCAAGGGCTCCAAGCGCTGGTTGCCGGCGCTGCGGGACTCGATCGCGTTCAAGGTGGCCTACGCCTACGGGCTGCGCCGGCGCGAGCTCGCGATGCTCGAGTCGGTCGACTTCGGCCCCAACCCGCACGTGCCCGACTTCGGGCGGTTCGGCTCGGTCCAGGTCCGGTGGGCCAAGGGCACCAAAGGCTCCGGACCGCGGCGGCGCACCGTGCTCACGGTGCCGGAGTTCGACTGGGTCGTCGCGCTGCTGGAGTTCTGGCTCTCCCCCGACGGGCGGGCACGCTTTCCCACCGCGGACCGCTCCACGCTCATGTGGCCCTCCGAACGCGCGGGCGGCGCTGCGCTGCGCAACTTCGACCGGTCCTTCCAACGGCTGCGGGAGCTCGCGGGCCTGCCGGTCGAGCTGTCGTTGCACGCCCTGCGTCACTCCTACGTCACCCACCTGATCGAGGCCGGCTACGACCCGCTCTTCGTCCAGCAGCAGGTTGGCCACAGCTACTCCTCCACGACCGCGCTCTATACGTCGGTCTCGGCCGACTTCAAGCACAAGACCATCCAGCGCATGATCGCCCGCCGCATCGGCGCGGACGACGGCACAGACGGGAGCAGCCATGAGTGAGCAGCGACGTATCGGCTACCGCTGGAATCTGCGGCAGCTGATGGCCCAACGGAACCTGTGGAAGACCACCGAGCTCATCCCCCTGCTCAAGGCACGCGGGATCAACCTGTCCAACGCCCAGGTTCACCGCCTGGTCACCGTGACGCCCGAGCGCATCCCGGCCCGCACCTTCGCCGCGCTGTGCGACATCCTCGAGTGCACCCCGAACGACCTGTTCGAGCCCTACGTCGAGATGCGGGCCGCGGCCACCGCCAACGCCCCGCGCCGGCCCGAGGACATCGGCGTCAAACCCGGGCAGCCCATCGCTCGCCGGATCCGGGTCGTGCCGACGGACCACGATGGCTAGGCCACGCAAGGTCAGCGACCCAACCACCTTCCCCGAGGCCTGCGGGCGGTGCGGTCAGCACTACCAGGTCGCCGCCCGTTGGCCCGATGGTCCGGTCTGCGGCTACTGCTACCAACGCGCCAAGCGCACCCGCGGCACCTGCGCCTGCGGCCACATCGGCGTCCTGCCCGGCATCGTCGACGAACAACCCGCCTGCCGAGGGTGCTCAGGTGTTCGGCTCAACGTCGACTGCCGCGCCTGCGGGGCGGAGGACGAGCTCTACGACGGCGGCCGCTGCTGGACCTGCGTGCTCGCGGCGTCCGTCGACCGGCTGCTGACCAATCCCGCCACGGGCACCGTCTCTCCCGAGCTCCTGCCGATGGCGACGGCCCTGAAGTCGATGGAACGCGCCAACAGCGGCCTGACCTGGATCCGGCAGCCCCACGTCACCGCGTTCCTCCAGCACCTCGCCGTCGCACACGCCATCACTCACGAGGCACTGGATCAGCTCCCGGCCTCGCGCACCCGGGACTACGTCCGTGGCCTCCTGGTCGAGCACGGCGCGCTACCTCGCCGCGACGAGCTGCTGGCCCGGTTCACTGTCTGGAGCGGCCAGGCGCTCGAGCGGCTACCAGCAGGTGAGCACCGCGACGTCGTCGACCGGTTCGTCCGCTGGCACCTCGTCCGCCGCATGAACGCCGCGCCGGGCGCGGTCACCCAGGGCACCTTCCTGCGCTCGAAGCAGACCACGACCGTGACCATCGACTTCCTGACCTGGCTCAGCGCCCGCGGCACCACGCTGAGCCGGCTCACGCAGGCCGACCTCGATGCCTGGCAGGCCGGCGGGCCCACCACCCGTGAGCTCGCCAGCCGCTTCCTCGCCTGGGCCATCAAGGCGCACCTTGTCGACCCGGACCTGCGCATGCAGCCCCACCGCCGCGGCACCGCCGACAAACTCCCCGCGACCGAGCAGGCCGCGGCTGTCCAGGCCGTCGTCCACCACGACGACCTCACCGCGAGGGACCGCCTCGCTGCCATCCTCGTCCTCGTCCTGGGCCAGCAGGTCGAGGACGTCGTCCGCCTCACCTGGGACGACGCCACGGTCACCGACGACCTGGCCACCATCACCCTCGGCGAAGCGCCCGTCGATCTTCCGCCGCCGCTCGACGAGCCGCTGCGCCAGCTGCTCGCCGATCCCGGGCACGGCCGCACGGCTGCGCACCCCCACAGTCCGTGGATCTTCAGAGGCCACTCCCCCGGCCGCCATCTCAGCGCCGCGCACCTGCGTCAACGCCTCAAGACCGTCTGCTCCACCCGGGCTGCCCGGCTCGGCACCCTCGCCGACTTGGCCCGGACGAGCCCGATCCCGGTCCTCGCCGAGATCCTCGGCTACCACCAGACCACCCTCGAGCGGCACGCCGTCGCAGCCGCGAACACCTACGGCCGCTACATCGCTACGCGCCGCTGACCGCCAGAAGATCAGCGGTTGCGTTCTCGCTCGATCTTCTGGATCGCAGCCGTCTGACGGACTGCCGTCGTCGCCCGCTGAGAGTCCACCGCGGCACCTACGGTGAGCTGCGAGAAGCCCGCCCAAGGTGACGCCCGAGCGAGAGCACCACCGCGGCGGCGATGTAGGTCAGGAGCGGTACGGGCACGAGCATGGCGATGGTTCCCACATCGAGCTGCAACCCCTCGAGAGGAATCCGGCGCTCGGCCGCGCCCAGCCCGAACCGGCCGACATAGAGAGCCGCTACGACTGTCGCGATGGGAGGTGCTGCGTAGCGGTGCCGGGTGAGGAGCAGTGCGGCGCCCGCGGCTACGAGCGCGAACCCGCCGAGCGTCCACATCAGCGGCCGGTTGTGCGGCATCCAAGCGGAGTACATCGAAGCTGCCACTGCAACGACCGTGACCAGGAGTGCCGACATCCGCCATCTGCCGCGGGGCGACGCACCGGTGGCTGCGACAGCCAGAAGCGCCACAGCTTGCCCCACCAACCAGCCGAACTCCCGCAGCACATCGAGGGTGCTCCCATGGGCGAGCAGCGCACCGAGCGTGAGAGCCATCAACGCGGCTGACGCTACGAGCAGGACGAGGGCCACCCGCCGGCGACCGAGCAGCAGCGCTACAAGGCCCAAGATCCAGACCACCCAGGCAGGCCACGTGGGGGCGACGTCGAGCGCCGGTAGCGCACCCGTGAAGGCGACCCTTGTCACCGTCAAAGAGACAGCTTTCGCCGCCGGGTAGAGCAGGACGAATGGCATCACCACGGCGAGTACGGCCAGGGCGTCAGCCCTCGCCTGGGGCGGCGGCAAGAGGCCCGCGCGCGCCCACCGGCGGACCACCGCGCGGAGAATGTCCCACTGCTCCCCCAGCCCCGGCCGCTCCTGCCCCGGTCTCGCGCCGTCCATCAAGGCGGTCACAATCTCCTCGCCTTTGGCGGTTCGATAGGTCGGCGGAAAGAGCCTGACAAGACGGCGGTACTGGCTCTCCAGCCCATCACTGTTTGTGGTCATGCCATCCCCCGTGCGACCGTCGGGCGCCGCCGACCGAGGAGCTCCAGCGCTCGAGTCGCGCGCCGCTCAAGCACGGCCGCTTCCGTGGCGAGCACCTCGGCCCCGGCGTCGGTCAGGCGGTAGTACCTCCGCAACCGGGAATCCACCACTTCCTCGTGGTTAACCTCGATCCAGCCGCGCTCGCTCAACCGGTCCAACGCTCCGTAGAGCGTGCCCACCCGCAACGTCACGTCACCGCCCGACAGTTCGCTGACCGCCTGGGCGATCCCGTAGCCATGCAGCGGCTTCCCTGTGAGTGCCGAGAGGATCAGGAAGGCGGGTTCCTGGAGTCGCTTTGGCATGTCAGCGAACATACCTTCGTGGCGAAGGTATGTGAAGGGTTCTCTGCGTCCTTCCTGCTTCGGAGGGTCTAGCCGGGGGTGCCAGTGAGGGGTGCTACTCCCGCCTCATCGATATCCGGCTCTACCAGTCAACTACCGGGAGTTGCAGCAGATGCAAGAGCTTCAAGGCAGTGGGTGCCAGGTTCCCTGGACAAGCTCCTCGAGCTGCAAGGCGCTGTCGGGGTCCTGTGCGGTCGAGATGGTCACGAACCAGCCCTCTACGCCCCTGGTTACGGACCTCCAAGCGCCGTCGTCAACGCGGCACCTGATCTCTGCCACCGCCGACCGGCGGATGACTGCGTAGTGGTACCTGGGTCCCCGATCTGAGTGCTCGTAGGCACACCCGACCTCGGTGACCTCCCGGTCGAGGGTGGAAACCAAGGAGGTCAGATTCATATGGCGACGCTTTCCCCCACTTGCGAAGAACAGGTGAGTAACTGCCCACTCCCGACTGGCGGGCACCGCAACCAGGACGAACGACGCTTCGCCATCCCTGGCCTGGGCGAGCACACCGGGCACATCATCGCGGCCGTCGTCGGCCTCAGCAGCAAGGGCGAACGCGCCATCGAGGTCAAGCCTCCTCCAGTCGATCGCCGTACGGTCGGCTTCGCCTGGGGCGCCGGAAGCGTCGTCAACGGGCCTATTCATGGCAGGGATACTCCCACGCTTGAACGCCCAAATGTCCGCGGGTTTGGTGTCACCCTTGGGTGCTACTCCCGCCTCACTGATATCCGGCTCTATCAGTCAACTACCTGGAGTCGAAGCACAGGCAGCGGCCTCGGTCTTAGGGCGAGAGCGCCTCGACGAGGTCTTCGATCTCCGTTTCTAGTGGGGTTCGCTCGCGGCGACTCAGGCGACGGAACTGCATGCTGATTACCGCCTCTGCGGCGTCCTCGCCGATGTTCAATCCAGCGACCACGACGGCTACTCGTCCTCCTGCAACACGTCTCGCTGCCAGTTTTCTGACGGGAGTTGCAGCAGGTGCGAGAGTTTCAAGGCAGTGGGTGCCAGGTTCCCTGGACAAGCTCCTCGAGCTGCAAGGCGCTGTCGGGGTCCTGTGCGGTCGAGATGGTCACGAACCAGCCGTCT